>JAAUQO010000184.1 GCA_012032775.1 Oscillochloris sp. | reverse complement strand
AGCACCGAGCACCGAGAACTGAGAACCGAGAACTCAGAACCCAGAACCCAGAACCCAGAACCCAGAACTCAGAACCGAGAACCCAGAACCGAGAACTGCTCATCACTACGCAGAACCGATTGCACAACCCGAATAGGATCGCGCTATGGGAATTGCCGCCGATATTGCCATAATCCTGGTTGCTGCACTTGTGGGTGGTTTTGTCGCACAGCGGTTCGGCCAGCCATTGATCCTGGGCTACATTGTGGCCGGGGTGTTGGTTGGGCCATACACCGGCGGTCCGACGGTGGTCGAGATCCACGATATTGAGTTGCTGGCTGAGATCGGAGTGGCGCTGCTGCTCTTTGCACTTGGCCTGGAATTCAACTTCCGTAAACTCGCCCGCATCAAATGGATCGCCTTTGTCGGCACGCCGCTGCAACTGGCGCTTTCAATGGCGCTTGGCTGGGCGCTTGGCCGGCTGATCGGCTGGTCGGATTATAGTTCGCTGTGGTTGGGTGGGTTAGTGGCGCTCTCATCCACTATGGTGATCCTGAAAACCCTGATGGCCCGCGGCACCCTCGGCACGCTGGCCAGCCGGCTGATGATCGGCATGCTGATCGTGCAAGATATCGCCGTGGTGCCGTTGATGATCATCCTGCCCGAGTTGGGCGATCTGCAAGCCGGGATCGCGCAATTGGGGTGGGCCGTGGTACGGGCGGGCCTGTTTATCGCCGCCATGGTTTTTGTCGGCACGCGCCTGATCCCGTTCTTGCTCAAACGAATCGCGGCCTGGAACTCGCGCGAGTTGTTCCTGATCACGATTATGGCGCTCGGCTTAGGGATCGGCTATGCGACCTATCTGGTCGGGCTTTCGTTCGCCTTCGGTGCATTTGTGGCCGGAATGGTGCTGAGCGAGTCGGATTATAGTCATCAGGCGCTCAGCGATATTGTGCCGCTGCGCGATGTCTTCGGCATGCTCTTTTTCGTCTCGGTCGGCATGCTGCTCGACCCGCGTTTCTTGCTGGCCAACGCCGGAACCATCCTTCTGGTGGTGTTGGCGGTAAGTCTTGGCAAGGCGTTGATCTTCAGCGGGGTGGTGCGTAGTTTCGGCTATGGCGGCGAGGTTCCGTTGGCGGTGGGCTTCGGACTCTTTCAGGTCGGCGAGTTCGCATTTGTGCTGGCCCGCGTCGGGCTGAATGCCGGTGCGCTTGACAATGAGCAGTACAATCTGGTGCTGGCTGTGGCCCTGACGACGATGTTGCTGACGCCGTTTGTCAGTCGCTTGAGTGAACCGGCCTATGGCATATGGCAGCGCTTTCGGCCCGCGCCGCCGCTCGATATGGTCGATATCCGCGAAGAAACGCTCAAGGATCACTTTATCATCGCCGGGTATGGGCGGGTTGGGCGCTATATTGCCGATCTGCTGCAACGCTTGAGTCTGCCGTTTGTGGTGATCGAGCGCGATCAGAGCCGTATGGACGAATTGAAGGCTGCCGGGGTGCCGGTGATCTACGGCGATGCGGCCAGCCCGGTGGTGCTTGAGGCGGCCCACGTCGCCCAGGCACGGCTGTTGTTGGTGGCGGTTCCGGCGGCAATCGATATTGAGATGATCGTCCGCCAGGCTAGCCTGCTGAGCCCCGGCTTGCATATGGTCGCTCGGGCCAATCAGCTCACGCAACTTGAAATATTGCATAACCTCGGTATTCACGAGGTGGTGCAGCCGGAGTTCGAGGCGGGATTGGAGATGGTACGGCAGGCGCTGTTACATGCCGATGTGCCGCCGGTGGAGATCGAGCGTCTGAGCGACTCGGTGCGCTCGGAGCAGTATCGTTCGATCGAGGATCTGAACTCCGATGCGATCGCGTTGCGCCAACTGCGCCGTGTGCGCCGCTCGCTGGAGATTAGTTGGTATACTGTTCCGGATGATTCGCCATTGGCACATACGACGATCGGCGAGAGTGCGTTGCGCAAACGCACCGGCGCGTCGG
Organism: Oscillochloris sp.; assembly: GCA_012032775.1. GTDB lineage: Bacteria > Chloroflexota > Chloroflexia > Chloroflexales > Chloroflexaceae > JAAUQO01. The sequence goes on along the minus strand of JAAUQO010000184.1, from coordinate 9,905 downwards.
TCGTGGCCCTGTTGTACGACGGCGCGGTGCAGACGAACCCCGGCCCCGACGCACGCTTGCACCCCGGTGTGCAGGTGGCGGTGCTGGGTACGGCCGAACAACGGGCCGCCTTTGAAGAATTGCTGGAGCCGGTCGAATTGTTGGAACAAACAGCTTCGAGTCAAATCACGGTACAACCGTAATCCCCTATTTTTATGCAATCGATCAACGAATCTTCGCCCCTTGCCGCACCTTCCGCTCCACGCCGGCCGAGTGTTGTGCGACGGGCGGTTGCACCGCTGCTGGCCCTGCTGCTGATCACGGGGTTGTGGATCGCCAGTGAGCTGGCGGTGCCGGCGGAACTTGCCCCGCTAAGTGCGCGGCTCCAGGGCTTTGTGACGGTCTTTCTAGGGATTTTTATCGAAGCGCTGCCCTTTCTTATGGCCGGCGTGCTGGTCTCCTCGGCGATCCACCTGTATGTCAGCGCCGAGACGATCCAGCGGTTGTCGCCGCGTCACCCACTATTGGCGGCTTTAGGCGGCTCGCTGCTTGGATTGGCATTTCCGGTTTGCGAATGCGGCTCGATCCCGGCCACCCGCCGCTTGCTCACGAAAGGTGCGGCGCTGCCGGCCGGAATTGCGTTTGCATTAGCGGCGCCGGTCATCAACCCGATTGTGTTGATCTCAACCTTTGTGGCGTTCGGCGAGTGGCAGATGGTGGCCTGGCGGGCTGGCCTGACGATCGCGATTGCGGTGACTGTCGCCGTACTGGTGGGCAGTGCACCGGCGCGCACGATGATTCTGGCGCCCGGCGTCGATCATGATGATGAACACGACCACGGGCACTGTGGGCATGATCATCACCACGACCACAGCCACGATCAACCGGAGACGATCGCCGGTACCTTGCGGCAGGTGCTTGGCCACGCCAACGCCGAGTTTTTCGAGATGTTGCGCTACCTTGTGGCGGGCGGGATGCTTGCCGCCGGCCTGCAAACCCTGGTGCCGCAGCAGGCGCTGCTGGCGCTGGGCGACGGCCCGGTGATCTCGGTGCTGGTGATGGCCGGACTGGCCGTGTTGCTGTCGATCTGTTCGACGGTTGATTCGTTTATTGCGCTGGCCTTTGTGAACAGCTTTACGCCCGGCGCCATCCTGGCCTTTCTGGTGTTCGGCCCGATGATCGACATCAAGAGCACCTTGATGCTGACGACAACATTTAATCGGCGTACCGTAGCCGTGATCGCGTTGCTCTGCTTCCAATTTGCGTTCTTCGCCGGAGTGGCGATCAATATGTTGCTGTAGGGCCGCAGCTTGTTGTAGCCAATGTGCAAACCTGGCTTGATCCGGTTTTGTTCGCGCTATGTAAGATCTATGTAAGAACTTGCGGTTATCGTGGCGGCATGGCCGGTCATTCTCAGATCACCAACTCGGATTCGCGTAGGGCCGGATTTCGCGCGTGGCTATGGCGACGGCGACGGATTTTGCTTGTCGCGATTGTTTGGGGCAGTTTATTGTTTGCGCTCCATGGTACGGCGCAGCAACAAAACATGACCTCTACTGAACTGGTCGGCGAGTTACTGCACCTCTGCATGAGTTCGGCCGGACCGCTGATCTTTGTGCTGATCGCGGCATTAAGCCCGCTCTTGCTGGTGCCGGCAGCGTTGCTCGGTGCGGTAGCCGGCCTGAGTTTTGGCCCGCTGTGGGGCGTTGTGCTCACCCTGATCGGCTGTAATCTTTCCGCCACCCTCACCTACAGCCTGGGGCGGTTCTCGGTGCGCCACCAGCCGAACCTGGAACAGGCAGGCCTGCTACGGCGCTACAGTCGCGCATTGCGCCGGCGGGCCTTTCTTACCGTGGTGGCGTTGCGGCTCTCGTTTCTGCCCTATGATCCGCTGAATTACATGATCGGCGCGGCCCATGTGCCGTATCTGCGCTTTCTGGCCGCCAATACCCTCGGCAGCTTACCGGGCGTGGTTGCGATTGTGCTGGCCGGCGCCTCGGTGCAAAGCCTGGGTGACGGCTTCCCGACGATCAATCCTATCCTCGTGATCGCCGCCGTGGTTGTCGCGGTAATTGGTTTGGCGATCGCCCATGTGCTTGCCCACCGCGACGCAGGGCCGATTTGATTGTTCCGCGCCCCTATTGACAACTCCCCGCCTGCGACGTACAATAGCGCCACCGAATTAATCACTTGATGGAATAATATTGATGCGATCTCCGGGACGTCCAAAAGACGGCGCGGGTGATAGCAGCGAGCGAATTCTGCGTGCGCCAGCGAGCTTTTCGCCGAGCGGGGCTTGCACGGTGCTTCGCTGCGCGATATTGCCGCCGCCGCCGACGTGAATATCGCCACGGTTCATTACCATCACGGCGCGAAGGCCGAATTGTACCGCGCCGTGTTCCAACGGCTTGCGGCGCAGGAACAGGCCGTGATCGACAGTTTTATCGTGCGGGCCGATGATGTAACTCTGCACGATCGAACGGCATTGCGGGCTTTGTTGGAAGAACTGGTCGATACGGTGATTGCGATGACGCTGGAATACCCCGAGGCGCCGCGCTTATGGGTACGCCGTTGGTTGGAGCATCCGGCCGAGGCCGACGGGATCGAGACCGAGTTCTCGCTGCCGCTGTATCGCTCGTTACATAGCTTGCTTGAGCGCGCCCGAGTTGCCGGCGCGATCGATCGCGCCGACTTCGATCTTGATCTGTTTCTGCAGAGCTTTAGCTGGCTGTTGTACGGCTATTTTCTCGGCGGCCCGCTCGATCCCGATCAGGGTCGCGGCGATCCGCACGATCCGATCAGGCTGGCAACGTTCAAAAATTTCCTCCACACCTACCTTTGTCGCATGCTTGATCTGGAGTAAGCCGGCCACGTCACGCATTGCATTTTGCCATTCGCATTCTGCATTTCGCCTTTCGCATTGACATAGGGCAGCGTAGCCTGTTTATTCGAAGGAGATCGTATGAAACGGCAGGTGGTCAGTCTTGGTGTGGGCTGGTTCGCACTCCAGGCGATCTGGACTTCGTACAACGCCTTTATGCCCCTGTTCTACCGCGAGTTCACAACCAATCTGGCGCTGATCGGCCTGTTCATGACCTTCGACAACATTGCGGCGCTTTCGTTGCAGCCATTCTGGGGCGCCCGCAGCGATCTGACCCGTTCGCGGTTCGGACGGCGCAAGCCATACATCTTGATCGGCATGCCGCTGGCCGCCGTCGCAACGCTGGTGCTGCCGTTCTTCGCCAACACCACCTTGATCGCATTGATCCTTGCGGCGGTTGTGATGAACATCTGCATGACGGTTTTTCGCCCGGCGCTGCTCTCACTCTTCTCGGATCTGTTTCCAAAAGGTTCGCGCACCCAGGTGAGCGGCATCTGTGATTTGATGGCCGGGATGGGTGCGATCGCGGCGTTGTTGGTGGGCGGCGAATTGTTTGATCTGAACAAGATCCTGCCCTTCAGCATGGTTTCGATCTTTCTGCTGGTTGCCGCCGTGGTGATCTTCTTCGGGATCAAAGAGCCGCCGATCCCTGAAGGCACCGGCCAGAATGTCGCCGGCGATCTGCCGACCAGTATTCCCGCCGCTGTTCGCACACTCTTCCGCATTCCGCAGAAAAGCCCGCTGCTTTTTATGGCCGGCGTCTTTTTCACCTGGACAGCCTGGAATGGGCTGGAGTCGTTCTGGACGACGTTTGCCACCACGTCGCTGGACATGACCGGTGGCGATGCGGCGAATTTTGCCGCCATTCTGGCCCTGAGCTATCTGGTGGGCGCGATACCATCCGGCTTTGCCGCCGCCCGTTTCGGCCGCCAGCGCACGATTCTCACCGGCCTGATGCTGCTCGGCCCGCTTTATCTGGTGGGCGCGTTCAATCGCAGTATCACCGTGTATGCGGTGTTGCTCGGCGTGATCGGCTTTATCTGGGCGCTGGTGCTGGTGAACGGTGTGATTATGTTCCAGGAGTTCTCATCACCGCGCCAGATCGGCCTGTTTAGCGGGATCTACGGCATCGGCACCGCCATTGCGCAGATCCTCGGCCCGCCCAGTTATGGTGCGCTGATGAACATGTTCGGCGCGCAAGCGCTCTGGTTCACCGGCTTTGTCGCCGTGCTGCTCGGCGCCTTCTTCGTCTCGCGCGCTCGCGAAGGCCGCGTGATCGTTCCCGATGAACGTATGCCGCGAACGGCGACCGCAGATTGAATGCAAAATGCGAGCGGCACGTTAGCTTGGAGATATTGTTGCGGCGCAACCACAACAGTATCTCCAAAGGATAACCAATGCGTACCTGGCTGATTACCGGTTGTGCGACGGGGTTTGGGGCTTTGCTCGCGCAGATGTTGCTCGACTGCGGCGAATGTGTGGCGGCGAGCGACCGTGATGTGAATGCGCTGGATCATCTGCGTTGCGCCGAGGCCGATCGGTTGCTGAAGCTGCAACTCGATGTGACCGCTGCCGAACAGGCGCGGGAGGCGGTGGCGGCGGCGGCGGCGCATTTCGGGCGGATCGATCTGCTGGTGAACAACGCCGGGCTTGGCCTGGGCGGGCCGTTCGAGGAGATCGCTCCGGCGCGGGTTGAGCAACTTTTCGCGGTGAATGTGCTCGGCCTGATGACGGTAACCCGTGCTGTGCTGCCGCAATTGCGCGCCCAGGGCGGCGGCCGGATCATTAATCTCTCCTCCGACAGCGGGCGGATCGGGCAGCCGTTCCAAAGCGTGTATTGCGCCACCAAGTATGCGGTCGAGGGCTTCAGTGCCGCGTTGGCAGGCGAAGTTCAGCCGTTCGGGATCGCTGTGGTGCTGATCGAACCCTGTGGCTTCTTCGCCACGCCCATGCCGGCGGGCGCATTGCGTGATGCGCTCATGAATTTGCCCGCCGACAGCCCCTATCATCCGGCGGTGATGGCCCTGGCCGATGCGGCGCAATCGCGGGCCGCCGCCGCACAAGATCCGGCGATCGTGGTTGCGGCGATCATCGCAGCCGCCGACGCGCCGCAACCGAGCTTGCGCTATGCCGTGGGTGATGCAACCGTTGTCGCCCAATTGCAAATCTGAGAGCGATCATCCCCGCTATGCTGTCGGTCGAGGCATGCGCCTGGGATGTTTTGTACCGTTTGGAAAAAAGTAGCGGCGAATGCTGCGACTCTACCGGAGGGACGCATGACAACCATGAACGGCGGCGATCTGGTGGTGCGCGTGCTGAAAGATGCGGGTGTGAGCCACGTCTTTACGCTTGTGGGCGGCCATAACTACGAGTTGGTGAATGCCTGCCTCGATCACGATATTCGGGTGATCGATGTGCGCCACGAGCAACAGGCGGTGCATATGGCCGACGGCTTCGCCCGCGCGACCGGCGGGCTCGGGGTTGCATTTGTCGATGGTGCGCCGGGAATCGTGAATGCGTTGCCGGGCATGCAGGTGGCCTACGAAAGCCAGGTGCCGTTGTTGCTTTGTACGGCCCAGGGCTCATTGGCCGGTCGCGATATTGGTGTGATGCAGGCGATCGACCAACTTGAATTGCTGCGCCCGGTGACGAAATGGCGCCGCACCTGTTTCGAGCAACGCCGCTTGCCCGAGTACACAGCCATGGCCGTGCGTCACGCGCACAGTGGTCGGCCCGGCCCGGTTTTTCTGGATTTCCCGCTGGAACATCTGCGAGCGCCGATCGACCCGGCGATGGTCGCATTCCCCAAGAACTACCGCAGCGAGTCGCGCCCGCACGCCGATCCGTTTCAGATCGATCAGGCGTTGGAGTTACTGGCAGCGGCCGAGCGCCCGCTGATCGTGGCCGGCAGCGGCGTGTTCTGGTCAGGCGGCGGAGCGGCGTTGCGCAGCTTCGCTGAGGCAAGCGGAATCCCGGTGCTGGTGCGCAATCTCGCCCGCGGCCTGTTGCCCGACGATCATCCGCTGGCGGTCGGCTTTATGCCCGCAGGTGCGTTTGGCGCCGACTGCTATCTGGTGATCGGCACACGCCTGGATTGGACGATCGGCTATGGTCGTCCGCCGCTCTTTGCCGAGGATTCGCGGGCGATCGTGGTTGATATGCACGCCGAGAGTATCGGCAAGAATCGCCCGGTCGATATCGGGATCGTCGCCGATGCGCGGGCCGTGTTGGAGCAACTGCATGCCGGCCTTGAACGCCGGTCGGTCGCGGTCGCGCCGGCATGGCAGGCCCGCGCCACGGGTTCGCTGGCCGAGTTGCGCCGTCAGACGACGTTACAGGCCGGGATCGCCGAACGCACATCCGATCAACCGATTCACTCCATCCAACTGGTGCAGGCTCTGGCCGAGCTTGCGCCGGCCGACGCAATCACCGTGATCGACGGCGGCTATATCGCCGCCTTCGGCATTCAGTACCTCGATGCCCGCGCGCCCCAGGGCATCATCTGGGTGGGCAGCACCGGCCATCTTGGGGTCGGTGTACCGTTTGCCAACGCCATGAAATTGGCCCAACCGGGTCGGCCGGTGATCGCACTGATGGGTGACGGCTCGTTCGGTTTGTGTGCGATGGAGTTGGATACCGCCGTACGCCACAAAATCCCGATTGTGGTACTGATCGCCAATGATCAGGGTTGGGGCGAGATCCGCGACGGGCAGCGGCGGCGCTTCGGCGAGGAGCGGATCGTGGCTTCGCAACTCGGCCCAACTCGCTACGACGAAATGGCGCGGGCGCTCGGGGCTAATGGTGCATTGATCGAACGGATCGAGCAGCTTGGCCCGGCGTTAGGCCGCGCACTCAACGCCGACGGCCCGAGCGTGTTGAACATCCTCACCGATCCCAACCAGCGCAGCAGTGCCGTGTCGGGGATGCCGTGGATCGTAGAGTAGATGGGAAAGTTGGAGGTTCAGGATGGATCGTTTGCAAGCTGCACTTACCCACGCCCAGGCCGATCGTGATGGGTTTCTGGCGCGCCTGATTGCGTGGTTGCGTATTCCCAGCGTCAGCATGGAGCCGCAGCATGCCGGTGATGTGCAATCTGCGGCGATCTGGCTGCGCGATTATCTGCTGACGATCGGCATGGATGCGGTGACTGTCCACCAGACTGCCGGCCATCCGATTGTGACGGCGGCCTGGCTTGGGGCCGGGCCGGCTGCGCCAACAGTGCTGATCTACGGCCACTATGATGTGCAGCCGGCCGATCCACTGGAATTATGGGCAACACCGCCCTTTGAACCGACAGTGCGCGCCGAGAATCTGTTCGCTCGTGGCGCTTCCGACGATAAAGGCCAGATCCTGGCTTTGATTGCGGCGGTGGCGAGTTGGCTGGCGGCTGGTGGGCCGCCCTGTAATTTCAAGCTGCTGATCGAGGGCGAAGAGGAGGTAAGCAGCGCTAATCTGGTGCCTTTTGTCCATGCCGAACGGGAATGGCTGGCCTGCGATGCGGTGCTGATCGCCGATCAGCCGATGCTGGGGCCGAATCTGCCGGCGATCATGATCGGTGTCCGCGCAATTGCGGGCTGGAGATTCGCGTGCGTGGCCCGGCCAGCGATCTGCATTCCGGCACCTTCGGCGGCGGCGTCGAGAATCCGCTCAATGTGCTGGCCCGGCTTTTAAGCAGTATTCAGTCCGCCGACCGGCGCATGCAGGTGCCGGGGTTCTACGAGCACGTTCAGACTCTTGGCCCGGAAGAACGAGAACTGCTGGCGCGCGCGCCAATCAGCGATCAGATCGTGCAGGCACTCAGCGGTGCGCCGGCCCTGGCCGGCGAGGCCGGCTACAGTTTGATCGAACGATTGGGCAGTCGGCCGACTTTCGAGATCCACGGTATGGGCGGCGGCTACAGCGGCGCCGGAATCAAGACGGTGCTCCCGGCGACGGCCTGGGCCAAGATCGGTTTTCGGCTGGTGCCGAACCAGGATCCCGACCAGATCGCGGAGTTGGTTGCGGCGCATCTACGCGCCCAATGTCCGCCGACGGTGCAGCTTGAGATCGATCAACTGAAGGATAGTAAACCGGCGCTGGTGGATTACCGGCATCCGATGGTGCAAGCCGCCGAACGGGCCTATGCGGCGGCGTTCGGCGTGCCGCCGGTGTATGTACGCGGCGGCGGCTCGTTGCCGATTGTGCATGATCTGCAAACGACGCTTAATGCACCGGCGGTGCTGATCGGGTTCGGCTTGCCCGACGACAACTTACACGCGCCGAACGAGAAGATCCACCTGCCGGGATTGTATCGCGGGATCGCGATGGCGATCCATTATCTGGCGCTCGCGGCGGAGGCCCACAAACAATGAGTTGACATCGCGCGGCGCTCCCTGATGCCCGAGCGGGAGTGGTTTGCCCATGGAGCGAGCAAACCACAACCGCTCCTTGAATACGGCTTAGCTTTCGCCGGCGGCGCCGAAGTCTACCTCAAGGGTTTGTTCCTCGCCGTTGCGCAAGATAGTCAGGGTTGCGCTGTCGCCGTCGAGTTGCTGGAGCGCCTGCTGAAGTTCAGCCACATTCGCAATCGCTTCGCCGTTAAAGCCGGTGATCACGTCGCCGCCGATCAACACCGGCAACCCCTGGATTGTCACACTCTCGGAGCTGCCCTGCAAGCCTGCGGCGGCAGCCGGGCTATCGCGCATCACTTGCTGTATCAGCACACCTTGTTGATCGGCGTCCAGCCCCATCGCCTGAGCGATCGGCGGGATCAAGTCGGCGCCCAGAATGCCGAGCGTCACGCCGGCTTGCCCGGTTTGCGCGTCGCTGGAACCGGGGCGCGGCGCAAGCTCAACCGCCAACTCAACTTCCTCGCCATCACGCAATACCGTCAGTGTGATCGTCTCACCAACCTCGGTGTAGCGCGTCAGGTAGGTTGTCAGGTCGTCGAAACTCTGTACCGGCTCGCCCTCAATCGCGACAATAATATCGCCGCCGATCGGCGCCTCCTGGCCGTCGATCGTGGTGCTCTCGTTGCTGGCCGCAAGCCCGGCCTCGGCGGCAGGACTGCCGTCGGCCACACTTACCACCAGTGCGCCGCGCTGATCGCGCTCCAGATCCATCGCCGTCGCCAGATCGCGGCTCAGGGTCAGGCCGCTGACGCCGAGCCAGGGATGGGCGTAGCTGCCGTCGGCAATCAGGGCGGGAACAACTTTCTGCACAATCACCGATGGGACGGCGAAACCGATCCCGGCCGATGCACGCACCGGCGAGGCGATCGCTGTCGGCACGCCGATCAATTCGCCCTGATCGTTAAGCAGCACACCGCCGGAGTTACCGGGATTGATCGCCGCATCAGTCTGGATCACGTCGGGGATTGTATAAATCGGACCGCTGCCGATTGTATTGCCCTCGCCGACCGGCAACGAGCGGCCGAGCGCACTGATGATGCCGGTGGTCAGGGTGCTGGCCTCGCCGAAGGGATTGCCGATCGCGGCCACAACCTCGCCGACCTGCACCTCTGTCGAGTCGGCCACCTGAATCGGGATCAGTTCGTGGGCTTCGGGATCGATCCGCAACACCGCCAGATCGCTGGCCGGGTCGGTGCCGACTACTTCTGCGTCCAGGGTTACATCATCGGGGAAGGTGACCGAGATCTCGTCGGCGCCGGCGATCACATGGTTATTGGTAACGATATGGCCTTCCGCATCCCAGACGAACCCGGAACCAAGGCCGCCGCCGGGTTGGCCTTGCGGCGCTTCGGGAATGGGAAAACCGGGGATCTCGGGGATGCCCGGCATCTGGCCGCCCGGCGTGGCTGCCTGGCGGGTCAGGATCGTCACCACCGACGGATTGACCTGCTCGTAGATACTGGTAAAGACCTCCTCAATTGCTTCGAGCCCGCCGATCTGGGCCTGGGCGTCGGCTACTGCGACGACATCGCCGGATGTTTCCGCTGTATCGGCGGTGGCGTTTGCAGTTGCGACATCCGCTTCTGCGACGACGGCGGGCGCATCCACGGCGGCGGTGGCGTCTGCGGTTGCGACATCCGCTTCTGCGACGACGG
>JAAUQO010000183.1 GCA_012032775.1 Oscillochloris sp. | reverse complement strand
GGCGCGTCCGAGTCGGCTCGGTGGCGGGGGGCGCTCGTCGGCTCGGTGGCGGGGGCACCACCACAAGCTGCAAGCAACGTCATCAAAATACCGATCAGGGTCAGTAAACTCAGTGTTCGCTTCATGCGATGCCACTCCTTACAGAGTCAGCGAGTAGGAGAGTCTGCCTGCTCCCATGGGGAGCTACCGTCACGAATGTGAAAATGATCACACGGTCATCACCAGTGTGTACGACATCACTGCGGAATCGTTCAGTGAACCGCTACGAAGACGCAAACATCCCTTTCAGTCATGCCCCCTGACATCGGGGAAGGTCGGCGGTTTCGAAGCAGACATGAAGCCTCAAACGGCTCACTACACTGCGTAGCCCGTAGCGACATCCTTCATTGGTTAGAGACTGTGATCAAAGCGGGATTGTATCGGATCGGTTAAAAGCTGTCAAGCTGCCCTGGCTTTGCACCAGGCCATGGGCAAGATGACTGGAAACGCGGTGCTCACAGTGGGGATTGCGTGTTACCTGGTAATATAGCGCATATTTACCTCGAGCACCCAGAGATTTCCGGCGGCGTCACCGGCGCATAGGAGTTCACCGATCGGCATAAGGGCGCGGAAGTTGGCCAGGCCGTACAATGTAGCAACAAGCCGGCCGGTTGCAAGATCCCACAGGCGCATGCTCTTGTCGTAGCCGGCGGTTGCCAGCAGCGTATCACCGGCCAACAGCGCCAGGTGCATCCCGGCGCCGTTCGACACCGACCAGCGCCGGATCAATGCGCCGGTCTCGCCGTTCCATAATGCGGCGTGGCCATCTTCCGCGATCGTCACAACCTGTTGTCCGTCGCGGCTGAAGGCGGCGGCACTGATTCGCCGGCGATGGCCTTGCAGCGCCGCCACAAGCTCGCCGCTCGTGGTATCCCACAAATAGATGCTGCCGTCTTCCGCACCGGACACAAAGCGCCGACCGCCGGGATCGACCGCCAGCACCAGCACTTTCGTGGCGTGTTGGCGCAACACCACCCGACAGCGATCGGTCTCCAGATCCCACAACCGCACCGTTGCGTCATCTCCGGCGGTGATCACCGTAGCGCCGTCGGGAGTAAGGACGCCGGCCAGGATGCCCTCACTATGACCGCGCAGTACCGCCAGCGCACGGCCGGTCGCAAGATCCCACCGCCGCAGCGTCGCATCATAGCTCCAGGAAACCAGTTCGCGCCCGGCTTCACGCACCGCGCAGCCCATCACAACATTCGCATGGCCGCCAAGGGCTAACGGCTCAGATATTCCATTGGTGGGCCAGAGCCGGATATTGCCGTCGCCGCCCCAACTCACCAGCGGCCATGCACCGGCCAGGCCGAATTGCAGGCCGCCGACGTATCGCCGCGGGCCGGAAAATGCGGCCCGAAGCGATGCCGACTCGCGCTCCCAGAGCCGAATGGAACCATCTTCAGTCAGAACGGCCAGCAAAGAATCATCGGGGCTAAAAGCCAGTGCCAGCGGTTTTATAGCCGTTAATGTCGCAATGGCCGCACCGGAGGCTCCATCCCACAGCCGCACCTGGCCGTTGCTGCAACTTGTCGCAATACAGGCGCCATCGCCGGTTGCCGCCAGGGCCGTGATCGCAGCCGTATGCCCTTCCAAACGCCGAATAACCGCCTTGCGGGCAAGATCCCAAAGCAACACCTGCCCATCCTCGTCGCCGGTCACAGCCAGGGCAGCGGGCAGAACCAGACACGCCGACACATCGGCGGTATGCGCCGGCGCCAATTCATGGTATGCCGCAGAGGCGGGATCATATTGGTAGAGCGCGGCGCCTACAGCAATCACCACCGGCTCCTGAGAGCGATAGGCGACGGCATGCACCGGATGGGCATACTCAAATGATGCAATCTCAGTCAGTTCCGGTAATTGCAGCACCAACACCTGCCGATCGCCGGCGGCAAATACCTGACCGGCATCGGTTGGAACCAGCGCGGCAACATGGCTCCGAAAAGCATGCCAGGCTGCAAGCTGTGCGCCGCTAGTCGCATCCCAGACATACAGCGCGCCGTCGTCGCCGCCGGTAATAATCAGACGCTGATCAGCGCTGATCGCACACTGTCGAATAATGCCCTGATGGGCCGATACGCTCCAGCGCTGCGTATGCCGTTGCCCATCCCAACAATGCAGCGTCCCATCGCCGCAACCGGCCGCCAGCCAGGTGCCGTCGGGCGCCACGGCACAACTGATGATCGTACCGGCATGCTCGCCGAACTGTTGGATTTGCCGGCCGGCAACAAGATCCCACAGCCGCAGCGTAAAATCGTCGCCACACGAGATCAAGCGATTGCCGGGCAGCGGATACGCGATGGTCGGCGCCCGCGCATGGCCGGCCAAGACATGCTGCTGTCGGCCCGCCTGCACATCCCAGATCCGTAACGTATGCTCATTCGCCCAACCGCAACTCACCACGCGCCGCGCATCACCCAGGCTGCACAACTCGCGCAAAAAGGTGCCGTGGCGCATCCCGCCCGTCTCGACATGCGCAGCGCGCAGATCCCACAAACGCAACGTATCGTCGGCGCCACACGACAGCAACAATGTCCCGTCGGACGACCAGTGGACATCCTTCGGCAGATTGGCATGGCCCTCCAGGCACAGCATCTCAGCGCCGGTTGCAAGATCCCACAGCCGGATCGTTTTATCCAGCCCCCAGGAAACCAGGCGGGTGCTGCCGACCACGATGCGGCAACCGAGCACCTGCCCCTCATGGCCGGCGAACACCTGCGTCAGGGCGCCGGTCTCACTATCCCAGAGCTTCAACAAACCATCTTCGCCCGCTGTTACCAGTTGCGAGCCGTCGGGCAGCACATCGACGCCCTTGACATAGCCCTGATGGGCCGTAATCCGCTGGAGCGGTGCGAGCGTGGCCAGATCCCAAACAAGCACCATGCCAATATGATCCCAGGAAAGGAAACGCCCGCCCGGCAGCGCCATCGCACCCAGCACCATCGCATCATTGTGGTCGTTCAGGCGCGTCATAAAGCGACCGTCGGCCAGATCCCAGACAGCCAGAGTGCCGTCGCCTGAGGCAGAGATCGCCAGAAGGCCGGCGGCGTCAATCAGCAGATCATTGACCCAGAAGCTATGCCCGGCCAGGGTGGCGCGCAGCGCGGCCTGCTCCAAATCCCAGACTTGCACCGTCTGATCGCGGCCGCCGGTAACGGCAATCCGGCCATCCGAACTGATCGCACAGCAAGTCACATCAGCGGTATGGGCATCCAACTCGTGGATCTGCGGCGTTTCCCGCAGATCCCAGAGCCGTACCGCACCGGCGGCGCCGTACGACAACCAGCGCCGGCCATCGCCGGGAAGTGGTTGCACCCCATAGACTGCGCCGGGATGGGCGCGCCGGCCCCAGATCAACTCGCCGCTGGAAAGATCGAACAAGCGGCATGAACCATCGTCGCCCCAGGTTAAGGCCAGATAGCCGTCGCCGAGCACATAACAGCCATTCAGGGCGACACTACCGGCGGTGATGGTGCGCTCGGCGTTACCCATCCGCACGGGATGGCGCAGCGCAAGCACCGGCGTACCGGGCGGAAAGGTGAATGTGCTGCGGATCCAACCGGCCGTATAGCCCTGACTGAGCAGTCGATTAAAGAGCAGGCCGGGCAAGGCATCGGGGTCATCGCGCAGCCAGTGGGCTTCTTGCAGCAAGGCGCGCGCAAGGGCATGCGCCATCTTCCGGTGTGCAGGCTCGGGCAGCAGTGCGGCAAGCGTCTGAATACGCTGCGCAAGTTCTTCGGGGCCGTTCTGATCCAGGATCGTGATCAACACCGCCAGGTGCCGGCAGCGATCGTACACCTTGTTCGCCTGGCCGGCAACCAGGAATGCATCAAGATCGGCAATTGTCGGAAGAGCAGTCTCATCCATGGTCAACCAAGCCGAATGCGCGGGTTCAACCATGCGTAAAGCAGATCGGCCGCCAGATTTGAGAGCGCAAAAATCAGTACTGTTATCATACTGATTGCTTGCAGCAACGGCAAATCGCGCCGATCGATCGCGAAGGTCAGCAGGCGCCCCAGGCCGGGATAGTTAAAGACGTTTTCAACCACAATCAAGCCGCTGATCAGCCAACCAAGGCTGATTGCGATCACCGTGATCGTCGGCAGCAAGGCGTTGCGCAACACATGGCGCACAATCACCGTGCGCCCCGGCAAGCCTTTCAAGGCCGCAGTGCGTACATAACCCTGCTTGAGCTCCTCGATCACTCCGGCGCGGGTCAACCGGATCAAGTACGCCAGCAACACCAGGGTTGCCGTGATCGCCGGCAGAATCAACTGCGGCAAAATCGCCAGAAAATCGGCGTCGGGCGCGATCGAGGAGTTGGCCGGCAGCCAGCGCAAGCGAAAGGCGAACACTTCGATCAGCACCAGGCCGGTGACGAATTCCGGCAGGCCGACGACCGCCAGCGAACTGACACTGATCGCCGTATCGGAAGGCCGGTCGGCGCGTAATCCGGCGATCACCCCCAAAACGATCGCAAGCGGCACTGCGATCAACAATGTTAATCCGGCCAGCAGCAACGAATTGCTCAACCGCTCAACGACGATCCCGCGGATTGGTTGGCGCGTACTGAACGACTCTCCCCAATCCCCAAGCACAAAACTGCTCACCCAACTCAGATACTGTACCGGCAACGGATCATCGAGCCCAAGTTCCGTGCGCAGTGCAACCAGAGCCGCCTCGCCGGCCTCGCGCCCGAGAATAACGCGGGCGACATCGCCGGGCAGCAATCGGCAAATGATAAAGATCACCACCGACGAGATCGCCAGTGTCAGCAACAAAAATGCCAGCCGGCGCAACAGGTAGCGGCCCATCGCCGATAACTCCTTCTACGTTTGCAGATCGCGTAGCTCGTCGAGCGGGATGTGACACTGGATGCGGTGATCGCCGGCGCTGCGCCAGGGCGGCGTCTGTTCACGGCAAATATCGCCCAGATAGCGCGGGCAGCGGGTGTGAAAGCGACATCCCGCCGGAATCGCCGCCGGACTCGGCACATCACCCTCCAGGCGGATCGGCTTGGCTTCGCCCGCCAGTGTCGGCGCCGCCGATAACAGCGCTTCGGTGTACGGGTGGTACGGCGGCTGCAACACCGCCTCGGCCGGGCCATGCTCGATCACCGCGCCCAGATAAACCACCGCAATATCATCGGCCAGATAGCTAACCACCCCCAGATCGTGGGTGATGAAAACATAGCCGACGCTGCTCGAACGCTGCAAATCGCTGAGTAGATTGAGTACCGCCGCTTGCACCGATACATCGAGCGCCGAGACCGACTCATCGAGCAGAACAAGATTCGGCTCGGCGGCAAAGGCCCGTGCGATCGCCACGCGCTGCTTCTCGCCGCCACTGAGTTGGCCGGGCAAGCGGGTAGCATAATCGCCGCTCAATCGTACCAGGCTCAGCAACCGCGCCACGCCGCGATCGGCCTGTTCGCGACTCTGGCCGCCCAACCGCATGAGTGGCCGGCGCAGTGCCTCGCCGACCGTCAGGTAGGGATTGAGCGCCTCTTCGGGGTTTTGAAACACCATCTGAATGCGTTGCAACAACTCCTTCGGTCGGCCGTTAATCCCCGGCGCCAACGGCAGATCAAGCAACTCGATCGTGCCGTCGCTCCGCTCGGTCAGACCAATAATGCAGCGGGCCAGGGTTGTCTTGCCGCTGCCGCTTTCACCGACCACACCAAGCGTCCGGCCGCCCTGCAACACCAGATCGACGCCATCAACCGCGCGCGCGGCGCGTTCGGGCACCTGACGCAGCACCTCGCTCAGCGAACGCCTGATGGGGAAGCGTTTCTCGACAGCGCTCAAAGTCAGCAGCGGCAGATCTTCGGCCGCCGGAGCGCCGGCACGCCGGGTTTCCGGCTGCTCGGGAGCAATATGCTGCTCCAACATATCTTCCCAGCGGAAGCAACGCACCTGCCGGCCGGGCAGCGGCTCCTCCAATGGCGGGCGTTCACGCCGGCAACGGTCGATCGCCAATGGACAGCGCGGCGCAAATACACAACCGGACGGCAAGGCGTCGGCCCGCGGAATCGCACCGGGGATCGGGCGCAAGCGGTTGCGATCGTGGCGCATACCGGGGCGCGGCAAACTATCGATCAAGGCCCGCGTATACGGGTGCAACGGCGCGGCGAACAAGGCTTCGGACGCCGCATACTCAACCAACTCACCGGCGTACAACACCATCACCTGATCGCAAACGCGGGCCACCACCGCCAGATTATGCGAGACAAACAGCGCTGCGGTCTGCGTCTCCTCGATCAGATCGGCCAGAAGATCGAGCACCGCCGCCTCGGTCGTCACATCAAGGTTGGTGGTCGGCTCATCAAGCACCAGCAGGCCCGGCGAACCATGCAGCGCCATCGCGATCATCACCCGCTGCTGCATCCCGCCGCTCAGTTCGTGGGGATAACTGGCAAGCACCCGCTCCGGGTCGGCGAGACGCACCCGGCGCAGTAACTCGCCCGCCTGCATCCGGGCCTCGGCCGGCGCCAACGCCGGGTCAAGCGCCTCGATGATTTGATCGGCGATCCGCAACGACGGGTTCAGGCTTGCGAGCGGATTCTGCGGCACCAGACGCAGATCACGGCCCCAGACCGCCCGCAACGCCCGGTCATTCAGGCCGGCCATGTCTTCGCCGCGCAACAGCACCCGCCCGTGCCGGATCGCGCCGTTCTCACCCAGGTATCGCAGCGCCGCCAGCGCCAGGGTACTCTTGCCGCTGCCGCTCTCACCAACCACACCATAGGCTCGGCCCGGCTCCAGGCGCAACGACACATCGCGCAGCACATCGCGCCACGCGCGGCCAACCTTATAGCCGACCGTCAGTTCATCAATTTCCAGAATAGCTGTCATAAGTTTCTTGATCTGATCGCGGTTGCGGCAAAAACCCACTACGACCGGATCAATTTTCCTGAAGCGCCCGGCGCAGGCCGTCGGCCATCAGATTTACGCCGATCACCAGGGTGGCGATCGTAGCGACGGGAAAGTAGAGCGCCCAGGGCGTCAGCGAGACGAAATCGCGCGCCTCAGCAACCATCAGGCCCCAATCGGGACTTGGCGGCTGGACGCCGATACCCAGAAAACCCAGCGATGAGACCAGAAAGATCGCGTACGAGAAGCGCAGCGCCGCCTCGACCGCCAGGGCCGGCAACACCGACGGCAGGATCTCGCGAAACAGCACATAACTCGTACTCTCGCCGCGCACCCGTGCCGCCTCGACAAATCCGCGCGACTTAAGGCCAAGCACCACACTGCGCACCACGCGGGCCACAATCGGCGTATAAACCACCACAATCACCAACAAAACGCTCTCGCGTGATGGCCCGACCGTGCCGAGCAACAAGAGTGCCAGCAGCAGGGCCGGGATCGCCAGCAAACCATCGAAGGCCCGAAAGGTCAACTCATCGACCCAACCGCCGCGAAAGCCGCTCGCCAGGCCGATAATCGTGCCCAAAAACACCGCTGTCAGCGTGCCGGCGCCGGCCAGGGTGAAAATATCGCGCGTACCAATCACCACCCGGCTGAAGACATCGCGGCCCAACCGATCCGTACCGAACCAGTGGGTTGCCGACGGCGACTGGCGGGCATCGGCGAAAATCTGCTCGGTAGCGCTGTACGGGGCCACCAACGGCCCAATCAAGGCCAACAACGCAAAAGCGAGCACAAGCAGTGTCCCGACTGCTGAAGCGGGGCGAGCAAACAGCGTGCGCGGCACCCGCGACCAGCCTGCGCCTACCCCAATTCCCGCTCCACCAGACGACCCACTGAGCGTCATCCCGCGCAGCTGATTATCGCTTTCGACTGACATGAATGTTTCCTTTACGGCGTGTACGTGGTGATGTGCCGACTATGCCGGCACATCACCACATCCCGCACTCGTTTGCATCATGCATTTCGCATGGTGCATCGAGCTATGCAGCCGGCGGAGCGCTAATCGCCGCCAGATCCGTACGCCCGGCGAAGGCCTTCATCGCGAAGTTGTTGTAGCCCTCGCGAATCGCGCCCAACTGTGCGAAGAAGTACGGAATAATGATCGGCCCGCGCTCGATCAGAATGCGCTGGATCTCGGCATAAGCACGAACGCGCTCTTCCTCATCAAGAGTCGTGCCTGCGGTTTGCGCCAACTGATCGATCTCGGGATCGGAGATGCGGGTCTCATTCCAGATTGCATCGCTGATCAGCATCACATCAAGGTAGAATTGCGGGATCGGTCGCGAACCCCAGTTCGTAATCCCGAGATCAACCTCAAGCCAACCGTTATCACCGAAGTAGACACTTTCCGGCTCGACGATCACATTCACATCGATCCCGGCCTCAGCCCACTGCTCCTTCAGCACCACGGCCAGATCGGGCCGATCGCCCGAGTCGGGCACATGGAAATCCAACTGCAAGCCGTCGGGGTACCCGGCCTCGGCCAGCAACTCGCGGGCACGGGCGGGATCGCGCGGCGGCAGCGGTGTGTCGGTGGTGTAATACGCAGTAAACAACGGCCCGATCGGGCTATCGCGGCCCTCGGCCCCCAGCCCCAGCGACACCGTCTGAAAGATCGCATTGCGGTCGGTGGCGTACTTAAATGCCTCGACCACCAGCGGATTGCTGCCCGGCTCGCGATCGACCCGCAGGCGCGCCATATCAAAGCCGTTCGTCGCCACATTCGAGGTTACCAGGCCCGGCTCATTCTGCAAGGTCAGGAAGAGCGGCGTCGGCATACGCATCACCAGATCGACCTGCCCGCCGCGCAAAGCATCGACGGCGGCCGTATTATCGCTGAAGAAGATAAACTCCAGCCCACTGCTGGCGGGCTTGCCGGCGATAAAGTAGTTCTCGTTCGCCGTCAGGCTCATGCGATTTTCAGGGCTGTAATCAGCCAGCACAAACGGCCCGGTGCCGTTGAAACTCGTCGCCGGATCTTCCGTCTCGGCCTTAAGCACCAGGGCGTGGTTATCGCTCAGATCGTAAAGAAAGAACGGATTCGTCTCGGCCAGGGTGAAGACCACCGTGGTATCACCATCGGCGCTGATCTCGGAAATGTTCGCATATAGATCGGCGGTCGGCAGTTCCAACGCCGGATCGCGCAGCCGGTTGAACGTCCAGACCACATCATTGGCCGTAAGCGGGCTACCGTCGTGGAATGTCGCATCTTGCACAAGGTTGAAGCGATAGATCAAACCATCATCGCTCACCGTCCAATCACTGGCAAGGCGCGGCGTCACATTATTGGCGGCATCGATATCGACCAGATAGTCGTAGATTGCGTTCAGAATCGCGATCTCGATGTCGGCCGAAGCATAGGCAGGATCGAGTTGTACCGGCGGATCAAAGGCCACCCGCAGCATACCTGGGGCGGCGGCAGGCTCGGGCGCCACAGTCGGATCGGCGGCGGCAGGCGCATCCGTAGACGCAGGAGCGGCGGGCGCCGTAGACGCAGGAGCGGCGGGCGTACCACCGCAGGCAGCCAGCGCAGCAGCACCGGCCGAAAGACCAAGCGCACCGGCAAGCCGCATAAAGCCGCGTCGGCTCATCCTTCCGGCCAACACCTCATCGCGAGCCACACGCAACGTGCGCCTGATCTCGTCGTTCGTCGTGGTCATAGACATATTCTCCATGAAACAAGGAAACAAATCCGGCAGCCTACAGCTTACCCGCTGGGCAAGTGAGCGTGGTTATGCGGTGAACGCCAATTCACCGGCTTCGATTGCGAGATCAAGACGGTTCTCGACCGGCGCAAGCGGACAGTGCCAACGTGGGTTGTAGGCACACGAAGGATTATAGGCGAAGTTAAAATCAAGGATCAGTTGGTTGGTGTAGACACCGAGATCGGCGCCTTTGATCGTGTCGAGCAGATACCGCCCGCCGCCATAGGTCGTCGCGCCGGCAGTCGCATCACGGAAGGGCAAAAATAACCCACCCCCATAGCCCTCAACCCAATAAACCGCCAGTGAAACTGCCTGCCCGGCGATCAGCGGACGAACATATCCTACCCGGCGCAAGCGGATCGGCCCATCGTCGGGCAACTCGACCACCCGCGGCTCAGCGGCGACCGCAGGCTCAAGCGATGCATAAACCCGCAGTGCCGGTTGATACTCGTAGTAGGAAAGGGTGGTGAAATTCCGGCGCTGTGTGGGATCAAGCGCCGACTGCGGATGATCGCGGAAGAGTGCATCACGATCGGCGCGAAATCGTCGCCATGCCGCCACTGGATCGGTGGACCGACGCACAGCGGCGTAGAGTTGAGCAACGGTGCGTCGATAATCCAGCAGCGCGACGTAATCCGGCATCCTAAAGCCCTTACAAGCGGGATTACCATCCCCAGCTACCCGGACCACCCTTAAAAGGACCGACGATCTCACCCGTGATCCAACCGCCGTAAAAATCACCCGGCTGCGGGATCACCTGCTCATCTCCGACATAACAGGCATCCATCGGGCCGGCATAGAACCCGAGATAACCGGCGATCGGCAAAAACGACTCGGTCGGTTTTGGATAACTCCAGGCCACATGTTCCAACCGCAGATCGCCCAGCGTCAGAGTGTAGTAGGCGGCCCGGCCTTTCCACTCGCAAAAGCTGCTGCGGGCGGTTCGCGTCAGAAGATCCATCCGCAGATCGTCCGGCGGTAAATAGTAGACCGGCGGATGGCTTGTTTCGAGCACCCGATAGCCCCCCTGGGTGTCCGCAATCACCTCGCCGGCGAGGATAATTCGGATCCGCTTCGTCACCGCTTCGAGCCGGGGCGGTCGGGGATAATCCCAAACCGATTCCTGGCCGGGGCCGGGTTCAATCCGTTGAATCATCGGCGACTCCTTCTGAGATTGCTACACTATACCACGGTACCACGCCTTATCGCAGCATAACATGAAACAAACTTGCGGATCACGTATCTTCTGTACCGCGAATACGGTGTTTGTTACAACAGGCCCGGTTGCACCGACAATCTCCGCATTTGGGGTTCGCAATAGAGATATGTGACGGTGCAACAACCCCGGATATCCTGGGTAAAATATTGCGGAATCGTACGGATGTGCTATACTAGCACAAACGTCCGAGGCGGCCTGTTGCCACAACAGAACCCCTCCCGTATAATGAGCCGGAGGAGCAAACACGAGTGAGTACGAATAACGGAGGAGCGCCTGCAATGGCCATCTCGGCGGAAAAAGAGAAGGCCCTCGCTGCGGCGATGAGCCAGATCGATCGGAAATTCGGCAAGGGCTCGATCATGAAGATGGGCGAAGCCAGTTCGCGTCTGGCGATCGAGGTGATCCCGACCGGCGCAATTGCGCTGGATATTGCCCTTGGTACAGGCGGCGTCCCACGGGGGCGCGTGGTCGAGATTTTCGGGCCGGAGAGCAGCGGTAAGACAACCCTGGCCCAGCACATTATCGCCGAAGCCCAGAAACTCGGCGGGGTCTGCGCATTCATCGACGCCGAACATGCCTTTGATCCGGTCTATGCGAAGCGCTGCGGCGTAAACATCGAGGATCTATTGGTCTCGCAGCCCGACACCGGCGAGCAAGGCCTGGAGATCTGCGAGACATTGGTGCGCTCGAATGCGATCGACGTGATCGTGATCGACTCGGTGGCGGCACTTGTACCGCGGGCTGAGATCGAGGGCGACATGGGCGACTCGTTGCCGGGCTTGCAGGCCCGTTTGATGAGCCAGGCCCTGCGCAAGCTCTCAGGCGCGATCCATAAGAGCCGCACCGTGGTAATCTTCCTGAACCAGTTGCGTATGAAGATCGGCGTGATGTTCGGGTCGCCGGAGACGACGACCGGTGGCCAGGCGCTGAAGTTCTATGCCTCGGTGCGTCTCGACATCCGCCGCATCGAAACACTCAAG
>JAAUQO010000182.1 GCA_012032775.1 Oscillochloris sp. | reverse complement strand
AGGCGCCGACGGCGACTCCAACACCATTCGCCACCGCCGGCCCGCGCCTGACCCAGATCGCCGAGCGCACCGCCAGCGCAGTTATACCGACCGCCACCGCAACCCCTGCGCCGACCGAGACCAGTGCGCCGGTGGCGGTGGAGGCGACGCCGGTTGCGCCCGCCAGCTTGCCGAATACCGGCGCAAACGACACATTA
Source organism: Oscillochloris sp. (assembly GCA_012032775.1). Classification (GTDB taxonomy): domain Bacteria; phylum Chloroflexota; class Chloroflexia; order Chloroflexales; family Chloroflexaceae; genus JAAUQO01. The sequence continues at coordinate 11,731 of JAAUQO010000182.1, read as the reverse complement.
CCGCGCTGGATCGCGGTGCTTGCGCTGATTGTATTGATCGGCGGCATGGCGCTGAATAAGGTGCGCGGAAAAGGAACGCAGCAGTAGAGATCCAACCGTAGGGGCACAATCGTAGGGGCGCAGCATAGTGCGTCCCTACGGTTGACGCAACATCGGGCGCAGACTAGAATAGAGCATTCTTTACTCTGTGCAGAGGGGTTTCAGATGCGAATTTCAGTCCAAACCGGTGACGTATTGCGCGAACCGGCCGAGCTTGCCGTGCTTGTTGTGTATGAGCAAGAAGCGCTGCCCGATGCGGTTGCCGCACTGCTGGAAGCCGACGATTTCAAGGGTAAAGCGAAACAAAGCCTGTTGCTCTATCCCCGTGACGCACTCGCGCCGCGCCGGCTGTTGTTGTTGGGGATCGGCAAGCGCGACAAACTCAGCGCCGACAGTGTCCGCCAGGCAGCTGCATTGGCCGTTCAGAAAGCCAGAGACCTTAAGCTTGAAAGCTTCACGATCGGCTTACACGGTAGTGCGCCGCTCGAACCGGCCGTGGCGGGCCAGGCCTTCGCCGAGGGCCTGGAGTTGGGCCAGTACCGCTTTATGCATTACAAGCAGAGCGACGAGCCGGCCAAAGATGTGGCGAATGTGACGTTGCTGATCAGCGACGGCGACTCGCAGCCGATCAGCGATGGGATCACCATTGGCCAGGCGATCGCCGCCGGTGTTGCGGTGGCCCGCGATCTGGCCAATCACCCCGGAAATGTCGTCAATCCGGCCTATCTCGGCAACAAAGCCCTGGAGATGGGCGAGCAGTTCGGCTTCAATACTACGGTGCTCGACAAGGCACAACTGACCGAGCAGGGCTTCGGCGGCATCCTCGCCGTCGGCCAGGGTTCGGCGAATGAGCCGCGCTTTATTGTGATGGAGCACGGCAGCAAGGCTGAGGGCAAGCCGACGATTGTGCTGGTCGGCAAGGGTATCACCTTCGATACCGGCGGCATCAGCATTAAGCCGGCCGCCAACATGGACGACATGAAGATGGATATGGGCGGTGCGGCCGCCGTCTTCGGCGCCATGCATGTGGTCGGCGCCGCGACGTTGCCGCTGCATGTGGTCGGAATTGTGTGTGCGGCCGAGAATATGCCCGACGGCCTGAGCTATCGCCCCCGGCGACATTATCCCGACCCTGAGCGGAAAAACCGTCGAGGTGCTGAATACCGACGCCGAGGGCCGGATTGTGCTGGCCGACGGCCTGCATTACGCCCAGCGCTACGAACCGACGGCGGTGGTCGATCTGGCGACACTCACCGGCGCGGTGATGGTGGCGCTCGGCCCGCATGCGATCGGGATGATGGGCACCAGCCAGGAACTGGCCGACCGGCTCAGCGAAGCCGGCGAAACGAGTGCCGAGCGGGTCTGGCAGTTGCCGCTGTGGGACGAATACCGCGATGCGATGAAGAGCGAGATCGCCGATTTGAAGAACACCGGCGGGCGCTTCGGCGGCGCGATCACGGCCGGCGGCTTCCTGGCCGCCTTTGCCGGTGAGATGCCCTGGGTGCATCTGGATATCGCCGGCACCGCCTGGGTTGAGCGCCCGGCCAAACCATATCAGTCGCGGGGGGCGACAGGCGTCGGTGTACGGCTGCTCACCGAGTTGCTGCGCGGATACCTGCAATAAGGTCGTGGTCGGCGCACATGGCCGGTTCATGTGCGCCGACATTGGAAAGGGGCCGCGATGGGCCATGACACCTTCACCGTTCGTTTCTGGGGAACACGCGGCAGTTATCCGGTACCCGGGCCAACAACCCTGCGCTACGGCGGAAATACAACCTGTGTCGAGCTACAGGTCGGCAAGCATACGATCATTATCGACGCCGGCACCGGGATCATCAACCTGGGCCACGAGATGTTGGGGCGGGCGCAACAAAGCGGAGCGCCGATCCGCGCCACGGTGCTCTTGAGCCATATGCACCACGACCATACTCAGGGCTTTCCATATTTTTTGCCCGCCTATGTCGGCACCAGCACGCTCTATATCCTCGGCCCACGCACTTTTGAAGAGGATCTCGCCGAAACCCTGAATCATGCCGTTATCCCGCCGAGTTTCCCCGTGAGCCTGAGTGAGATGCCGTCGCTCAAGATCGTCCGGAGCCTGCGTGAGACAGAGGCGATCCTCTACGACGGCGACAGCAGCGAACCACGGATTTACAACATGTACCACGATCGGGTCGATCCCGGCCCCGACGCCGTCAAGATCAGCCTGCGCAAGAGTTACGCCCACCCCCGGCACGGCGTGTTTATTTATCGCATCAGTTGGCGCGATAAGTCGATGGTGTTCGCCAGCGATACCGAAGGTTATGTTGAAACGGATCAGCGCCTGGTGCAGTTCGCGCACAATACCGATCTGCTTATCCACGACGCCCAATACGCCCACGACGATTATGTCCGTGCGCGGCAGGGCTGGGGCCACAGCACCCCACAAATGGCCTGTGCCGTTGCCCAACAATGTAATGCACGCCGGTTGGTGCTCTTTCACCACGAGCCGCGCTACGATGATACCAAGATCGCGCAGCTTGAGGCGGAAGCTCAGGCGATGTTCCCTGAAACGATCGCGGCCTACGAGGGACTGGAGATTGTGCTTTAGAACCGATCGTTCGTTTCGGCTCGCTCCGTGGGCGCGAAACGACCGGTGGTTCAAAATAGTTGCTTGTGTTGCGACAACAAGGTACCGGCGGGCAAAGCGAAAGAGTAACCCATGGCGAATGTAGTCATCACCGGCGCGAGCGACGGGATCGGGCGGGCGTTGGCGACGATCTATCGCAAGCGCGGCGCAACAGTGTATGCAGTGGGGCGACGCAGGTTTGCGGCAATTGTGGATGCGCCCTTCGCCGCAGATCAGTACCTTCAGTGTGATTTAAGCGATGGGCATGCGCCGCAACTGATTGCGGCCTGGCTGGCGAAACACGGCGTTACCCGGCTTGATGTACTGATCCATAACGCCGGTCTGGGCGCGTACGGCCCACCGGCCGAGGCCGATCCGGCGGTGACACGAGCGGTTGTAGCGGTTAATCTGCGGGCGCCGATCGCACTAACCCATGTGCTGCTGCCGCAGATTCTGAGCGCACGCGGCACAATCGTTTGCATAAGTTCCGTTGCGGCGGCGCTGTCTACGCCGCACTATGCCGTTTACAGCGCCACTAAGTCGGCGCTGGAAGGTTTTGCGCGCTCGCTGCGGGTCGAGTTGGGCAACCGGGCGCGGGTACTGGTGGTGCGGCCGGGCGCAACTCGAACCGAATTCCATGTCCGGAGCGGGGTGCCGGCCGGGCGCATGGCAGTGCGGCGTTTCCCAGCGCCAATGCGGGTCGCACGCGGGATTAGCGCGGCGATCGATCGCGGCAAACCACTCAGCACCGTCGGCACGCTTAATCGCGTTGTGGCCTGGGCCGGTAGGCGGATGCGCTGGTTGATAGGGTGACGTGACCGTTTTAATTTTGGAGAATACATGGCTCATGTGATCATCACCGGCGCGGCCGACGGGATCGGGCGGGCGTTGGCGTTACACTACGGCGCCGGCCGCCACGCAATCACGATTGTCGATGTCGATCGCGAACTTGCCGCACGTACCCACGCTGAATTGGCGGCGCAGGGTGTTTCGGCCCGCGTTGTGCATGCCGATCTGGCCACGCCGTTGGGCCAGGATCAGGCGCTGGCCGAACTGAGCGCCGGGCCGCCCGCCGATATCCTGATCCATAGCGCCGGAATCAGCGCCGTCGGGCGCTTCGGCGAGGTTGCGCCCGAACGCCAACAGACTGTGATCCGGGTGAATTTCGAGGCGCCACTCGTCCTGACGGCGGGAATGCTGGCCAAGCGACGGATCTCGCGCGGCGGCACGCTGGTTTTTATCGCCTCGCTGTCGGTCTTCACCGGCTACCCCGGCGCACTCGGCTATGCCGCAAGCAAAGACGGCCTCGCCGCGTATGCCCGTTCGCTGCGCTCGGCCCTGGGCCGCGAGCAGATCAATGTACTTAGCGTCTACCCCGGCCCGACCCGCACCGCCCATGCGCGGCGCTACAGCCCCGACAACCGGCGCGAACAACGCCGTATGCCGCCCGAACGCCTTGCCGAGTTGATCGCCGCCGCCGTCGCGCGCCGCGATCAGCACTTGCTCCCCGGCCCCGGCGCACGCTTTTTCGCCCTGCTCGGCAACTATTTCCCCGGCCTGACCGAATACGCCATGCGGCGCACAATCTACGATCGCTTGCCGTAACAATGCGGAATACACATCGATCTATTGCATATTTTCAAATCTCGTGTATTATGCGAATGACATCCCGTTAGACATCTTCCGCGATACCATACCTCACACGCGCATACAGGCCGTGTAGCGCTCTTTTGCTCTTCCACGCATGAACGGGCATCTGCTACCGCCAATGATTCGGGATGTTTGGCGCGCTTCCGACCAGGATTGCGCCGGGTTTACGGTATCCCTCATCAAACTTCCAGTACATTCCATACTATTGGTGTTTTTTGAGGATTGTTCGCCGAGACCTTGATTCACGCCTGATTCTGCCCCACAGGCCACCGGCATTTTCAAAGGCTTCTGCCCAGGGTACCGATCTCATTTCGTTCTGAATTCGCGATTGCACACCACACAACACCTGATCGGGTGGAGGAGTCATGAGCGATTACCGTGTCCTGCAAGAGGTCGGCCTTTATTTGCGCAACCTCTTATTTGAGTATTTGCGCACAAACGACGCCCTGACAACTCGATTCACCTCGGAAAACAATATCTCGCTTGATTCGCCGGCCAACCTGGCTGATGTCGGCAGGCCGGGTGTTGCCTCAGCGCTCTTGTCGCTCTACCTTTATCAGGTGACGCCGAACAACCATGTGAATAATACCGGCTACCTTCCCGCCGTCGGCGGCCAGCAGTTTTTCCCGCCAATAAGCCTGAATCTGTCGTTTCTCCTTACGCCGCTCAATAGTTCGCCCGAAGACAGCCTGATCACACTGGGCCACGCGATGCAGATTCTCGCGGCCCATTCGGTGATCCGGGCCGGCTTTTTCGACTCGCGCCTGCAACCAAAAACGCCGGAGGTGAAACTGGCGATCAATCCGGTGACGCTGGAAGAACTGACCCGGATCTGGAATGCCTTTAACCAACCCTACCGGCTCTCGGTGTGTTACCAGGTGCAATATGTCGCGATCGACAGCATCCGCCAGCCGAAAGCCGGGCCGCCGGTGATCGAGCGATTGCTGGATGTGCATCAGATTGATCCGAAAGCGAAGGAGCGCTGATGTTCGCCTTGCCGCCGCTTCGGCGCAGCACCAGTCTGGCCCTTCAGGTCTTGATCTTTGGGATCGTGCGCGATGCGCTGACCCCGGATCATGCGCCGCGCGGGGCATTGGAGGTGCGCCTGATCGATCGCGATACCGCAACCGATTATGGCTTGCGGTCGAAGGTGCAACCGGACGGCGGTTATGCCTTTTATGGCCTGCCGGATGTGGCCTTTCCGCGCCTGGAAAGCCAGGTATACCGGCTGCGAGTAACAGCCGCCGCGCCCGGCTACCACGACAACGGCTTTGATTTCGACCTTGGCCCGCTGGCGAACCAACCGCAATTGGTGGAGCGACCGCTTGCCCTGGCGGGTGTGCCGCCGATGCAGGTGCGGCTTTTTACAGCTACGTTACCACGCCGGATCGATCTTAACCTGAATCGGGCGGCGCTACGGCTACACGGGCGGGTGGTACGCACCGCCGATCCGCTGCAAGGCATCGCCAATGCAAGCCTCAGCCTCAACCCGGCGGTTATCGCCGCCGCCGTTAGTGGGGCCGACGGCCAATTTAGCTTTGCCGATCCGCTGCCTGTGGCTCAAACGCTGCAAATTGATGTGACTGCCGCCGGATTCAATCAAGAGACAGTCACCTTCGAGCCGGATTACAGCCGGCCGGTGAATTCATTGGTGGTCAGGCTCACAGAGGAGGAATAGTTCATGCCTGAATACCTACATCCTGGCGTCTACATCGAAGAACAACCCGCGCCGCAAACGATCGAAGGTGTCAGCACCAGCAACGCGGGGTTTGTCGGCCTGACCGAAAAAGGACCAACCACCGGCTTACCGCAGATGGTAACCAGCTTCAATGAATTTTTACGCCGCTATGGAACCTATTTGCCGGAAGACCCATGGGGTAGCACGCGGTTTCTGGCCTATGCGGTCGAAGGGTTTTTTAACAACGGCGGCAAGCGGGTTTTCATTACGCGGATCGTGGGGGCCGGCGCAGCGCCCGCAAGCCAGACTCTGAACGACGGTTTTATTACGCGCCTGGCCGTCGATACCGCCAGTAATCCGACCGCGCGCACAACGGTACGCCTGGCCTCGCTACGGGGAATCGCGGTCGGCACCCGGTTGCGTTTCGACGAGGTGATCGCCGGCACGCCCCAGCAGAATATTCGGACCGTGGTTGCGTACAACAGCGGCAACACAGTTGTTACCCTCAACACAGCGCTCGATTTTCGCTACACGGCCGCCGGAGCGACGGTAACCCTCGATGCTGTGGCCGATGGGCCGGCGCCTACAGGCGGCACGCCGAGTTTGCGCATTGCGGCCAGCAGCGAAGGCACCTGGGGCCGCAGCTTGCAGGTAAGCATCAGCGACGCACAGGGAACAGCCGGTCTTAGCGAGGCCTTCACTGTGGCTGCGGAGGCGGAACTGGTTGCCGGCGCCCTGGCATTTGCCGCGAACGGCCCGGCCTCCGGTGCAACCACGATCGCGCTGAACAACGCCGGCAGCCTGCAAGACGGCGATATCGTCGAGTTTGACGACAACAACCCCGCCACGCCCAACGAGCAGCGCACAATCACGCTGGTTGGGAATGATATTTCCTGGGCCGACGGGCTTGTCCACGATTATAGCGGCGCGGGCAGCAGCATCCGCCGGCTAACGGCGTTACGAGCGGGCGGCGCCAACCCGGTGATCGGATTGGATTCGGTCGCCGGCTTCACGGCAGGCGAACTGATTCGCATCAGTCAGGGCGCCAACGCCCAGATACTGCTGATCGACGCGGTAGACGGCGGCGCGAACACCATCACCCTCGACACCGCCACATATGCAGTTCGGGCGACCTACACCGCCGGCGCCGCCGTTACCCTTGGTGCTGCGGGAACGAATGGCGGCACACAGTTGAATATGCGCTCGGCGCGCAATTTCTACTCCGGCGCAGTGATCGAAGTTGATGACGGCGCGCAGAAAACATATCACCGGATCACAAGCATCGCCGGGAATGTGTTGACGTTGGCAGGTGCGTTAGGCGCCGCCATCCCCGGCGATGTGTCGGTACGGGTGATCGAGTTCAATCTGCTGGTGAGCGACGGCACCCTGTCGGAGTTGTACGAAAAGCTCGCGATGGATGCGAACGCGGCGAATTTTGTGGCAACCGTGGTTAATCCGCGATCCAACTTGATTCAAGTGACGGCCCTCGGCTCGCCGCGTGCGATCCCCTTCAATATCCCGCAGACCAATACCGGCCTGCCGGTCAATCTGGCGGGCGGCGATAACGGCGGCGTACCCGGCCCCGACGAATACATCGGCGTGGACAACGGCCCCGGCCGGCGCAGCGGCATCCGAGCACTGGCCGATATTGATGAGATCAGCATCGTGGCCGTGCCCGGCATCAGCGATACGGCGGTGCAGGCCCAACTGATTATCCAGTGTGAAACACTCAAAGATCGCTTTGCCGTGCTAGATCCGGCAGTCGGCTCGCAGATCGGCAGCGGACGTGCAGACGACGTGATGTGCAGCGGAACAACCACGACACCCTGTACGCCGCGATCTACTATCCCTGGTTGCGCATCCGCGATCCGCGCTATCCCGACCGGCGCGAGGGCAGCCTGGTGCCGCCGAGCGGCTTTATGATCGGGATTTACGCCCGCGTAGACACCGAACGCGGCGTGCATAAAGCGCCGGCCAACGAGGTTGTGCGCGGCATCACGGGGCTGGAAGTTAAGCTGAGCGACGGAGATCAGGATCGGCTCAACCCACTCAACATCAATGCGATCCGGGATTTTACCGGCAATGGGCGCGGGTATCGCGTGTGGGGCACCCGTGTGATCACCAGTGATAACGCCTGGAAATATATCCCGGTGCGGCGTCTCTTCATCTTTCTGGAAGAGTCGATGGATGAGGGGTTGCAGTGGGCCGTATTCGAGCCGAACGGCGAGGATCTTTGGGCGCGAGTGCGCCAGACCCTGAGTGGATTTTTGCGCACGATCTGGCTGAGCGGCGCCCTGGCCGGCGTCACCGAAACTGAAGCCTTTTTCGTGCGCTGCGACCGTACGACAATGACCGAAGACGATATCGCCAACGGGCGTCTGATTGTTCTGGTGGGCGTGGCGCCGCTGCGGCCGGCCGAATTCGTGATCATCCGGATCGGGCAGAAGACCCTTGAAGCGGCGACAACCGGGCCTTAACCGGCGCAGCGTTACGCGGCATGCTGCATATGCACTGAGGAGGAGTCATGGCACTTGGTGATCGGAATGATCCATATGCTCAGTTCAACTTCTTGATCCAGATCGATGGGCAGGATGTGGGCGGATTCACCGAGGTCGGCGGCCTGGCGGCGGAATCCGATGTGATCGAATACCGCGAGGGCAGCGACGAGCCGACCGTGCGGAAGTTGCCCGGTTTGCGCAAGTATAGCAATCTGACGCTGAAACGGGGCTACACCCGCAGCGCGGCGCTCTGGGAGATGCGCCTGACCACCGAGCAGGGGCAGACCGAACGCAAGCAGGATGTGACGATTGTGCTGCTGGACGAGGAGCGTTCGCCGGCGTTGCGCTGGCATGTGCGGAATGCCTGGATCTCGAAGTATGAAGGGCCGGCGCTGAACAGCACCACGAATGAAGCCGCCATCGAGTCGGTTGAAATCGTGCATGAGGGTCTGACGTTCGAAACGGCATAGCCATGCGCAATTATCTGACGCCGGGAGTGTATTTCGAAAACCCGCGCCGGCAACCAGCGCCGGTGATGCAGCGTACCGACGTGGCCGGTTTTGTCGGGCTGGCGCTGCGCGGCCCGCTGCATCAGCCGCAACGCCTGACGACCTGGCGTGAATTTCAGCAGGTGTTCGGCGGTTTTCTGCCCTACTCGCATCTGGCGTATGCGGTTCGGGCCTTTTTCGAAAACGGCGGGCAGGTTTGCTGGGTGGTACGTGTCGCCGATGTGCATACAGCCCAACCGGCGGCGCTCGCAATTCCCGATCTGCGTGCGATGGAACGCGATCTGGTTAACGGCGACCCGCCGCGCACCTTCGCCTACCATGTGACCGCCGTCGATCCCGGCACCTGGGGCCAATCGCTCGAGATCTCGTTGCAGGCGGCCGGCCTGGCCGCGACGCAGCATGTGGTGCTGACCGACGCCCTTGGCGCGGTGCTGGCGCTCCCCGCCGATACCCTGGCCCTTGCCGATACGGCCGGGTTGGAGATCGGCAGCCGGGTGCAACTTACGCAGGATGTCGGCGGCGCGCCGCTGTCGCTGCGGCGGCGCGTGGTGCAGGTCGATGTCGTACGAGGCGTGGTGCGGCTCGATACAGCCCCGGCGCCGCTGAATGCGACGGACAGCAGCCATGCGATCAGTCTGGAAAGCCTGGAATTCAGGTTGCTGGTGTGGGAAAACGGCCAGGTGGTCGAGCGGTTCGACAATCTCGCGCCAGACGAAGCACATTCGCGCTATGCCGTTGACAGAGTGAATGAGCGTTCGCGCTACATCCGTCTGGCGCGCGCCCTGGGCGACAGCCTGCCCGCGTTGCCCTGGCGCGGCGGATTGCAGGGCGGGGCGAACGGCCTGCGCAGCATGTCGATCTTCGACTCGATCGGTACGCCGCAGGGCGACGTATATGGGTTGGCGGCCCTGGCCGCAGTCGAGGAGATCGGTTTGCTGGCGATGCCCGATCTGACCGCCCGGCCGGCTACGCCCAAACCGATCCGGCGCGAGGTTCGGCGGCGAGTCGATCCATGCATCCCGATCAGGCAGCCCGAACGGGTAACGCTGACCGGCCGGGTGCTCGACGCCGAGGCCGGTCATCCGGTGAGCGATGTTGAGGTTAACGACGGCCTGGACAGCGTTCGAACCGATAGCGATGGACGCTTCAGCCTGCCCGATATCCCGGCGGGCACCGTTGAACTGACCTTCAGCAGGCGCGAATACAACGAAATGGTGCTGCCCTTTCCGGTCGGTAGCGCAGCGAACCAGGATCTCGGCCTGATCCGCCTGAGTGCGCTCGATCTGCCGCCGGGATTGAGCGACGAAGACATTTTTTACGGCCAGGCGGCGATGATCGCGCAGTGTACCGCGTTGCGCAACCGTTTCGCCCTGCTCGACCCACCATTGAGCGCCGCCGGAACGATCCTGAATACCTCGGGCTTGCAAACCTGGCGCGCCCGCTTCGATACGGCCTTCGCCGGGCTGTACTATCCCTGGTTGATTGTGCGCGACCAACTCGATATCAGCCGGCTGCGCTACGTGCCGCCGAGCGGCCATGTGGCGGGCGTCTATGCGGCGACCGATCGCTCCGAAGGGGTGTTTCGGCCGCCGGCGAATCGGGCGCTGGCCTTTGTTGATGATGTGGGTGTGCCGGTTGACGAGGCGACTCAGGCGGTATTAAATCCGCGCGGGATCAACTGCATCAGGGCGTTTCCGGGGCGCGGAATCAGGCTGTACGGCGCGCGAACAATGAGCAGCGACAGTGCCTGGCGCTTTGTCAATGTTCGCCGGCTGATGAGCATGCTGGAGACGGCGTTGCATCAGGGCTTGCAATGGGCGGTATTCGAGCCGAACGATGTGCAACTGCAACTTGGCCTGCGCTCGGCCATTACGTCGATGCTGGATGAACTGTGGCGACGCGGCGCATTTGTCGGCAACACACCGGAAGCCGCGTATAACGTGCGCTGTGACGAAGCCACCACACCGCCGGAGGCCCAGGCCGAGGGACGAATCATTGTGCATGTCCTGGTTGCGCCGACGGTGCCGTACGAGTTTGTCGTCCTGCGCCTGGGCCTGACAACCGACGAACTCCAAATCTCGGAGGTGTAGGCCATGGCTCTGGATGATCGCAACGATCCGCTGCCGGCATTCAATTTTGTGGTGCAGTTGCTTGAAAGCAGCGGCGGCCGGCGCACCGTGGCCGGGTTCAGCGAGTGCGGCGGCCTGGATTCAACCCTGGAAGTGCAGGAATATCAGGAAGGCGGGGTGAACGACCGGGTACGCAAGTTCCCGTCGCGCTTTAGCTTCAGCAACATCACGCTGAAACGCGGCATCAGCACCAATCCAACGCTGCGCGAATGGCATCTGAATCTGTTGCGCGGCATCAGCGATCGGCGCGACGGCTTGATCATCCTGCTGAACGAGCGCCGCGAACCTGTGCTGGCCTGGAAATTTGAACGCGGCCTGCCGATCAAGTGGAGCGGGCCGACCCTGAATGCCGGTACAAGTGAAGTGGCGATTGAGACATTGGAGATCGCCCACGAACACCTGGAGGAAGTGCCGGTTTGATCCGGAATGAACCGGGCGGAATGCAGTGTGTCGCCGCGAAGATGAGGAGAGCAGCCAATGGCCGATGTCCGAATCAACGAGGTAAGCACCAGTGTCAATGTGACCGACGCCTCGGCCATGCTGACGCCACAGGTGTTACAGCGGATGTCGAGGCGGTGCTGGCGCAACTGGCGCAAAAGCAGCGCGATGATCGCCTGGCG
>JAAUQO010000005.1 GCA_012032775.1 Oscillochloris sp. | reverse complement strand
CGGATGGCTATATTTCTCCTCTCATGAGCGATCCGTTCGATATCATCGACGAGCCGGCTGAGCCGGCGCCGCCACTGCGGGCAGGCGAGCACGCAGCGTCGGATCGACATATGGCGCATCAAGACAACTGTGGAGAGTCTGCTCCATCTCGGCGCAGGTTGCGAAGCGGCGCTCGCGGGTAAGATCCATCGCCTTGATGATCACCGCTTCGGTACGCACATCCACCGACGGATTGATCTTCTGGATCGAACCGGGCGTCGGCGTTTGCAGCGGCACCGGCGGCAGCGCCGTCAGCAGATGCAGCAGGGTTGCGCCGAGTGCATAAATATCGGAGCGCGCGTCGGTCTGACCTTTGCCGTACTGCTCGGGCGGTGCATAGCCGGCCGAGCCCATCGCAATAGTATCTTTGGCCTTCCCGCGCTTATGCGTGCGTGCCACACCGAAGTCGATCAACTTAAGCACGCCGTCGGGCGTGAGCATAATATTCGACGGCTTCAAGTCGCGGTAGATGATCGGCGGATCACAGCTATGGAGATAGTGCAAGACGCGACAGAGTTGAATGCCATACCCAAGCACCTGCTGTTCAAGCAGGGGCGAATTCGTCTCCTGGACACGTTGTTCCAGCGTTTGTCCGGGGACAAACTCCATCACCAGAGTCGGCCGATTCTCGTTTTCAAACAGATCGGCAACCACCGGCAGATTCGCGAATGAGAGCGAGCGCAAAAGCGCCGCCTCTTGCAAAAAGAGGCGCCGGTTCTCAACGAGATCTTCAGGATTCAGCTCGCCCTGCGGGCGCATCTCTTTGAGCGCCCAAACGGTTCCGTCGGCGGCGCGACGCACACGATAAACGGCGCCCATGCCGCCGCGCCCAATCAGACCAAGGATGGTATAGCGATCGGCGGCGCCCTGAACCACGCTGTTCGGCGCAAGAAGATCGGAAGAATGTGCGATCATCGATATTGCCCATTGTTGCGCGCCTCAACCAGACACAGGCGCCTCTGGATTATACCACGGTGGCCGCCGAAAAGTTGCGCTGCGTGTATTTGACGGTATAGAGTGAGCGTGCTATACTTCCGCCGTTGCGCCGAAGTGGCGGAATGGCAGACGCGGCGGTCTCAAAAACCGTTGAGGGCAACCTCATGTGGGTTCGACCCCCACCTTCGGCACCAATTGCCGCCATGCAATTGGTTCCAACAATTCCATTATCGTCGGGGCGTGGCTCAGCCTGGTAGAGCGCCGCGTTCGGGTCGCGGAGGTCGGAGGTTCGAATCCTCTCGCCCCGACCAGGCAAACTCGGCGTCTGCGTTTCTGGCGCAGGCGCCGAGTTTTTTATCACCTGTACTAAAGGTTTTCGCAGCTCTATGCCGAACCTGTTCGTTACGCTCATGCGTCTGGGCGTCGTAGGGCTGGTGCTAGTGCTGGCGGGATGCGCCGATCTGGCTGCTGCCTTACCGCCGCGCCCCACACCATTCCCAACCCTGGCACGATTACCCAGTGTGACACCGGTTACTCCCAGTCCGTTACCGACGGCGACCCTGCCTGTACCGACGATTCCGCCGACGCCAACCAGCGTGCCGATTCTTGGAACTGTGACGATCACCGCAAATGTGCGCAGCGGGCCGTCCACCACCTTCGATATCCTGACGATTATCGAAGGCGGTGCATCGGTTGAGATACTGGGGCGCTCCGGTGATTGGTATCAGATCAGGACGCCTGACGGCTTTTCCGGTTGGCTCTTCGCGCAGTTGTTGGACATCCCAACCGATGTAGCTTCCAACATTCCAACAGTTGTACCGTAGTATGAGCACTGATTTTGCTCCATCCGACCCGGCGCCGCGCCGGCATCAGGGATCGCCCAACGCTTACGTTGGTCGTATCTGCTGAGTTCAACTGTCCCGCTGATCCTGGTCGGCGGGCTGTTGATCGGTGTGCTGTTTCAGGTTCAGCAGCGGAATGCGTATACGAGTCAACGCACGGCAGCCGATCATGTGGCGAGTTCGGTGGCAACCTATTTGTTCGATCTCGAACAACAATTGCTCCGGGCCTCGCGGGGGTTGCAACCGGATCAACCAGGGGCGCTGCTGAATGCAACGGCCGACCAGATTGTGGACAATTTGCCGGATCTACGCGGCGTGCAGATCTTCGATCGGAGTGGAACCGTCGTCGCCGAGGCGACAAGTAGTTTGCTGCAGCGCAACGATACACTGCTGGCAGCGGCCAATGCCGATCTGGTGACTCAGGCGATCAATGTCGGCCGCGGCGGGCGTACCGATCTCTTCCAGTCGCCGGGCGAGCAGGCGATTTTTCAGGTTGTGGTGCCGATTCGCGATACGCAAACCGGCGCGATTATCGGCGCGTTGAACGGCGAGATTAGCGCCGCCCGGCTGTTGCAGATTTTGCGCCGCGAAAGTGAAAATAGCTCCCAAGTCGTTTATCTGGTGAATGCCGATCAAGGACTTATGTTGAGTACCGGCGGCACGAATTGGGCGCCGCCGCAGAATCTGGAGCGGCTGTTCAGCAGTGAGACGCAGGCCGCACAGTACGCCAACAGCAGCGCCGAGGAACTGCTTGGCGCACACGCACCAGTCGAGCCGACTGCGGCAAATAGCTGGTCGGTGGTAGTTGAACAGCCGGCGATGGATTTCTTCGTCGAGGTTTATCGCAGCCTGTTTTTGCTCACGGCAATTGTGGCGCTGGTGATCGCCTCGACCTTGATCTGGGCCTTGACCCAGGCCAAGCAGATTGTGGTGCCGGTACGGGCGCTCACCGCCGGCGCACGCTCGATTGCCGGCGGTCAACTTGATGCCCGGATCGGGGTGATCGGTAAAGACGAACTTGGCGAGTTGGCGCGCGCCTTCAACGACATGGCGACCCGGCTAGAGGCGAGCGTTCACGAGATCGCCGACCAGAACGAACGGTTGCGGCACGGGCTGGAGTTGGCGCGCGATATTCAGATGGGTCTGCTGCCTGATGAGCCGCCCTGGCGCTCGTCGCAGATCGACGTGGCGGCGCGCTCGATCCCGGCCAGTGAAGTCGGTGGTGATTTCTACAATTACCTGGCATTACCAAGTGGCCGGGCCGCACTTGCGATCGGCGATATCTCAGGAAAGGGCGTTGGCGCGGCCTTGCTGATGGCGCTGACCAGTTCATCGCTTGAGGCCCAGGCACGCACGATCGAGCACCCGGTAACCCTGTTGGAAGCGCTCGATGAAGAATTGCATGTGCGTTTCCAGGCCAACCAGATGAATGCGGCCTTGCAGATCGCGATTTACGATTCGGAGCGCAACACCCTGACGGTGGCAAACGCAGGCATGATCACGCCGATGCTGGCCCGGCCTCGACCGGAGGGCGGCGTGAGTTGTCGTTTCATTGAAGCCTACGGCCTGCCGATCGGCGTTGGTCTGCGCGGGCATTACTTTGATGAAGAGTTGCAACTTGCCCCCGGCGACACGGTGCTTTTTATGAGCGACGGGATCGTCGAGGCCCACAGCCCGAGCAACGAGATGTTCGGATTTGAACGACTGGAGGCGCTGGTGGCAACGCTGGCCGAACACTACGACGCCGCCACAATGGTTGCGAAGATTATCGATGCCGTGTTGAGTTTTGCCGGCAGCAACGACCCCCACGACGATATGACGTTGATTGCGCTACGCACCGCGACAACCGTGGCAGACAGCGAAGTTGTGCTCAATGCGCCGGCAACCGCGCCTGCCGGCAACCCTTCCCCAACGGCACACGGAAACTCTTTATAATAGCTGTATGTGATCGTACCTGCGGCGTCGTGATACGCCGCTACCAGGAGCCCATATGCAGCTCTTTAACTCGCTCTCGCGTGAGCGGGAGCCGTTCGTTATCCCCCTTAATCGCCCGGTGACTATGTATGTGTGCGGTGTGACACCGTATGATACGACGCATATTGGCCATGCTCGCACATTCCTGACTTTTGATGTGCTGCGGCGCTACGTGCGCTTTAAGGGCGCCACAATCCGCTACTGTCAAAATGTCACCGATGTCGATGATCCATTGTTCGAGCGAGCCAGACGTGACGGCATGGATTGGCGCGATCTGACGGAGCAGCAGGTACGCCAACTGGTACAAGATTATGCCGATCTGAATATCGAAGCGCCCGACTTCTTTCCGCGGGCGAGCGCCGAGATCGACGCCATGCTGCCGATTATCGATCGGCTGCTGCAACTCGATCATGCCTATGTGGTGGCGGGAAATGTGTATTTCAGTGTGCGCAGCGACCCGGATTTCGGCCGCATGGCACGCATGGGCTACGATGAATTGCTGGCGGTTGCCAACCAGCGCGGTAATAATCCGCACGATCCCAACAAGCGCGATCCGCTGGATTTTGTGCTCTGGCAAACCGGCAATCCCGGCGATCCAACCTGGGAAAGCCCCTGGGGCCTGGGCCGACCGGGTTGGCATATTGAGTGCAGCGCGATGGCGACGAAGTATCTCGGCGATCAGATCGATATCCACGGCGGCGGGGCGGATTTGATCTTCCCGCATCACCCCTGCGAGATCGCGCAGACCGAGCCGGTAACCGGCAAGAAACCCTTTGTGCATTTCTGGATGCATGCCGGGTTGGTCTGGTTGGACGGCGAGAAGATGAGCAAGTCGCTGGGGAATTTGATCTTCGCCCGCGAGGCACTACGCGAGCTGGGGGCCGACGCGATCCGCTGGTATTTGTTGTGCGAACACTACCGCGAGGAGTTCGATTACAACCGTGTGGCTGCGGCGCGCCATGTGGCGATCACGCAACAGTTACGCGAGGCGACGACCACAAGCGGCGGAGCGGGCAGCCCGCTCGATCTGAGCCGGGGCCGCGAAGAGGTGCTGGCGGCGATGGACGATGATTTGAACACACCCGCAGCACTGGCCGTTCTGCACATTATGAGCCTGGAGACAATCGCGGCGGCGAGCGAGGGCCGCGATGTGTCGGCGGCCACCACCACCCTGCGTGAACTGGCGCTGATGCTGGGGTTTACCTTGCGATAAAATCGATTTGTGCCACAGAAGGGCGCCACATGCTGCGCCCTTCTATGCGTATGGATCCAATGGCGTTAGGCGTGGGGCGGAGCATGCTCCGCCCTTCCAGCGGTGATGAGGCTGGCACTAGCCAACAATCTCGATATTGTCCTTGCCGCCGTAGAAATCCCACCAGGGCTTAGCGCCCTGGGCGAGGGTTGTGTTCAAAGCCTCGATATTGATCACGCCGCGATCTTCCAGCCACTCCTCAAGGGCCGCCAGGCCCTTCTGGCCATAGATCGAAACACCGTCTTGCCAGGTTGCCCGGCCGCAAAGCACGCCCGAGAACGGCGTCCCGGCCTCAGCGGCAAGTTCAAGTGTCTCGCGGAAAACTTCGTCGGTAACGCCGGCGCTAAGGTAGATAAACGGCTTCTTCGAGACTGCGGCGGCCTGCTGGAACAACTCCTTGGCTTCCGCGCGGCTCTGAGCCTTCTGGCCGCTGAAAACCTGCATCCCCTCGACGAACTTCACGTTCACCGGCACCTCGACCTTGAGAATATCGACGCCATACTGGGGCTTGGAAAACTCCTCCATGTAGGCGGTGACATACTTCGGCTTCACCTGTGCGAACTCGAAAGACTTCTCGTCGCCGATATTATCGTCGTAGCAGATCGGCTCCAGGAAGAAGGGCACATCGTTGGCGGCGCACTCAGACCCGATCCGCTCGATAAAGGCGTGCTTGATCTCGTTGATCGCGCCATCGTCGAAGGGGTTGTAGTAGAGCAGAATCTTGATTGCGTCGGCGTCGGCGGCAACCAGGCGGCGGACACTCCACTCACCGAGCAGATCGGGCAAGCGGCCCTTCACCGTCGCATCGTAGCCGGTCTTCTCATAGGCAAGCAACACACCGGTGCCGGGGGCGCGCTGGGCGATCGCCGGCAGGCCATACTCGGGATCCATCAAGATCGCGGATGCGTGCTTGGTGAGGATGCGGGTAACCGCCGTCTTGAATTCGACAAGCGCAGAATCGTCTACATCGCTGCCGTGGGCCTTTGCGATCGCCTTCTTGAGTGAACCGCGCTGATCCATCGCTGCGGCGGCAATCACCCCGTTGTCGTCGGCGCAAGCCTGAATACCATCGAACTTGCCTCTGGTCATCGTCACACGTGCCATGGTCTACACTCCTTTATCTGGCTTAGTGTGCGGAACCCTTTTCAAATGTCGGCGCTGTGCTTCGCAGCCATTATACCTGATTCATGTTCAGCCTCGGTTTGGTGGTGAAGTATGGTACAATATGAGCCATAATCCCGTACTTTGCAGGGTCGGTTCGCTGTGGGCGACACTTCGGTAGTACGCCGCATGCGGCCCCGCTGAACCGCGGCTCTCGGTTCATTATCTGCCAGTCCTTGGAGGACATGTTATGAAGCAGGTTGTCGGCTTGCTCGCCTTCACGCTCGGCCTGGCGCTTGGCGCGATCGGCGGGGCGGCGCTTCTCGCCTACGCCTACCAGGCCGCCGGGCTGTACCCGCCCGACGATGCAACGATCAAGTTTATTGCCCGTGAACGGGGATGGCTCCGCGATGACGTCTAAGATCTGAGGATGTGGTTGTTTCGGGAGCACCGAAGCAACCACATCTATATCCGCGAGCGTATTGCTATTGCACGAGGAGGTGCATCAGTGGAAAAACCTGGTTACAGTTTTACGAGAAGGGTGTGCCGGAGTCGATCAGTATCCCCGATCTCACGCTCAGTGACTTGTTTGCCGAAGCGGCCCGCAACTACGGCGACAAGACGGCCACGAATTTCGTGCTGAAGTACCTGCTCGGCGGGCGGTATACGGTTGGCGGCAAGATGACGTATCGCCAATTGGGCGAGCAGATCGACCGCCTGGCGACAGCACTGTATCAACTTGGCGTGCGCAAAGGGGATCGGATCGCACTGATGCTGCCGAATTCGCCGCATTATGTGATCAGCTTCTTCGCGGCAATGCGCCTCGGCGCGATTGTGGTCAACACCAACCCCACCTATACCAGCCGCGAACTCCAGCACCAACTCCACGATTCGGGCGCGGAAACCATTATTCTGCTGAATATTTTCTGGCCGCGACTACGTGAGATCCGCAGCGAAACGAATGTCAAGCGCGTGATTGTGGCGCATGTTTTCGATACTCTGAGTTTCCCATCGAATTTCCTGGTTAAGAGCGCGCAGAAGAAGACGGCCGAATGGGTGGATGTGCGCGCCGAGCAGGATACGTTCTTCTTCCAACATCTGCTTGAAAAATACGGCCCCACGCCGCCGCGGGTGCAGACAACCCCCGACGAAGTGGCGCTCTTCCAGTATACCGGCGGCACCACCGGCTTGCCCAAGGCGGCAATGCTGAGCCACCGCAATCTGGTGGCGAACGCCGTGCAGATCGCGGCCTGGTTGGTGGACGGAAAGAAGGGCGGCGAGAAGATGATGGCCGCTGTGCCGTTCTTCCACGTTTATGGTATGACGGTGGCGATGATCTACTCGCTGTATATGGGCGCCGAGATCATTATTGTGCCGAACCCGCGACCGATTGAAAATGTGATGAACATTATGCAAAAGGAGCGGGCGACGCTGTTTCCGGGCGTGCCGGCGATGTATATCGGTATTATCAACCATCCCAAGGTCAATGAGTACGATCTCCGAAGCATCAAAGCCTGTATCTCCGGCTCGGCGCCGCTGCCGATGGAGGTTCAGGAGCGCTTCGGCCAACTGACCGGCGGACGCCTGGTTGAGGGCTTTGGGATGACGGAGTCCAGCCCGGTAACGCACTGTAATCCGGTGTATGGCCAGCGTAAGGCCGGCAGCATTGGTGTGCCGTTCCCGAATACCGATGTGAAGATCATCGACCTGGAGACGGGCGCCGATCTGCCGTTCAATAATGAGTCGCAGGGTGAGTTGTGCGTACGCGGCCCGCAGGTGATGAAGGGCTACTGGAATAAGCCCGAGGAGACCGCCGGCACGATCGACGCCGAAGGCTGGTTGCATACCGGCGATATTTGCAAGGTGGATGAGGAAGGCTACTTCTTCATTGTCGATCGCAAAAGGATATGATCATCGCCTCGGGCTTCAAAGTGCTGCCGCGCGATGTCGAGGAGGTGCTGTACCTGCACCCCAAAGTGATGGAAGCGGTGGTGGTTGGTATTCCCAACCCGCAGCGCGGCGACGATACCGTCAAGGCGTTTATTGTGGCGAAGGAAGGCGAAAACCCGACGCCGGAGGAGATCAAGGAGTTCTGCAAACTGCACCTTGCGCCCTACAAGGTGCCGCGCGAGGTTGAGTTCCGCAGCGAACTGCCGAAGACCATGATCGGCAAGATCCTACGGCGGGTGTTGCTCGAGGAAGAAAAGGCCAAGCAAAAGGGTGCCAAACCCGCGCCGGCAACCGCGTAACCGCTGGAGGGGCGAACCGTTTCGCACAGCGAGATGCTTCGCCCCTATTCTTGTCGTACTCGTACCACTTGAACCTGGGTGTCGCCGGCGATTACGCTGAGCAGGGTGGTGACGATCGAGATCACGAGGCCACCCAGGAATGCCGGCCAGAACCCGTCAACCGTAAACGCAATGTTGAGTTGGTTGGCAAATGCCGATGTCAGGCCGAGCAATACGGCATTGATCACCAGGCCGAATAACCCCAATGTGAGAATCACCAGCGGGCAGGTAAGCAAGTAGATCAGTGGGCGCAATAAGGCGTTCAGTAACCCGAATACCAGCGCCACAATCCCGATCTGCCATCCCGGCCCGGCGAAAGTTATCCCCGGCACAACCGCTACTGCTGCGAAAATCGCCAACGAACTGATCAGCCAGCGCAACAACAGGCGCTGCCATTCCGGCCGAATTGTCGGCGGCGATACGTTCGGTTCCATTCTTCCCCCCAAAGCTGAGATGTAACCCAGACTCGCCCTGCCCTTGCTCTTATGATACTATACGCGCCGTTATGCACGATTGTTTCCAGATCTGGTTCGTTCTGACGGCTATGCCGCTCCAACAAACTACAGCGATTGATGCTGCTTGAATCTTTATGCCAAATCATTCCTCGCCGACCACAATTTTCGCTCAGGTTGAACGGCGCGCCGCCGCCGACGGCAAATCAGAGTACTTTCGGCTGCACCGCCGGCGCTTCGCGGCAATGTTGCGTACGATGCGCGCCGCACCAGGCACCAACGTGCTGGAAGTGGGCGTGACGCCCGGCCAGTTCACCGAGTTGATGGTGCAGGCCGGCTACCGGGTGAGCGGCGTCGATCTCGATCCCGACACCCGCAGCGCACTCTGGCGCGATCTTGGGGTGACGGTGCGGCGGGCGAATCTGGAACGCGAACCGCTGCCTTTCGCCGATAATACGTTCGATTGGGTGGTCTTCTCGGAGGTGATCGAGCATCTGGTTTACTCGCCGCTGCCGGTGCTGCGCGAGTTTCAGCGGGTGCTGCGGCCGGGCGGGCGGGTGCTGATCACCACACCGAATGAGTTGTATCTGAAGAGCCGGTTGCGCACCATTATGCGGATGTTGCTCTGGCAGAGTGCAAACACGAACGAAGAATTCCGCCACCAGATGCTTCTGGAGGGTGAGAAACGCTATACAACCCATAGCCGCACCTTCACCATGGGCGAACTTGCATGGTTGGTGGAGCAGGCCGGCTTTACGCTGGAGCGCCGCAGCTATCAGGCGCCCTGGGAGCAAGTTGGGATCGAGGCTAAACGGGTGCTGCGCCATCCTTTGCGCGTTGCCGCGAAAGCCGGATTCTTCACCCTTACCACCGCCCTGCCGGCGACGCGCTCGATGTTGCTTGTGGTGGGAAGAAAATAGTATCTCGGTGAAAGAATCTATGATCCGGTTTGGACAGGCCCTTTGTGCCGATCGGGTTGCGGCGAGCCGGCGCGAGTGGCTGGTGACGAATGGAATCGGTGGTTATGCCGCCGGTACGGTCGGCAGTGTGCCAACCCGCTGTTATCACGGCCTGTTGATCGCCGCCCTCGATCCGCCGCTCGGTCGCACGCTGTTGCTGGCCGGTCTGGATCTCAGCGTTACTTACGCCGGGCGATCCTTCTCACTCGCCGCCGATGCTCGCACCAACGGCGAACATGCCGCCGGATTTCGTTACCTGGAGTCATTTCAGCTTGCGGGAACAACGCCGATCTGGACGTACGCACTCAGCGATGCGTTGCTGGAAATTCGGCTCTGGATGCAGCCGGGCGCCAATACGACATACCTGCGCTACCGTTTGGTGCGCGCTTCGGCTCCACTTGATCTGCGCTTCGCGGCGCGGGCCACCTACCGCGATCATCACAATAATGTGCGCGCCGGCGATCTGGTGCTGCACTCACGGGCGCTGCCGAACGGCTTGATGGTGCAACCGGCCGATTCGGCGGCAACGCCGTTCTACATCCTTGGCGCAGACTTGCAGGTGACGCCGGGCATGGCCTGGGATTGCGACTATTTCCTGGCGATCGAACACGAACGCGGCCTTTTGGATACGGAGGATTTCCTGCGCGTCGGCCGGCTTCAGGCCAACCTGGCCCCCGGCGAATCACTGCTGCTCGCCGTTACCACCGACGCCGCAAGCGAACTCGATGCCGAGGCAGCCTGGGCCACACACGCCAAGCGTGAGGCTGAGTTGCAGGCCCGGATCGATTGGAGCACCGATCCGGCGGTACACCGGCTGGCCCTCGCCGCCGATCAGTTCATTGTCGATCGCCAGGCGCCCGGCGTGCGCGAATCGGGCAAAACCGTGCTTGCCGGCTACCATTGGTTCTCGGATTGGGGCCGCGACACGATGATCGCCTTGCCGGGGCTAACCTTGCCGACCGGCAGGCCGGAACTGGCCGCCATGGTGTTGCGCACCTTCGCGCATTTCGTCAGCCAGGGCATGTTGCCGAACCGTTTCCCCGATGCCGGCGAGGAGCCGGAGTATAACACCGCCGATGCGACGCTCTGGTTTTTCGAGGCGATTCGGGCCTACCTGGCGCACAGCGACGATGAGCACTTGCTGCGCGACCTGTTTCCGGTGCTGCGCGAGATCGTCGCCTGGCACGAACGCGGCACGCGCTACGGCATCGCCGTCGATCCGGCCGATGGCCTGCTGCGGGCCGGCGAGGCCGACAGCCAACTCACCTGGATGGATGTGCGCGTGCAGGGTTGGGTGGTGACGCCGCGCCATGGCAAGGCCGTAGAGTTGAACGCACTCTGGTACAACGCACTGCGCACAATGGCCGAGTTTGCGGCGCGTCTGGGCCAATCCGGCCAGGATTACAGCAATGCGGCGGATCGCGTGCTGGCCGGATTCGCGCGGTTCTGGAATCCCGAACGCGGCTATTGCTACGATGTGATCGACAGCCCGATCGGCGCAGATGCGACCCTGCGCCCAAACCAGATCTTCGCCGTCGCTCTGCATCACAGCCCACTTGACCCGATTCGCCAAAAAGCGGTGGTCGATATCTGCATGCAGCGCTTACTCACCGGCTACGGCCTACGCAGCCTCGACCCCGAGCATCCCGACTATCAGCCGCGCTACAGCGGGCCGATCATCAGGCGCGACGGCGCTTATCACCAGGGAACGGTCTGGGGTTGGTTGATCGGGCCGTTTGTGCGCGCTCATCTGCGGGTTTACCACGATCCTGCAACAGCACGCAGTTTCCTGACGCCGCTGCTCGATCATCTGAGCGATGCCGGGCTTGGAACGGTGAGCGAGATCTTCGATGCCGAACCACCCCATACACCCCGTGGTTGTGTCGCGCAGGCCTGGAGCGTGGCCGAGTTACTGGCGGCGCTGCACTTGTGTCTGCTGCGGTAAACGCACCGTTGTGCTACACTATCCGCTATGCCGATCGAGTTGATAGCTGAAGTCGCCTTGCGTGCGACGGTTGCGGGTGGGATGAGTCCGACCTACTCGTACCGGGTGCCGCCGCGCCTACGTGGGCGCATCCACCCCGGCCAGTTGGTCTGGGCGCCACTGCGCCGCCGCCGGGTACAAGGCGTGGTGCTGTCGGTTGGGCAGGCCGAGTTTAGCGACCGCGTGCTGCGCGAGCTTGAGGATATCGGCGATCCGGCCGCAAGTGTGACGCCCGCAGGCCTGGAGTTGGCCGAATGGGTGGCGACAACATATCGTGCGCCGCTCTATGAAGCGCTGGCGCTGCTGCTGCCGCCGGGTGTGAGTCAGGAAGCGGTGACAACCTGGCGGATCAATCAGGCCGGGTTGCGGGCCGATCTCGGCGCGTTGCCCGAGCGCGAGCGGGCGATTTTGTATTATCTGCGCCAGCACGGCGAGCAGTCGGAGCGCGAGTTGCGGGCGGTGTTACGTGGCGCCGACGGCGATCTGCGCGCCGCCTACCAGGCACTGGCCGAGCGCGGATTGATCGAGCGCGGAGCGACGATCACTGCGCCGCGTGCTCGTCCACGGCGCGAGCGCACGGTACGGCTGGATATTGACGGCGACGCGATCGACGCCGCCCTCCACGAACTGAGCCGCGCCCCGAAACAGGCGGCGGTGCTGCGCTGGCTGGCCGAACATCGTATCGCGCAGGGCGAGGACGACGACGAAGCGCCGCCAACCCCTGAACTGATCGCCCGTGAAGTGTACGCCGCCACCGGCGCAAACGCAACACTGCTGAAACAACTTGAGCAGCGCGGGCTGGTTCGCTTCGGTGAACGCGAGATCCGCCGCGACCCATTGGCCGGCGACGGCGTACCGCCCGATCAGCCGCCGCTACTGACAGCATCGCAACGCGCTGCCTTTGAACAAGTTGCAGGCGCACTCGAACAGACTGCCGGCAAAGACCGCGATCCGGCCAATGGCGCGCATCCGCCGGAGCAGAAGGCAACCATGTTTCTGCTGTTCGGGATCACCGGCAGCGGCAAAACCGAGATCTATCTGCGGGCGATCGCGCGGGTTATGCGATTGGGCCGGCAGGCGCTGGTGTTAGTGCCCGAGATCGCGCTCACCGCCCAACTGGTGCGCCGCTTCGCCGCACGCTTCCCCGGCAAACTGGCGGTGCTGCATAGCGGGCTGAGCATGGGCGAACGCTACGACGAGTGGCGGCGGCTGCGCAGTGGCGAGGCCCGGCTCGCGATTGGCTCACGCTCGGTGGTATTTGCGCCGCTGCCCGAGTTGGGGCTGATCATCGTCGATGAAGAACACGAACTGACCTACAAACACGATGCCGGGCCGCGCTATCATGCTCGCGACGCCGCCATAAAACTGGCCGAGATCAGCGGGAGTGTGTTGATTCTCGGCAGTGCAACGCCCAGCGTCGAGAGTTTTTACGCCGCCGGGCAGGGCCGTTTGCGCATGCTTGAATTGCCGGAGCGGGTCGGCGGCGGCATCGGTGTCGATGGCTTGCCACGGAGTGAACAACTGCCGCTGCCGCCGGTTCAACTGATCGATATGCGGCGCGAACTGCAAAGCGGCAACCGCTCGATCTTCTCGCGCTCGTTGCAACTTGCGATCGACGAGTGCCTGAGCCGGCGTGAACAGGTGATCCTGTTTCTGAACCGGCGCGGCGCGGCCGCATTTGTGATGTGCCGCGACTGCGGAAATGTCGTTGGTTGTCCGGCTTGCTCCAGTCCGCTTACATTGCATTACGATGAAGTGGGCGATGATGGACAGTCGGAGTTGCTGATCTGCCATTCGTGCGGCTTCACCGCCCTGGTTCCGCCGGTCTGTCCGAGTTGCCTGAGTCCGCGCATTAAACGCTTTGGAATCGGCACACAGCGGGTGGCGGAAGAGGTGACGGTACTCTTCCCACAGGCGCGGGTGCTGCGTTGGGATCGCGACAGTGTACGCGGCAAGGGCGCCCACACCCGCATGCTCGATACCTTTCTGCGTTACGAGGCCGATGTGCTGGTGGGCACCCAGATGATCGCCAAAGGACTCGACCTGCCGATGGTGGCGCTGGTTGGTGTCGTAGCCGCCGATACCGGGCTGCATCTGCCCGATTTTCGCAGCGGCGAGCGGGCCTTTCAACTGCTGACCCAGGTCGCGGGTCGGGCCGGGCGCCGTACCGCCGGGGCAAAAGTCATTATCCAGACCTACGACCCGGAGCATTATGCGTTGCGGGCGGCGCAGGAACACGATTACGTCGGGTTTTATGCCCAGGAGATCGCCTATCGCAAGTCCACCGGCTACCCGCCTTTCGGCCGGTTGGTGCGGTTCGTATGTGCGACCGGCACCGAAGCTGCCGGCAAGCGCGAATCCGACCGGCTGCACGCCCGGCTGGCGGAACTGTTGGAACGCCGCCGGCTTGAGGGCTGGAGCATCATCGGCCCGGCGCCGGCATTTCTGCAACGAACGCGCGGGCGCTGGCGTTGGCACCTGATTTTGCGGTTGCCGATTGCTGCGCCGGTGCCGGCCCTCAATGGCCTGCTCGACGCGCTCGGCCCGATCCCGAACTGGTCGATTGATGTCGATCCGGTTCATGTGTTGTGATGCTCGGTAGGGCGCAACATTTTGTGGCGCTAGGGGGCTGCCATGCTATAATCAAGCAGCATCAGGTATTTTGTAAACTTAAGGGATCGCAAAAATGGCTGTTCGACGCATTCTACGTATTGACGACGAAGAGGACAAAAAAATCTTAAAGGCGAACTGCCGGTCGATCAAGTTGCCCGATCGCAATCTTAAGCAACTGATCACGGATATGTTCGAAACGATGCAAGTGGCAAACGGCGTTGGTCTGGCGGCGCCGCAGGTTGGGTTGCCGATCCGGCTGTGTGTGATCGAGATTCCGGGCGAGATCGAAGAACAACCCGACGGCACGGAAGTTGAGGTGACGCCGCCCGAACAGTATGTCTTTATCAATCCGCGGATTGTGAAGACCAGCGGCGAAGAAGTCATGCGCGACGAGGGCTGTCTGAGCCTGCCGGGTTGGTACGGCGAAGTGCCGCGCCAGACATGGGTGACGGTCGAATATCAGGAGGCGAACGGCAAGCAACGCCGCCTGCGTAAGGCCGATGGCTTGCTGGGCTGGGCGATTCAGCACGAAGTTGATCACCTGAACGGCGTGCTCTTCACCGAACGCATCCGCGATCTCAGCACCCTGCGCGATCTGAGCCGCAGCCCTGAACCGCCGCCGTCGGAAACATCGGTTGTTGTTCAAGGGTAAGTTCGTCGCGGCCGTGCTATAATCGCGCCGCTATGCGACGATTTCCATTTTCCGACACCGCCGCCCTGATCGCCCTGTTGTTGGTTGCGCCGATCTGGCTTGCGCTCGCCTTTGCCGGCGAGCGCGCCATTTCGCTCACCAGCACGAGTCTGTCGGTGCTGCTGCCGGCCTCCAATTTCCACGAGCTTGAACCGCTGGTCGATCGCGCCGGCAGTTTCCGCTGGACCACCGCCGAATCAACGCTGCAACCGCCCAACCCCGGCGGCCCGCTCCTGGTCGATCTTACCCTCGCCAGCGGATTTCCGACCTCCACCGAGATTGAACTGCGCGCCGCCGATTATCTGGCTCGCTTCGAAGTCGGCCCCGGTTTGCGCGCCTACCACCTGGTTTTGCCGCCACAGCCCGGCGAACGGGTGGAACTGACGATCAGTGCGCCGCCAACAAATATCGACGGGCGCGACCTGGGGGTGATGTGGCACGCCCTGGGCCTTAGTGGCGGCCGGGCTGCGCCGCTCTCCCTGATCGGGCTGTTACTTCTGGCCACAGCGGCGGCCTACCCGCTCTTACGCCGCAGCCATGTACCGTTACTCATCGCCGCTGGCATTGTCCTGACGCTGCAAGTGCTGGTTGCCTTCTGGTTGCACGCCGGCGCCTGGCAATACGGCTTCATCGGCCAGTTGCTGTTGCTCGCATCGGCCGGGGCGATCGGCGGATTGGTGATCGAGCGGATCTGGCCGCCCACCGACATAGCCCGCGATCCGCCGCACACACCGCTCGCACGCCGCGATCGGCTGGCCCTCGGCGGCTTGTTGTTGCTGGCGCTGGCCCTATGTCTGCCCTGGCTCGGCGCGCCCGATCCGGTCGGCGATCTGGAGTTGTCGGCCCGCCGAATGGGCTTTATGGTGGCCGAAGGCTTCGCCGGCATGTTCACCTTCGGCGGCGATTATATGCCGCTGCGCCTGTACTTGCTGCGCGGCCTGGCCGAACTGGTGCCGCTGCTGAACGGCGCATTCTTCGAGCCGCTGCCGCCGGTTACCCGCGCGATCATCAAACTCCCCAGCCTGTTCGCCCTGCTGATCACGATTGGCCTGCTCTTCCGTTGGGCACGATGTTATGGCGGCACCGGTTATGCCGCCATGATCGCCGGATTGTACGCCGTGGTGCCGCCGGTTTGGATGAATGTGGCCTGGTGGGGCCAGGTTGATGTTTTGTTGGCGATGCCGATGGTGGCGGCGCTGACCCTGATCGATCGCGGCGATGGGCGGGCGGCATGGCTCAGTTGGGCCGCCGCGTTGATGATCAAGCCGCAGGCGATCATTCTGGCGCCGCTGATCTACGCCGGCACATTACGCCGGCATGGCCCACGCGGGCTGTTGATCGGCGGCAGTGTGGCGATCGGCGTGATTGTGTTGCTCTGCGCGCCGATCGTACTTGCCGGGCAGGGCCGGGGATTGGCCCAGGCTGCGATCGGTTCGGTCGGGCGCTTCCCGCAGGTAACGAACCGGGCCTATAATTTGTGGTGGCTGGTGGTGGACGATGATATTGTCTCCGATCTGAGCACCTTCGGCCCGTTCAGTTATCGCACGATCGGGTTTTTGTTGGTTGGCGTCGCTGCGTTGATCAGCATGCTGGCGCTGTTGCGCAACCCCGGCGGATTGACGCGCGCGCTCGCCGCCGCCGCACTGGCGCTGGCTTTTTTCGCACTCCCGACCCAGATTCACGAACGCTACAGTTTCTTCGCGCTGCCGTTTCTGCTGTTGGCCGCCGCAATCGACCGGCGCGCGTTCTGGCCCTTCGGCTTGCTTACATTTGCCGCGACGATCAACCTGTTCGGGGCGATTCGCGGCTTCGGTTCAGAAAGCAGCGCCGCCATCCGCGCCTCACCGCTCCCGGTTATAGTGGCCTGGCTGGCCCTCGCAATCTTGATCGGCCTGCTGATCTACGCCTGGCGGACGGCGGAAAGCGTGCGAAGCCGTAAGGTGTGATTGGCAGCTTCTCCGGAACACGCATGACTGCATCGGATACAGCGGCACAACTCTTTACAACCGGCGCGGCCGCCCTGCGGGCCGGCGATCGGACACATGCCCGCGAATTGCTGGGCCGTGCCGTACGCGCCGATCCATCAAATGCGCGGGCCTGGCTCTGGCTTGCGGCTGCCGTCGATGAGCGGATGCAACGCCGTGAGTGCCTGGAACGGGCATTACAGCTCGATCCAGGCCTTGATGCGGCCAGACGGGCACTGGCTGAGGTGCGGAATGCAGAAGCGCAGCATGGCGAGTCCGCACATACCGAAGCCCCTAACCCACAGCCCGCCGCAGATAGCCCCCGCCCCGCAACCAACGCCCCGCCCCTGGCAAACATCACGCCTCAGGCATCAGAGATTGGGCCTCAGACATCAGGCATCAGGCCTCAGGCATCAAACATCAGGCCTGATTATCTCAACCCCTGGCGCTGGATCTGGAGCCGACCGGCAGCGGCGTTGCGCTCGGCGATCTTCACCCGCAACCTGCTCGAAACGATCTTTCTGGGCGGACTGGCCGGAGCCTACTTGATCTTTGTCTGGGCCGCCGTGCGCCGGATTGGCGCCGAGATCCAGCCGATCGAGATCGGCATGTTGGCGCTTGCGTTGGGCGGGCCGCTGGGGGCGCTCATCCTATTTAGCGGGGGACTACTACTGGCCGGCGCGGGGCACAGACTCGGCGGGCGCGGGAGCAGCGGTACGGTTCGTGCGGCGCTGGCATGGGCCGGGCTGCCGTTGATCGCCGGGCTAGCGCTCTGGATCGGGCAACTGATTTTCCTGACCGATGCAAGTTTCGGTGGTTCGCAGGCAACCGCTTTCAGCATTGTGCTGGCCTGGATCTGCGCTACGATCCATCTTGCGCTCGCCGCCTGGTCGGGGATGTTAAGTGTGATCGGCGTAGCAGAAGCCCACCGCTTTGGATTTGTACGCGCCGCAGCCACCTGGGTGCTGGCCGGAATACTGGTCATCGGCGGCGCACTCGCCATGCTTGCCGGAGCGGCGTTGCTGATCGATATGCGCGGCGGATGAGCGCCTTTTGCGAATACAAAATACAGAATACAGCCCGAATCTCGCGTATCCTCCACTTAGTCGCGAGATCTTCGCCCCCGGTAGTGTAGCTGCGCTTGCCGAACCGACATCGACGGCGCTATACTCGAAATGATCCGACCCGATCAGATCGAGGTGCCTGCACGAAGGGTCAACTTCGGTTAGCGACCCTTGCCCGACAATAGATAGTGGAGAGTAAGAATGCAGCAACAACGAGTCCGTGACTGGATGAGTCGCGACGTACATGTGGTACGGCCGGACACGTCGGCGTTCGAGGCCTACGACAGCATGCGCCGCCACAATATCCGCCGCCTGCCGGTGGTCGATCTCGATGGACGATTACTTGGGATCGTCACGCGCAGTGATATTGAACAGGCCATGCCGCAATCACGCGGCGAAGAAGACCGCCGCCATGGCTTGTTTGAATTGGCCGGCACCGTAGTTTCCGACTTAATGACCCAGAATCCGCTGACGGTGACGCCTGAGAGCAGTATTCGCAACGCTGCCGCAACGATCATGCGGGCGAAGGTCAGCGGGCTGCCGGTGGTCGCAAATGATCGCCTGGTCGGGATCATCACCGAATCGGATATTTTCCGGCTGGTGGTATCAACATGGCCCGATGACGACGACGAAGCAACCGAGGCCTAAGATCAGGCCCGCCCATGCCGCCGGGCCTCAGCCGTAAGCAGTACGGCAATCATTTGTTGGGCTCGTTGCAGCAACGAATCCATGGCGTGTTCGTGGGGCAAGATATAAAGCGTCGCGCACAAACCGCCCGGCGGAAACGCGGGATGCACCAGAATATACGGATCGTCACCATTGCTGCGCCGATAAACATCAATTTGCAGCGCATCACCATTCGTATGGAAATAGCGCTGCCCTTCGAGCGCACACCGGTCACCCCATAGCCAGGCTGCCGATCACAAACAATGGCCTGATCGTACCGCAATACGGTGCCGATCAGGCCATCACATAAACCGGCTTAGGCCGCACGATGATAGCTGTGCAAGAAGTCCTCGACTGCTTCAGAAAGGCTGATCACCCCGGAAAGCACTTTGTCGCGGTAGGCCGGGACAAAGTCGAAGATGTAGGAATGGGCGGTCTGTAGTTCGCGCAGCATCAGCGATCCGATCGGCCCGACCATCTCAAGCATACCGCTGGCGCGATAGCGCTCTTGGGCGGCGGCTAGATTGTAGTTCACGCGGCGGATCTGCGCCTGCCAGCGACCATCCATCAGGCGCAATCGAGCATAGGCCGGCCGGGTATCACCGTCGAACGACAGGCCGACCGAGCCGCAATTCACCACCAGCGTTCGGTCGATCTGAGTTATCAGCGGCACATGGGTATGCCCAACACAAAACACCGCCGCAGCCGGGTCGATCTGCGCGCGCAGGAGATCGGGCGCGGTGTTGCGGTTGATCCCGTCGCGATTGTGGCGGATCGACGCATGATAGATAACCAGCGGGCCCTGCGGCAGATCAAGCCGCAACTCCTCGGGCAGGGCCGCGATTTCAGCGATCAGATCGATAAGCTGCCCGTGGGTCCAGACGGTCATATTGGCCATATCACGCCGCGGCCCGGCGGTGGCGAACTCCGGCAGGCGATGATCGCGGTCGTAACGCAGGACATAGCCCTCGTGGTTGCCGCGAATCACACGCCAGCCACGTTCAGCACGCAACTGGAGGATCCGCAGCAGGCAATCCCGCGCATCCGGCCCACGATTCACCACGTCACCGGCGACAATAACTATATCCGGCGACCAGGCTTCAATATCGGCGACCACCGCCTCCAGGGCAATAAGATTGGAATGAATATCGGCAAGCACCGCGATTCGCATAAGCTGTCATCCTTGGTTATAACTGCATGCTGTGTTGCAGCATCTATGCCGCCAAACCACAACAACGATTACGCGTGCGGCGTCATCGCCTTCTACAAACTACAGTATAAATCACATTCTTACCCAGATAAAAAGAGAGGCGAATGTTTGTCAATTGAACTGACAAACACGCACCTCAATCGTCAACTGAACGAACAAAGCCACGCCGCAACTAGACAAACGAGACCCGCACGCTACCGAGGTGATCGAAAACTGCCTCGAAGCGATCGCCGGGTGCAATCGGCGTGAGCGGTGTGAGCGAGCCGGCCAGCACCAGATCGCCGGCCCTGAGGTATGCGCCGTGATCGGCCATGCGATTGGCCAGCCAGGCCAATGCGTTCAGCGGGCTGCCAAGCACATTGGCGCCGCTTGCCTGGGCCGCCGACTCGCCATTATGTAACAGCGTAACCGTAATTGTCGCCGGATCGATCCCGGCGAGTGAAACACCCTGATCGCCGAGTACATAGCGCGCCTGAAACACATTGTCGGCGATCATGTCGAGCATTTTCGCCTGCCAGCCGACCGTCCGTGCATCGACAACTTCAAAGGCCGCCAGCAGTTCAGCCACCGCCGCCGCCGCCGACTCGGGCGTCTGGCCGGGGCCGCGCAGATCGGCGCCGAGACGAAATGCCACTTCGCACTCCAGGCGCGGGTGGATCAGTTCGCTCAACTCGATCACGCCGCCATTCACCACAGCACCATGGTCGAAGAGTGTCGCATACACGGCCTGGCTCAAACCGAAGGCAGCCTGAGCACCGGGATTGGTGGCGCCGCCCTTACGTCCAACTATGCCTCGGCCCAGGGCGATCTTGAGTTCGATCAGGGCTGCTTGAACCCGGTACGCATCTTCCTCATCGGCATCAGGATAGCGCCTACTTACCGGCTCAAGCGGCGTCGCATTATGTTCGGCCTGAAAATACAACTGCGCGAGTTCAGCAACCGTCGCCTGGTCGAGCGCCATGCCGGTCCTCCTTATGCTTTGATGCCTGATGCGAATAACATTCGTTGTTGCGATTGCCCGTGTAGCAGGCAAAGGCAATAATACTGCGGTTATTCAAGATCGCCCTCGATTTCACGATAGCTGTCGGTGAACCAGCGGCGCACCGTGCGATAGCGATCTTCAACCCCATAAAGCATCTGCTGGCCGAGTTGCGGATCGTCAAAGGTAATTCCGCCGACCCGCGCATCAAGCGCGATATAGTAGCGGGACTGGAAGAGTGTCAGCGACGGCGCAAGCTCCATCCAGCGATCCTGAAAATCGGCGTACAACACGCTCCGCTGCGCAAGCTCGCTTTCCCGGCGGGCATCCTCAAGCAATGTGTCGATCTGCGGATCCGCGAGGCCGGCATAATTCAGGCCAGTGTCTGCCTGCGACGAATGCCAGAGCGCGAAGGCATCGGGGTCGGGGCCGATACGCGCCCAACTATGCAGTGCCAGGGTAAAATCGCGCTGTTGGAGCCGGGCAAGCAATTCGAGCGGCTCAAGCGGCACGACATCGACCGCAACCCCAATTTCGGCCCACTGACGTGCGATCTCCTCGGCGGCGGCAAGGCGGCGCGGCTCGCGATCGACGATCAACTCCAGGCGCAACGGACGACCATCACGGGCGCGTGTTCCACCAACCGACGGCTCATAGCCGATTTCGCCCAACAACTGCACTGCACGGGCCGGATCGTAAGGATAGCCCTCAAGCAGCGGATCATAGGCCCATGAACCAACCAGAATCGGCCGATCGAGCGGTGTGGCCAGACCATTAAGCACCCGCTCGATCAAGGCATCGCGGCTGGTAGCGTAGGCCAACGCCCGCCGAAGCGGCAACTGATCCAGCGGCGCAGTTCGCATATTCATCGTCAGGGTCGCATACTCATCGAGCGGCGCACTCCGCAACTGTAGGTCGGCCGGCAGATCCTGCGCCGCCAACGTCGCGCCCGCCCGCTCACCATAGGCGCTCAACTCACCGCGCCCAAGCGCGGCGGCGGCGGCTTGCGCAGCGGTAAAGAAGCGCAATTCCAGCGTATCGATATAGGGCCGGCCATCAAAATACGCGGGGTTCGCCGTAAGGCGGGCGGCTTCAGGGCCGAGTTCGGCCAACTGGTACGGCCCAGTGCCGATCAGCGTGCGGGCGAAATCGGTCTGCGGCCAATTCTGCGCCGGCACATCGGCCAGCAGATGAGCCGGCAACATGGGCACCCGCGCCAGACTAGGGAACGAAGCCAGGGGCGCACTCAGGGTTGCGCGAACCGTATAATCATCGATCCGATCGACCAGCACATCTTGCCAGATCTGCGCCGCCAGCGGATCACCGATTTGATCGAGCGACTGCAACGTACGCAACGTAAACACCACATCATCGGCGGTGAACGGCGTACCGTCGTGCCAGCGCACATCGCGGCGCAACTGAAACGTGTAAACCTCGCCGGTCGCATCAAGTTGATAATCGGCGGCCAGGGCCGGCTCGATCAAACCGTCGGCGCCGATGCGTAAAAGGCCGTCGAACAGCAACGTAATCAACGCCGCGCCGGATGGATCGGTCAGTGGATCGTTCAGCAGCGGCACCGGCTGCTGCGGCGCGCCGACCAATGCTTCAATATACGAACCGCCCTGCAAGGGGCTTGCCACCGATGTCGAGAGCAACGCAAGGCGACCGAGTAAGCCGGCAACCAGCAACGCACTCAAAGCGGCAATCACAATTTGCCAGCGAATACGTCGAGCCATAATGGGAATACTGTAACTAGCGCCTGTGCTACAGGCCGATGAACAAAGGGAAGGTGCAGGCTAGCGCATCAGTGGTGATGAGCCTGATTCCCGACACAGAAGCCACCGGTCGGTTTGGCTCGGGCATCGGGAATCATCCAAGAGGGCCGCGTGGACGCGCTGAACTACGCGCCCGTCGCACTACCGAAGATCGGCAAACTGGTGATCAGCGCGAGCAACAAGAAAGCCGCCGCCAGCACAATCGTCGCCTGATACATCGTCTTCTCAAGGCCACGCCGAGTGCGATAGATCGAACTCGAATCGCGATTGGCCATGCCGGCCGTTCGCGACTGCACCACCACCAGCACCGACAACACCACACTGATCACAATGATCGCAACAAAGAGCGCCAGCTCCACACACATCTCCTTACAAATACGCCATTCTTCCTGCAAGCATACCCGGCATCCAAACCCGCAATACCGCGACTACATACCCGGTACACGCAACGCCGCCAGTATACCACGTTCGACCCAGATTGCTTGCCTTGTTCCGACATAGAGCGATCCTAGCCGGGTTGTGAAGTCGGTTCTGCGTCCTGGTGCAGCGGTTCCTGGTTCTGGGTTCTCGGTTCTGACAGATATCGTTGCGCAAAGAACCATTTGTTGCGTAAATCACAAGTTTGGTTACGCCTCAAAAACCCGATCTTGAAATCGTATATGGTATATTAAACCCGTCCGACATACCAGCAAGCATACATTGTGGTATGGAATTATGCGAGAACGGGAGGAGTTCATGTTGTTGCAGTTCCCGGAGTATCTCAAGCACAACCGCCTGCGCCAGTGGGTTAGCGACATGGTCGAGATGTGTCAGCCTGAGGCTATCCACTTCTGTGACGGGTCGCAAGAGGAGTACGACACACTCTGCAACCAGATGGTCGAGTCTGGTACATTTATCCGCCTCAATCCTGAAAAGCGACCA
Organism: Oscillochloris sp.; assembly: GCA_012032775.1. Taxonomy (GTDB): domain Bacteria; phylum Chloroflexota; class Chloroflexia; order Chloroflexales; family Chloroflexaceae; genus JAAUQO01. The sequence continues at coordinate 40,700 of JAAUQO010000005.1, read as the reverse complement.
AACAGCTTCCTGGCGCGCTCCGATCCCAGCGATGTTGCGCGGGTCGAAGATCGCACCTATATCTGCTCAGTAAGTAAGAGCGATGCCGGACCAACCAACAACTGGATGGCGCCGAAGGAGATGAAGGACACCCTCCTCCCGCTCTTCACCGGCTCGATGCGCGGGCGCACAATGTACGTCATCCCGTTCAGCATGGGCCCACTCGGCTCGCCGATCGCCCAGATTGGCATCGAGATTACCGACTCGCCCTATGTCGTCACCAATATGCAGATCATGACCCGCATGGGCAAGGCGGTGTACGATGTCCTCGGTGAAGACGGCGATTTCGTCCCCTGTCTGCACTCGGTCGGTGCGCCACTTGAGCCGGGACAGGCCGATGTTCCCTGGCCCTGCAACCCCGAAACCAAGTACATTGTCCACTTCCCCGAAGAGCGATCGATCTGGAGTTACGGCTCCGGCTATGGCGGCAATGCCTTGCTGGGTAAGAAGTGCCTGGCCCTGCGCATCGCCTCGGTGATGGCCCGTCAGGAGGGTTGGCTGGCCGAGCATATGCTGATCCTCGGCGTCAAGGCGCCCTCGGGCGAGAAGACGTATGTCGCTGCGGCATTTCCGTCGGCCTGCGGTAAGACGAACTTCGCAATGCTTGTGCCGCCGAAAGATTTCCAGAATGACGGCTGGGAAGTCACTACCGTCGGCGATGATATTGCCTGGATCAAACCCGCCGAAGACGGCAAGCTCTATGCGATCAATCCCGAATCCGGCTACTTCGGCGTGGCGCCGGGCACCTCGGAAGAGACGAACCATAGCGCAATGGAGAGTTGCGCCAAGGATACGATCTTCACCAACGTCGCACTAACCGACGACGGTGATGTCTGGTGGGAAGGCATGACCAAGGAACCGCCGGCACATGCGATCGACTGGACCGGCAAAGAGTGGTCGCCGGAGATCGCCAAGGAGAGCGGGCGCAAAGCGGCCCATCCCAATGCGCGCTTTACGGCGCCGGCCACCAATAACCCGGTGCTCGACCCGGCCTGGGACGATCCGAAGGGCGTGCCGATCAATGCCTTTATCTTCGGCGGCCGCGCAGTGGTACGGTGCCGCTGGTTTATCAGGCCTTTAACTGGAATTATGGCGTCTACCTGGCCGCTACAATGGGTTCGGAAACCACCGCCGCCGCCTTCGGGCAGCAGGGTGTGGTGCGCCGCGATCCATTCGCGATGCTGCCCTTCGCCGGCTATCATATGGCCGACTATTTCAACCACTGGCTCCAGTTTGGGCGCGAGATCTACAATCCGCCGCGCATCTTCAGCGTTAACTGGTTCCGCAAGGACGAGAACGGCAAGTTCGCCTGGCCCGGCTTCGGCGAGAACATGCGCATCCTCAAGTGGATCGTCGAGCGCTCGCACGGCCGTGCAGTCAGCGTCGAAAGCCCGATCGGCTGGCTGCCGCGCTACGAAGATATCGACTGGCGCGGGATGAACTTCTCGCGCGCTCAGTTCGATAATGTGATGAGCTTGAACACCGGCGAGTGGCAGCAAGAGATTTTGCTCCACGAAGAACTGTTCATTAAGCTCTATGATCGCTTGCCCAAGGAGATGCTCAACGTCCGCGATTTGATCCTCTCCAGTCTCTGGCGCACGCCTGAGAATTGGGGCGCAACCCACGAGTAATCGTCGCACGACGACATAGTACCTGTTCCGCCGCTTGCACAAACATGAGCAAGCGGCGGAATGTTTTACCTCGCAAATTTTTGACAGAACTCTTGTTAGCAAGTACCATAGATACTATCGACTAGGGTTTTAATTTTTCCCCTTTCCTACAAATAATCGCTGCCATGGTGCGGCCGTTTTCAGGCCCTCGGTGTGGCATAGTTCGCTTGTCCGTACTGTTCACGCATCGCAGAAAAGGAAAGGAAGTACGCGCGTGCGCGCATTGCTGCGAGTCTCACAAGGCATCGATGCCTTCACCGAGTTCATCGGCCAGATTGTGATCTGGATGGTGCCGCTGGTACTGAGTGTCGGCGTCTGGAATGTGTTCAACCGTTATATCGGTCGCGCCATCGGTCGTTCGCTCGGCTCGAATGTGTTCATCGAGATGCAGTGGTATATCTTCTCGCTGATCTTTTTGCTGGGCTCAGCCTACGCGCTGAAGCACGGCGAGCATGTGCGGGTTGATGTGTTCTACGGCAACTGGTCGCCGAAGCGCAAAGCCCTGGTTGACTTCCTCGGATCGTTGTTGTTCTTGTTTCCTTTTTGTGGCCTGCTGATCTACTTCTCCTGGCCGTATGTCGAAGGGTCGTGGCGTATCCAGGAGAACTCGCCCGATCCGAGCGGCTTGCTGCGTTATCCGCTCAAAACCTTCATTATGGTTAGCCCCGCCTTGCTGATCATTCAGGGAATCTCCGAAGCAATCAAGAACCTCGCCGTGCTCACTGGTCATCGTGAGCCAGACGCTGAAGAAAAACTCGACACCGCCCTGTAACGGAGGCTCGCAACGATGGAGTACGAGTGGCTCGGACCGACGATGTTTCTGGGGGCGCTGGTGATTCTGGCGATCGGCTATCCGGTCACCTTCTCACTCGGCGCGGTTGCGATTATCTTTGGGATTATCGGCGCCTCGCTCGATGTCTTCGACCCGATCCTGATTCGGGCCATGCCTTCGCGCATCTTCAACATTATGTCCAACTTCACATTGCTGGCGATCCCCTATTTTGTGTTTCTGGGGTCGATGCTGGAGAAGTCGGGCCTGGCCGAAGATTTGCTCGAAACCATGGGTGTTCTTTTCGGACCAATTCGCGGCGGTCTGGCGATCGCCGTGGTGGTGGTAGGCGCACTGCTCGCCGCAACAACCGGTGTGGTGGCGGCAACGGTGGTGGCGATGGGCCTGATCTCGCTGCCGATTATGATGCGCTATAACTACAACAAAGAACTGGCCTGCGGTGTGATCTGCGCCTCCGGTACGCTGGGACAGATTATTCCACCATCGATTGTGCTGGTGGTGCTGGGCGATCAGATCGGTCTGTCGGTGGGCCGCTTATTTATCGGATCGCTTATCCCGGGCCTGATGCTCGCCAGTGCATTGGCCTTCTATTGCTGGATCATTGCCCAGATCAAGCCCGACACCGCGCCGGCTCTGCCGCTCTCGGAACGGACGTTGCGCGGTAGCAAGTTGGCGTTGAAGGTCGTCAAGGTGATGATCCCGCCGCTCTTCTTGATCCTGGCCGTGCTCGGCTCGATCTTCTTCGGCCTCGCCACCGCTACCGAGGCCGGGGCCGTCGGCGCACTCGGCGCAACCCTGCTCGCACTCGCCAATCGTCGCCTGAGTTTTAAGACATTCAAGGAAGTCTCCGACGCGACCATGCGCGTTACCACCATGGTGCTGTTTATTCTGATCGGCTCGACCGCGTTCGCGCTGGTCTTTCGGGCGCTTGAAGGCGATGCCTTCGTCTTCGATATTATGAGCAATCTGCCCGGCGGTTACTGGGGCTTTATGCTGGTTAGTATGCTTGTCGTGTTTGTGCTCGGCTTTTTTATCGACTTCTTCGAGATCTGCTTTATCGTGATCCCGCTGTTCGTGCCGGTTGCCCTGGCCCTCGACGTCGATCTGCTCTGGTTCGCCGTTATCCTCGGCGCGAACCTGCAAACTTCGTTCCTTACGCCGCCCTTCGGTTTCGCGCTCTTCTATCTGCGCGGTGTCTCGCCGCCCGGTATCACTACCGGCCATATCTATCGCGGCGTGATCCCGTTTATCGCAGTACAGATGGCGGTCGTGATCCTGGTGATTGTCTTCCCGGCTCTGGTAACGTACCTGCCCTCGATCAGCTACGGTACGTAAGGGTTTGAGATGCGAAAGCGCGTTGCAAAGTAACGCGCTTTCGTCTCGGCACTTGGTTGGATCGCGAAGGGCGGGTAGCAATGCACGATTGTGCGTCGCTACCCGCCCGTTCCTTTTGTAGCGCTACGCTACGATGCCTGTTGTTCGCGGTGATTCGCCCGTAACCCGTTCCCGTTGTGGCCGTTCGCACTATGCCCATTGCTAAAGGCCGCATTCGTGCGCACAATCTCAGCGTAGCGCCGCGTACTGCGCGGATCGCGATGGCCGAGAATACGCCGTACGACCTGCTCGGGGTAAAATGCGATCAACTCCGCTGCGGCTGTGTGGCGCAGGTGATGCAAGGTATAGCGCGGCACCTCGCGCCCGTCAATGATGTCAACCAGGCGCGCCGCCTTACATACCTGCACCCAACGCCGATGCAACGTGTCATACGAAGCACGGTTCCCGCGCGATGAGCGGAAAAGCGGCGTGGCGGGCGGGAGATCTTCTTCCATTTCACGCATCCAACTGCGCAGCCCGCGGAGTGAACGCGGCATCGCATCGGGTGTCAGCACCACCATCCGTTTGCTGCCGCTCTTGCTGTCGTTCACGAGCAACAACTCGCGGCCCGGCTCCAAAATCACATCGCCCATATTCAGATTCAGGACTTCGTCGGTGCGTACGCCGATCTCACGCAACAGGGTAAAAATCAGTCGGTAGGGTTGGCCGGCGGCGGCGATCGCCGCATCCAACGCCCGCCGCTCCGTCTCACTCACGATTGGCTGAGGTCGATGCTCGGCGTGCTGGCGGGCGCTAATCTGCTCAACCGGGTTCTCGTCCACGTATCCCTGATCGAGCGCCCAGCGGAAGAACCGCCCCAGACTGGCGATCCGTCGATTGGTGGTTCCCGGTTGCTCATTGCGCGAGGCCAGAAACTGCTGGATGTCGTCGGATGAAACTTCGCTCAACGACATCTCCAGCATTCCGGCCGCTGTGCGCAGATCGCAACGGTATGAGGTGATTGTGTTGTTGCTCAAACCCTGGATACGCTGGATGTCCTCAAGGAAGCCATCCATCTCGCTGTCATGGTGCGTACGCGCTGCGGTAAATAAGCGCCATTTGTGGACATACGCAAGCCTCCTTTGAGGCATCTCCAACTATGCCAGGTTCGCGCCGGGCGCTTAGCCGGATGCCTGAAGACACAGTATCGGCTTCATACTGAGTCGATTTTGACTAAAACGTCGGTACTTTTGCATTATAGCAAAAAGTACGCAATAATTCTAGTTCTTATCTCGGAATATTTGAAATATCGGATTTTTCAGCCCGATAGATCCGCACGCACCGTGCCGTGAGCATGCCGGCTTCTACCACAATGGCTGCCGCGCCCGCCGGATCGAGATCACCTACCTGGGCCGACAACCGATGCCCACCCACCGATGCAACCAGGGTGAACGACTCAAATCCCCATCACCTCACAGCAACACCAGCAGTAGCACTCCGTGGTTGGGCATCACATGACAATTGCCTGGATAGCGGTCGTAGCCGTAGTGGGTTGCCAGCCATACCCGCGCCGCCCGCCAATCCGATTCACACCTACGATGTGTAGCAATTCCGTGGCCAGGCGGGCAATCGCTGAGTCAGGAGAAACCCGCTCTAATCCAATCTGTAACAGCGTCGGAATATCGTGGCCGCCGAACGCCGCCGCCGCCATGGCCGCCAGCAAACAGGCGGCATCAACCGCAACCCCATCGTGACTCACCTGTGCGGCGGCACGGGCAAGCACAACGGCGCCGTCAGGATCATGTGGACAGACCATCGCCCAGCCGTCGCTAAAGATCTGCGCCCCGATCTGCTCGGCCACAATCGGCCCATTCAGGGCGATCGAACCGCTCTCAGGCGCCGGAATACCCGAGCGCAGCCGCTGAAATGCCGTCTGTTCGCTAGCGCTCGCTATCCATACATTCCTTCCTTATTGTCGTTTTGCGCGGTTTCGGGTAAGATGGTGTGGTAAAACATTAGGTCTGCGCGGCAAGACAGTTACAGCGCAGCAGAGATGAGAGTAAGAATGGCACTTTACCTGGAAAGGAGGCCCTGCGGCAATAGGCGACCCACTGTTATTGCGCCTGCCGTAAAAGAAAAAACCCTGGAGAGATCTTTCAGAGAGCAAACTATCTTGATTGTGGAGCAAAAAGAATATGAGCACTTCGGCCGAAACGCGCAACAGTATGCGCTGGATGCGCGCCGACCTGCATCTACACACGCCCGCCTCTGAGGATTATGCCGAACCTCAGGCAACCTATCTGGAGATACTACAAGAGGCCGAACGGCGTGAGTTGGAAATCATCGCCTTTACCGATCATAATACGGTTCACGGCTACGAACAATTTCAGCGTGATATCGATTTTCTGACCACATTTGAGGCGGCCGGCCGCCTGACAACGGAAGAGCAAGAGCGACTGACCGAATATCGGCGATTACTGGCGAAGGTTACGGTGCTGCCGGGTTTCGAGTTTACATCCCACTTCGGCGCCCATATTCTCGGTATCTTCCCACCAAATCATCCGATTAGTTTGATTGAAGCGACATTACTACAACTCGGCGTACCACCGACCCAATTGAAAGCCGGCCTATGTGGGGTTTCCAACACGCGCCACGTTACGGAAGCCTATGACATTATCGCGCGCTCGGGCGGCCTGGTGATCGCACCCCACGCCAATGGCCCGAATGGCGTGATCACCGAAACGCTCCGGCTTGGCACCAGCGGCCAGGCCCGCATCGCCGTGACGCAGAGTTCGCATCTGCATGCACTGGAGTTCGTGAATTTCTACACCGACCACGAGAAGTTTACCTCACCCGGTTTTTACAACGGCAAAACCGAACACTATGAGCGGCGGATGTTCTGCCTCCAGGGTAGCGATGCGCACCGCCTGCGCCGGGCTGGGAACGGCGAGATGCAGACGATGCATCGCCATGGTATTGGCGATCGTTATGTCGAGTTACTACTACCTGATAACAGTTTCGATGCTTTGCGCGACCTTCTGGCGAGCCGGGATTTCGACCGGGTGCGGGTACCGAAGCGCGATCAGAAGCAGTGGCAGGTTGATGCCGCCCGCTTCAACGGCTCCAGCGAGCGCCAGATCCTCCGTGCGCTCGACAGTGATCCTCAGGGTGCAACGCAACTCTGGAGCGATGTAGCGGCGCTGGCCAATACCGGCGGCGGTGTCCTGGTGATCGGGATCATGCCCGACGGCAAAGTCGTCGGTGTCCAGCGCCCCGATCATGTCAGCGAAGCGTTGCGGCGCGGGGTGAATGAGCAGATCAGCCCTGAGCCGTACCTTTCATTTGAGTTGATGAGCTACGAAGGCCGCGATGTCATGCGCGTCGAGGTGAAGGCCTCGGAGCCGCCGCCCTATGTTGGATCCGACGGCGTGATCTATGTGCGCCGCGATGGCGAAACCAGCGCCGCCGACCGCAGCGAGATTATTCAACTGTGCCGGCGGGCGATCGCCGAGGGTGCCTCGTCACCACTCGACAACGGCGAAGATATCGATCTGCCCCGCTCGGGCGTGCAGATCGTCAGCAGTCAGAAGCGTGGCGGTGTCTGGCTGTATGAGGTGCGCGACTTACGTACTACCGCCGGCGTTACCCGCGACCGCGCCCAGGGTTTGTGGGCCTATGCGATCAGTCGCCACGAAGACTTGCGCGAAGGACGGGTTGATCTGCAAAGTCAGGTACGCTGGCAGGGCCGGCTTGGCCTCTGGCGCGCCTATCGCCAGGGGAGCCGCGTTAAATACGATCTGGTGCATCGTGATGTGAACGGCGTGATCGATCATGTCTTCTTCGGCGTCAGTGATTGGGGGCTGAGCGAAGCGTGGTCGAATCTGCTCGGCGATCCCAATGCGGCGCAGGCGATCGAGACCGAAAACGGCGCGTTCGAACGTGAGGAAGAGGCGCCGCCACTATCGATAAATGAGCCAGAAGCGCCGATTGAGCCGGTTGAAACGCTCGATCCCGATGTCTGGGGCACGCGCAAGGTGCGCTGGCGCGGGCGGGGTGGATTGGCGGCGGTTTACCGCGACTCGACAAGCCGGGTGCGCTTCGATCTGATCATGAAGGAGAAGGACGGCGAGGGCCAGCAGGAGTACAACGGCGTTCCCTTTGAAAAACTCACCGAAGCCTGGCTCAATCTGATTCGGGTGGCTCGCCCGCGTACCGGCATCGAGGTTGTGAGTGCCGACTGTGATGAGAACGGCGAGTGGCAATACATCTTCCGCAACCTGCGCACCGGCGATGTAAGCGGCGTGCCGTGGCGCTTGCAAGACATTGAGCTTGGCACGGTTCGTGAGTACGCCGCCCGTATGTACCAGCAGGATATCCCGCTCGACCCGGAGAAGATTCGCTGGTGGGGCAACCTGGGCTATACGCGCCCAATGCGCAGCCAGGTCGATCTGGTCTATCTTGATGAGATGGGCGAACCGCATTTTTACTATGCGGCCCGCCGCGAAGAACTCACCGGCGAATGGCGCGAGTTACTTGAGTTGTACGGGGATTTGTGACGTACGCAGTCGGCGCGCCTGCGGCAGGCTATTCGCCTCGGGCAGGGTGGTAGTGATGCGATGATTCTTTCGGTTCTTTCGGCGGCGGAATTGCCGAAACGAACCGAAATGGTTGATTTTCCGCGCCGGCAAAGGCGAGATACCTGAATGCTTCGCCTCTACCCGATCACGCCCGCGCTATTCCACTCCAAATCAGCTTTGCCGATCCGCACCATATCGCCGTCCTGAACGCCGGCTTTTACCAATGCAGCACTGATACCGCTCGCTTCAAGCACGCGCTGCACACGATCAACCGCCTCGGCCTGAGCGAAATTCGTCATCGCCACCAGGCGCTCGATCTTCACGCCGCGTACCCGCCAGACACCTGCTTCCTGCACGATCTGGAAAACATTCTCATCGACAATCGGCAAGGGCCAGGTTAGTGGCGGCTCGTCGGCTTCGACCGCCTCACGAACCGGGGTGGGTTGCGCACGCACCAACTCGGCAACCCGGCGCAACATCGGCTCAAGACCGGAATGGGTGGCAGCGGAGATAGTGAAGATATCGGTTGCGGCAACCGGCAATTCACGCCGTAACCGGTCGAGATCGGCTTGCGCCTCCGGCAGATCGATCTTGTTCAGGGCCACCACCTGCGGGCGATCGGCCAATTCGGGGCGGTAGAGCCGTAATTCCGCGTTGATCTGATGAAAATCGTCCAGCGGGTCACGCCCATCGACACCGGCCGCATCGACAATATGGATCAGCACTCGCGTCCGCTCAATATGACGCAAGAAATCGTGGCCCAGGCCGATCCCGCTATGTGCACCCTCGATCAGGCCGGGAATATCAGCCACAATCAGCCGGTCGTAATCACCCACTTCGACAATGCCAAGATTTGGTTGCAGAGTCGTGAATGGATAATTCGCGATCTTCGGCTTCGCGGCGCTGATTACCGAGAGCAGCGTAGACTTGCCGGCGTTCGGAAACCCCACCAGGCCCACATCAGCGATCAACTTCAGTTCCAGTTCCAGTTCCAGAGTCTCACCGGGTTCACCCAACTCGGCGATCCGCGGCACCTGGCGGGTTGAACTCGTGAAGTGAACATTCCCAAGGCCGCCCTTGCCGCCGCGGGCAACCAGCAGACGCTGGCCGGGCCGATCGAGATCGATCTCATAGGTTGTGCCGTCGATCACGGCACGTACGAGCGTGCCGACCGGCACGTTGATCGTCTGGTCTTGACCATGGCGGCCATACATCTTGTTCTTCATGCCGTGGCCGCCGTCTTCAGCGTTGAACTCGCGCTCGTAGCGAAAGTGGAGCAACGTATTCAGGCTATCGTCGGCATACAGATACACATCACCGCCACGCCCACCGTCGCCGCCGTTGGGTCCGCCGCGCGGCACGAACTTCTCACGCCGAAATGTTGCCGCGCCATTACCGCCGCGACCCGAACGCACTTCAATTGTCGCCTGATCGAAATAATCTGCCATACTAAACACCTGTAGGGGCGCGGCCAACCGCGCCCCTACACCTCGCATCTATTAAGTGGCCGGACGAACCTACGCGTTGCTCTCGCCTTCAGCTTTGGTTTCAGCCTTCGGCTTCTCTTCGTTGTCGTCCTTCATTGACTTCCGAAACTCGCGAATACTGCCACCGAGTGCACCGCCGATACCGGCCAGACGGCTGGCACCGAAAATAGCGATGACAATAACCAGAATGATCAGCAATTCCCACGGACCTGGCATAGGCATTGATTTTCTCCTTAACGGGCCGGCGCCGTAGGCGTACGCCCGGGCTTGGCGCCGGATTGTGTACCGGCGCTGGATTGCTTCTGTATGCGCTGCAATCACTTGTCGTTCCGATACCTACGATCATTATACCGTAGCCGACAGGTGTGTCAACCGCGTTCCGAGTTAGGTCGGCATAGCCGGCCCGACGCGTGTTTCGGCGGTTATCGACAGCTTCGTCGCCCCCAATCAGCGAGCTTGAGCGCTACAAGCGACCATGCTCCACGGCAACATCATGATACGCGGCAAGCGTCTTTTCGGCGGTCGCGCGCCAACTAAACTGCGTGGCTCGTTTAAGCCCACGGGCCACAAGTTCCGTGCGCAGATCGGCATCACGCAACACCTGATTCAGCGCATCGGCCAGAGCGGAGGCGTCGGTCGGCGGCACCATCAACCCGGCCTCAGCAACCACTTCGGGCAAACTGGAGCTATTGGATGTCACCACGGCGGTGCCGCAGGCCATTGCCTCAAGCGGCGGCATGCCGAAACCTTCGTAGGTCGAGGGAAATGCGAAGACGGTCGCGGCGGCATACCAGAGCGGCAACTCCTCCTCATCGATATAGCCGACGAAGCGCACCTGATCGCGCAATCCCAATGCTTCAAGCTGGGCGAAGATCGAATCGTAGAGCCAGCCCTTGCCGCCGCCAACCAGGAGCGGCACATCGGGGTGTTGGCGGGCGACATCGGCATATGCGGCCAGCAGCGTGGGCAAATTTTTGCGCGGCTCGAGCGTGCCGACATAGAGCACGAAGCGATCCGGCAACCCGTGGCGCGCCGCAGACGATCGACAGCGCCGGGGGCCGGCGGCTGGAAATGGGCGCGCGCAGCATTCGGCGTCACGATCACACGCTCCGCAGGCACCCCCAACAACCCGACAACCTCGCGCCTGGTATGCTCGGAAACAACCAGAATCCGGGCCGCGCGGCGGGCCGTCAGGCGCGTGGCGAAATCGAGATAGGTGCGATTATAGGCGCGAAACGTCTGTGGGAAGCGAATAAAGGCCAGATCGTGGATCGTCACCACACTCGGCACCGGACAGGCCAGCGGCACCACATTCAACACTCCGTGAAACAGATCGGCCTGATTGCGCCTGAGCAAAAGCGGCGCAAGCAACTGTTCCCAGGGGATGCGGACGCGGGGATTGATCGTTGGCAAGCTACTCGGCCGCACCTGAAAGTTGGCCGGCAGGCCGAGCGCATGTTGGTCGAGGCCACGGGTGGTATAGATCGTGTAGCGATTCCGCCGATCGATCTGCCCGAGCTGATGCAGAACCTGTTCGATATAGTGCGAAACCCCGGCGCGGCGAAACGAGCGTGTATGGGCCAGCAGATGAGCGTTGATCGCGACGTGCATACATAAGTTTGTGGGTGGTGATTTGCCCGCTACGCAAGCAAATCACCACCTACAGTGCTGCCGATCACGGAATAGCCACTCGTTCAGCCGAATACTCGTAGTGCGGAACAAGCCCCCAATCCGCGATCGGGTAATAAATCACCCAGGCCTGACCAACGACCCGATCCAGCGGCAGCGCATTCCACTCACGTGAATCGCTGGAATTGGCCCGATTATCGCCCATGACGAAAATCGTCCCTTCGGGAACAATCAACTCTTCGTCGTGACACTGATAACCGGACACACAATAGGTCGAGGCGCCCTGCAAATACACTTCATCCAGCGGCTCGCCGTTCACAAAGACCTTCCCATCGTTCACGCGCAAACGGTCGCCGGGCAAGCCGATCACCCGCTTGATATAGTCTTTACTCACATCACGGGGATACTCGAAAACGACGATATCGCCGCGCTGCGGCTGATGAAAGGGGTAAATAATGCGCTGCGGCAAATCTTCCTGGCCCGGCAGCAAGCGCAAGGGCGCATTCAAATCAAAGTGAAAGTAGACCAGCTTATTGACAAGGATATATTGGCCGGTGTGTAATGTCGGTTCCATACTGGAACCTTCGATCTTAAAATTCTGCACAATGCCGCGCACAATAAAAAATACCAGCAGAATAAAGATCGCCGTCTCGAGTAACTCGCGGACGACACTACGCACCCGCGTGCGTTGGGCGATGGATGTTGTCTGTTCGTCGGCGGAAACCGGTTCCCAGCGGCCGTTATCGGCGATCAGGTCGCTGCGAGGATCGCCATCAATCCGGCGTGGTGGTTGTTCCATAACAATTCCGGCACAGAGTTCGCTATTCTGTGCTACACTCGTCGTATACTGCGATACAACGCAAACATGTGTACATGAGGAAACCCCCTCGGGGCCGCGTGCATTATACCTGATGGGGCAGCAAAGCGCCAGACATGTCCCGCCCGGTCGATCAGATCAGGAGTCGTTATGAGTGTCTCGTTCGCCGATCTCATCTCGCCCAACGCCGACAATCCCCCGACCTGTCTTGCCTGCCGTTGGGGCTGCACTCCAGCCGTGGGTGAAGCCGGCCAATGCAAGGTGCGGAGGGGCCATCCTGAAGGAATTGAGCTTCTCAATCATGGGCTTATCAGTGGAGCTGCGATCGGTCCGATCGAAGATCACCGGCTCTGGCATTTTTTTCCCGACTCATTGGCATTATCGATCGGCGGCTGGGGCTACGCGCTGCCTGTGGATCAGCAGCGCGGACAGTATGCCTTCGTCCCGGAAGATCCGACGCTCCAACGCCGGCTCGATCCGGATCGGGCGGCGAATTTCGCCCTGGAACGGCTTTGTCGTGGGGTGATCTGGGCCTACGGCGAGCCAGCGGTGAATTTCGAGTATGTACTGGCGCTGCTGCAACTCTCGCGGGCCTCAAGCCGTTATACCGCCCTCGCCACCAGCGGCTATCTTACGCTTGAAGCACTTGATACCCTCGGGGCCTATCTCGACGGCGTGAGCCTTGACTTACGCGGCTTCTCCGACTCAGCGTACAATCGGCTCGGCGGGATCCCTGACTGGCGTGGAATCTTGGAAACAACTGTCCATGCCCGCGCTCATTGGCGTTGCCATGTGGAGGTGACGACGCGGATTCATCACGGCGTGAACGACGACAGCGATGAATTACGGGCCTTGATTGAGTGGATTCGCGATTCGCTCGGCGCCCATACGCCATGGCATGTTTTGCCCGGCGATGCCGGCAGCGAGACGGCTGCGGCGGTGATGCGCGCCCGCCGGCTCGGCCACGAGAACGGCCTGCAATTTATCTAGGCGCCGAAACCAATCAGGCCACCCGTTGCCCAAATTGCCAGGCGACTTTGATCACACGGACGAACGGCGTCGCACGCACCGTCGGGATGAGTAATGGTGTGTGCAGCAATTGCGACCACGATCCCAAAATGCACCTGTCGATCTTTAAACAACGGGGTTGAATGGGTATGGGGTCGAGTAAGCTCGACCCCATACTGCACTCATTTTGCCAGTAACGGCAGGAAGATCTGTTCTTCGCGGAGCGCCGGATCGACGCGGAAATGCAGTTCCGTAATCGGCGATTCGTTGCCCGCCGCGTCTACGGCTCGATAGCGCAGATGGTATTCGCCCGCGCTTAACTCGCCCATATTTATCATTCCGCCCGGCAAGTCGTACCAACTGATCCCATCGAATGAGGCTCGCAACAAAGCCGCGCCGCTGCCGCCCAGATCGTCGGCGGCAAGAGTCAGCCCTTGCAGGCGCCGAAAGCCGGTTCCAATGCGCAAATCGATGCCGCCACCCACACCGGCCAGGCCATCGACCGGCGTGCGGAAGCTGCTTTCGCCGGGATGCTGTACGGCGTAGCCGGCCACCGCCGTTCCACCGCGCTCGAAGTATTTGAAGCCCAGCACATGGCGCCCTGCCGGCAAATAGATGGTTCCGGTAGCGCTTTCGGCATTGTGCAAGCCGGCATTGACCACCAGCGGTCTGCCGTTCACCCACAACCATGCGCCGTCGTCGCTGGTGACACTGAAGGTATATTCGCCATCCAACGGCGCCACAAAAACCCGCGTCTGCTCGATCACAAAGCCGTCGCTCACGCCCGGCAACGGTCCACCGTCGCCCCACTCGCGTAATTCGCCGCTCCAGACGAAACTGCCCAGCAACTCGCCTTTCACAATCGAGAGCGGATTGTGCGTCCGGGCCAGCAAGTTGTCGGGCATTTGCCCTAAGCGATAGACATGGGCCAGTGGTTGCAGGTTTTCGTTGAATGCAGCCGGCGCCGGGGACTGACGCTCCGGAGTAACGGTGATCGTCGGCAGAACAACATTTTGCGCCAGATATGCGACATATTCGCGGATCACGCCGGCCTGCAACTGCACCTGTCCCGGCTCACGGAACCGTACGTAGCCGATCACGTCGCGGGTCTCACCCGGCGCCAGCGAACCATTCAAACCCCAACGCCAGGGATAACCGCCGCTCTCACCGGCGCAGGCGACGCCACGATTGATCGGGCCGAGGGTGAGCCGGAAACTGCCGCCTTGCTTCGGATAGATCGGATAATCCTGCTCGGGCGCGCCGAGGAAACATTCGCCCTCGTCGTAGACATAGCCGTTGGCGCTGTCGTAGCTGCCTTGCGCATCGGAGTTGGTGCCGGCCTGCGGATCCTGGGTCTCGGCAGGGCCATTGCCGCTGTTGCGCACCGTAAAAGTTACTTTCAGCAACTCGCCGGCGGCGACACTGGTCTGCTCGGCCTGCACCGCCAGCAACTCGATCCGCGCGCCGTCTTCCTTCACGAACTGCACGGCATCGAAATAGACCACCCGCCCGGCGCTCAGCGGTTCGCCGGTAAGATCGCTCAGTTGCACCGAACCATTGGTGCCGGTCGTAAAGCGGAAACTGCCCAACTCAATCCAGCCGCGGCGCGCATTCTGGTCGATCAGCACCTCGCGTTCGCCGTCGGCGCTGTTGATCCGGTAACGGGCCTGACTTGTCGGCGTGGCCTGATCACAGCCCTCGGGAATATGCACCAGCACTCGGTACTGGCCATCGGCCGGGATGTTCGGCGTCCAGACGGCGTTATTGCTACTCTCAGCCGGGTTGTCGGTGGAATAAGTATAGACGCTGCTGCCGCCGTAACCGCAGGCACCATACCAGTTGGCACTGTTGCGCGTAAACCGACCCTCCAGATCGTCGATAATGAGATCGCCGTTGTCGGGGGCAGCGGCTTCCGGCAGGCCGGCGAGGCGGTTGGCGACACGCTGGCGTAACTCCGGAATGCGACTGTGCAGCCGATCGCCGGGACAAGACGTACGGCCGGGTGTGGCATCGCGGTGGCCGGAGATCGTCTCGGCGATCGAGCCGGGGGTGAAGGGCTTGCAGTACTTCGAGATCGAGCAACCATAGTAGAAGGCCCGGCCAAGGGGATCGATCCGCTTCTGGGCGCTTTTCCAGGTCAGCAGATCCACGGCGCTGTTGAGCGCGGCAGCCTGCGGATCGACATTGGAATACGTGCCGATCAGCACGATCCCCATCGAGCCGTAGTTGGCGGTATCGTGAAAGGCGACCGCATCATCACCACCGGCGCGGCCCTCGTAGATCACGCCGTTCGGGTCGATCAGGTAGTTGTAGCCGATGTCGCCCCAGCCGCGGGTGTAGGTATGAAACGACCAGATCGCGCGCACCCGGTCGGCCCAACTCTGCTGGCTGCCACTCAGGCTGTTCGAGTCGGCGGTATGGTGAATAACCATATGCGTAACCGGGTAGTGGGCCGGATTCACCCGACTGCCCTGGCCGTCGGGGCTGCCCCAGGCGCTCCGGCTCACTACCGGCGGCTTGTCGAAGCCGGCAAGGGAATGTTGCAAATTGGCGGCCGACAAGGGGTCGGACGAGCCGAAGCGGGCATCGACAGTATTGACTTCGATCGAATCGAGGCGCGGCAGCATTCCATCAGGAGCCGGCTCGTCTGGGCGCGCACCTGCCAGAATTGCACTCCCTCGCCGGCGTAGATCTCCTGGCTCCAGAAGACATAATCACCATCGGCCGGCACCCATAGGTCGGGGTTTTCCAACACCTCGCCCCAGGGAGTCCAATCCATGCCGTCGAAGCTGGCGCGAACTTCGATGTGGACATGGGCGCCGGCGGGAACCAGTGCCTCCCAACGTAGGAGTATATGAGTGAACGGGGTAGCCGTCGCCTGCACCGGCGAAAGGTAGCTTGCGCCGAGGGACGCCAAAAGTGATGCGCCTTCCGTAGGGATTGTTGTCAGCGCCACCTGTTCAGGACGACCGGTAGCTGTATCGACGGTCGGCCCGGCGTCGCTACGTCCGGCGATCGACACGAGTACTAGAAGCGCTGCAATAAAAAGTGGTATAAAAAGAATACGCAGACGCAACAGCATCGCAGCCTCCATGGGGAAATTCAGAATGCAGAATGCAGAATTTCTGCACGGGTTCCTTTGCGATGATCGCTGACTACCGGCGAAGATCATGTCATCGAAATCGCTTCGGATTGAACTCGCGCTTATCTTAACGACACCATAACCACTACAACACTGCGTACGATGACAATTGGATGACCGGGGCACGATTTTCAGGCAGGTATCAGGCCCGGATGGAACACAGCAGTTTGCGTCGCGCCGGTTGCGCCGCAGTGCATCGACCGCTATACTGCGCGCAACAATGAAATGCCAGGAGGCTACGATGCGGGTACTGTTGCTCGATAACTACGATTCGTTTACCTATAATCTGTTTCAATATCTGAGCGAGTTGGGCGCCGCAGTTGATGTGCGCCGCAACGATGCGCTGAGCGTGGCCGATGTCGCAGCCCTGAAGCCGGATCGGATCGTGATCAGCCCCGGCCCGTGTACACCCCATGAGGCCGGCATCAGCATCGCACTCATTCAGGAGCTCGGCCCACATGTTCCCACCCTCGGCGTGTGTTTGGGCCACCAGGCCCTCGGCGCAGCCTACGGCGGGGCAGTGGTACGGGCGCCACAGGTGATGCACGGCAAGCTCTCGGCGATTCGCCACAACGGCCAGGGGGTCTTCGCCGGGCTGGAAGATCCGTTCACCGCCACGCGCTATCACTCGCTGATCGTGCGCCGCGACGATCTGCCCGCCGAGTTGGCGATCACCGCCTGGACGGACGACGGCGTGATTATGGGCTTGCGCCATCGCGAACACCCGATTCAGGGCGTGCAATTTCACCCCGAGTCGATCCTGACCGACCACGGCAAACAACTGCTGGCGAATTTTTTGAAGTAAGCATGCATGGCGATTATCTTTGTCTTTCTCGATGGTGTGGGATTGGCACCCGCCGGCCCCAACAATCCATTCACCACCGTCCCGATGCTCCGGCTACAGCAACTCCTCGGCGGGCCGCTCAGCCTGGAGCATGTGCAGCAGCGAGCCGGTCTTCTGCTCCAACCGATCGACGCAGCCCTTGGCGTGGCCGGCGCACCACAAAGCGGCACCGGCCATGTCGCACTTTTGGCCGGCGTCAATGCGCCGGCGATGCACGGCCGGCACCAGCCGAATTTCCCGCCTACGGCCCTGCGCCCGTTGCTGGCCGAACGCTCGGTGTTGCGCCGCGCCCGTGCGGCCGGACATGCGGTCGCTTTCGCGAATGTGTTCACTCCCGGCTACTGGCAAGCAATCGCGAGCCGACGTGTGCGGCGCTCGGCGAGTGTGATCGCGGCTGAAGGCGCCGGCGTCCGTTTACGCACCCTGGATGATTTCGCTGCGGGCCGGGCGCTCAGCTGGGACATCACCGGCGCCATGCTGCAACTCCGCGGCGAAGGCCCGGATCTTGCGCCTGTCGCACCCGAAGAAGCCGGTGCATGGCTTGCCGCCTTTGCCCACGAGCACGAACTGGTCTTTTTCGAAAGTTTCATGACCGACCTGGCCGGCCACGGGCGGCTTGGCGTCGCAGGCATCGGCGAAACACTTCTGCGCGTCGATGGCATGATCGGCGGAGTACTCGACACGCTGCGCTCAACCGACACGTTGCTGATCACCAGCGACCATGGAAATCTGGAAGATACGAGCATCAAAGGGCATACCGAAGCCGCAGTTCCGCTGCTGGCGGTTGGCCCGGCCGCCGCGCACTTCGCTGCGGTACGCCGGATCGACCAGGTGGCGGAGGCGATTTTGGCGGTACTTGGCTAAGGGCGAAGCATGCGCCCCTACTATGTAATGGAAAATATGAACACCCTCCAACCAGTTCAGGTTCTGTTCGTCTGCATGGGCAATATCTGCCGCTCGCCGATGGCCGAGGCCGTTTTTCGGCATCTGGTCAACGAGGCCGGGCTAGCTGATCGTTTTCTGATCGACTCGGCCGGCACCGGCGGCTGGCACGCCGGCGAACCGCCCCACGGCGGCACTCTGGACATCTTGCGCAAATACCGCATCGACCCCGGCGACCAGCGTGCCCGACAGTTGCGCGCAGCCGATTTTGATCAGTTCGACTACATTCTGGCGATGGATCACGAGAACATGCGCGATATCGCGATCCGCCATCCCGATGTGGCCCAGCGGGTACGCTTGTTGCTTGATTACGCCCCGGAACAACCCGTGCGCGAAGTTCCCGATCCGTACTACGACGGCGGCTTTGAGCAGGTTTACCGGTTGATCACCAGCGCCAGCCGCAATCTGTTGCGTGAGATTCGTGAAACCAAAGGCGTTTAACAGCCCGGATCGTGATGCTCGGCAGCGGATTGTGTTGTCGCACGGCTCAAGCAGCATCTCAACGATCCTGCCGTCCGGCCCGGAATTATATGGCATCGAGCACAGTTTTTGCACCGCTACTGCACACTGAGCGCACAGCCGGGAAGGTCTGTTATACTGTGATTGCTTCGGTGCCTTTTACATATCACCTTTCCACCCTGCCGGATAATACGGCGCGGGAAATTTGTGACGATATTCACAAGATACGGCAATTGAACCGTACTAGCAGGAAAGTGCAGTTTATGAAAGCCCGCGAGATCATGACCGAAAACGTGCTGGTGGTTCGCGACAACAGCGCCGTCGAAGAGGTGGCGCGGATGCTGGCGCGTAATCGGATCAGCGGACTGCCGGTGGTCGATGAGTCGGGTTTGCTGGTCGGACTGGTAACGGAGCACGACCTGATCGCGAAAAGCGGTCGCGTGGTCGTCGATATTATGACCCGTGGCGTGATCAGCGTCACCCCCGACACCGATGTTGAGCAAGTACAGCATCTGCTGACCAACCAGCGCATCCGGCGCGTGCCGGTGGTCGAGAACGGCCAGGTGGTCGGAATTGTCAGTCGTTCCGATCTGGTGCGTCAGATTGCGATGCGTTGGGTCTGCGGCGTTTGCGGCGAGATCGTGCGGGGTATGGAGCCACCGCACACATGTCCGCGCTGCGGCGCCAGCGAGAGCGCATTCAACCAGGATGTCGTGCCGCCCGGCATGTAAGCCTCGGCCGGCAACGTACCGCACTTCCCCGCGATGGCTGTTTCTTGCTGCTTGGATGGGCGGTCTGGCTCAACAAGCAGCAAGAATCTTGCGATAAGGAGAACCTGATGGCGAAGGTAGAAGACGCAACCCGCGCCGCATTGGAGCGCGAGGATGCCGAGGTATTGCAGCACTACTATTACCAGATGTTGTTGCTGCGCCGTTTCGAAGAACGTACCAGCGAGATGTACGTCAAGGCCAAGATCGGCGGCTACTGCCACCTGAATCTGGGCGAAGAGGCGACCATTGTCGGCTTGATGGCCGCACTCACCCCCGACGATTATATTTTCACCAACTATCGTGAGCACGGCTATATTCTGGCTCGCGGCGTGCCGCCCGGCCCGGTGATGGCCGAATTGTTCGGTAAAGAGACCGGCGTTTCCGGCGGGCGCGGCGGTTCGATGCACCTGTTCGATGAGAAGGCCCATTTTATGGGCGGCTACGCGATTGTCGGCGGCCAGGTGCCGTTGGCGGTGGGCGCAGCCTACGCCCTGAAGTATCAAAGCAAGCCCGGCGTTGTGGTTGCGCAAATGGGCGACGCAACTACCAATATCGGCGCATTCTACGAGTCGCTGAACCTGGCCAAGCTTTGGAATTGCCCGGTGCTCTTCTTCGTCGTCAATAACGGCTACGGCATGGGCACCTCGGTGGCGGCCGGTTCATCCGAGCCGGATCTGTACAAGAAGGGAGCCTCGTTCCGCATCCACGGCGAGCGCGTGGACGGCACCAATGTGCTGGAAGTTCGCGATACCGTGCGCCGGCTGCGTGAGAAGGCCGAGAAAGACGGCGAGCGGCGATCCTGGATGTGATCAGTTTCCGCTTCCGCGGCCATTCAGTGATCGACGCCGACCGCTACCGCGATCAGGATGAGGTGCGCAAAGGCCGCGAAAGCTTCGACCCGGTGCGCAATTTCGCCACCCTGTTGCACGATAGCGGGATCGTGGACGACGATTGGCTCAAGGCGACGACCGAACGGGTCGATCGCGAGGTGCAGGAGGCGATCGATTTCGCCAACAGCAGCCCCGATCCCCGCTTCGAGGCGATGTACGACAACATGTACGCCACACCGGTGCCGAATACGCCCGGCCCCGAAGATGCGCTGCGCGAAGTAAAGATCAATCGGGGCGAGGCGTAACGCGCCGCCACCAATGTGTGTGAAGGAACGAAATTTATGCCAGTGATGACCTACCGTCAGGCTTTGAACGATACGCTTGGCGAGGAGTTGGCCCGCGATCCGAATGTCCTGCTGATGGGCGAAGAGATCGGGTTGTTCCAGGGTTCGTACCGGATTACCGAAGGGTTGCTGCAAGAGTTCGGCCCCAAGCGCGTGGTCGATACGCCGATCGCCGAAGAAGGTTTCGTCGGCGTCGCGATCGGCGCTTCGATGCTCGGCTTGCGCCCGGTCGTCGAGATTATGACGATCAACTTCATCCTGGTGGCGATGGATCAGGTTGTCAACCACGCCTCCAAGATCCACTATATGTTCGGCGGCCAGGTGAAGGTGCCGATGGTGATCCGCACGCCCTCGGGCGGCACCGGCCAGCTTGCCGCCACCCACTCGCAGAGCTTTGAGAATTGGTTCGCCTACTGCCCCGGCCTCAAGGTTGTGGCGCCCTCTACCCCCTACGATGCCAAGGGTTTGATGCGCGCCGCCGTGCGCGATGACGATCCGGTGATCTTTATCGAGAGCCTCGCACTCTACGATACCAAGGGCGAAGTGCCTGAGGACGATGATTATGTGGTGCCGATCGGCCTCGCCGAGGTGAAACGCCAGGGAACCGATGTCAGCGTGATCTCGTACTCGCGTATGACCGCCGTGGCCATGCAGGTTGCCCAACGTATGGAGCAGGAGGGCATCTCGGTTGAGGTGGTCGATCTGCGTTCGTTGCGCCCGCTCGACCGGCCGACGATCATCGACTCAGTTAAGAAGACGAACCGGGCGATTGTGATCGCCGAGGATTGGCTGTCGTATGGGGTAACCGCCGAGATTGCCGCGACGATCCAGGAAGAGGCGTTCGATTACCTTGATGCGCCGGTGCAGCGGGTGGCCGGCATCGAAGTGCCGCTGCCCTACGCCAAGGATCTGTCGGCAGCCTCGAAGCCGAGCGCCAATAGCCTGATCCATGCCATTCGAAAAGTGCTGCAAGGGAAGAAGTAAGATTTAGAATTGGGAATGCAGAATGCAGCATTCTGCATTCTGCAATTGTAGGAGTGGTTTATGGGTGAAGTAACCATGCCCCGGCTCTCCGACACGATGTCGGAAGGAACCGTGGGCCGCTGGCTCAAGCAGCCCGGCGATGAGGTTGCGGTCGGTGATATCATCGCCGAGATCGAAACCGATAAGGCGACGATGGAGTTGGAGTCGTTTGAGGCCGGGAAGCTGAGCAAGATCGTGATCGGCGAGGGCCAGACGGTGCCGATCGGCGAGGTGATCGCGTATATCGGCGATGCGCCGGCCGATGCGCCTTCCGCTCCCGTACCGACCGAGGCTGCGCCCAAGGAGTCGGCGCAAGCGCCTGCAGCGTCGGTTGATCCTACACCGGCCGGCGCGCCCGAACCGGCCGGCGCTCCGGCTGCCGTTGCAACAACGCCCGCAGTAAATAGCGGTGATGGTCGGATGAAGGCGTCGCCGCTCGCCAAACGAATCGCCGAGGAGCTTGGCGTCGATCTGCGCCAGATCCAGGGCAGCGGCCCCGGCGGACGGATTATTAAAGAAGATGTCGAAGCTGCTGCAGCCGGCGGCGGCGCAGTGGCCCCCGATGTCGCACCGACACCGGCCCCGGCAACTCCGTCTACCCCCGCTCCGGCGGCAAAGCCCGCGCCGACACCGGCCCCCAGCCCGGCCCCGGCTGCCCCGGCTACCGCCGAGGTGACATCGATGTCGCGCATGCGCAAGGCGATCGCCGCGCGATGAACGATTCAAAGCCCGGTGTGCCGCACATCTATATCACGATGGAGATCGACATGGACGCCGCCATGGCCCTGCGCGAGCAGATCCTCGCCAGCGGTACCAAAATCTCTATGAACGATATTGTCGTGAAGGCTGCGGCAAAGGCGCTGCAAAAGATACCCGCCGTGAATGCCAGCTTTGTGAGCGGCCAGGACGGCCAGCCCGCCGTCGCCAGCCATCCGTCGATCAATGTCAGTGTTGCCGTGGCACTCACCGACGGCTTGATCGCGCCGGTGGTGAAGGACGCCGACACGAAGAGCGTCGGCGCGATCAGTGCCGAGATCCGCGATATGGCCGGCCGAGCCCGCGAAGGCAAAATCAAGCAGAACGAGCTTGAGGGCGCCACTTTCCAGGTGACGAACCTGGGTATGTACGGCGTGGTCGAGTTCGGGTCGATCATCACCGTGCCGCAGGCCGCATCCCTGGCGATCGGCGCGATCCGCAAGGTGCCGGTGGTGCGCAACGACGAGATCGTGATCGGCCAGGTGATGAATGTCACGATCAGCGCCGACCATCGTATTGTCGATGGCGCCGTGGCCGCCGAGTATCTCAAGGTGTTCAAGCAGTTGATGGAAGCGCCGATGAACATCCTGGTGTAACCGCTGCATCCCGTTGGCGGCGACGCCATCTCTACAACCTAAACCATTATGTGATGCATGGACGAGTACTATCGTCCATGCATTTTTTTACGAAATATCACTATAAAGTAATAACCAAATCTATAATGATGAAATTTTCATTCCTTCTTTCGGCATTCCCCCGAAGTGTTGAACACATTGTCACGTATATCAGTTTCACATCGAATACAGTATGAGTCGTGCGAGGTATTCTACGCGCTTATCACAACTGAAAGGAGGAGACCAGCCTGATGGAAGCAGATCCGACCGGCGCAAGGGAGAAACGCGGGTCGGAGCACACAATCCATGCATGCCCGCACAAGACAAGGTGGAAAGGTTCATCGCAGCCCGGCAATTTGTTTGCCTTCAACCCAATCCGCCTCTAGCCCACCGTATGCTGTGACCTTGTCTTAGTCTTCACAATGGGGGAGAGTATCAATGGAACTGTTCAAGTCGATGCAACGGCTGCTCGCGCTCATCGCATTGGTCGCGATGACCCTGAGTTCGTTTGTCTTTACACCAACTGCGGCGCTGGCTGCGCCAACCACGGTTACACCCAGCAACCTTGATGGTTGGGCGCCCGCGAACATCCGTGACACCGCAACCGTCGCAATCACAACAACCCAACCTCGCAGTGGTAACGGCTCACTGGAGTTCTTCAGCCCCAACGGAATCGGAAAAGCCGACTATCAGTGGAATTTTGAGACGGTCCAACTGCGCAATCTGATCCTTACCTCGCTCTGCACGATCGCCCCGGCCAGCGATGGGCAAGCACTCTGGCGAGTACGCAACACCAATGATGTGTCGGTGACCTATACCTGGCAGATCGGCAGCGGCGGCACACCCAGCGAGCGCACTGTCCCCGCCAACAGCGACGACATCTTCCAGGCACCGGTCGGCACGATGATTGTGAAGAGCCCTGGCCTGAATAACCAGACAAAGGCCACCAACCCGGCCCTTTGCACCGGATCGATCGAAGTCACGAAGACCGTCGATTGGAACGGCTTCCCAGCCGATTCGAATGCGCAGTTTGAGCTCTGCGTCAGCGGCGCGAACCTGAGCGATCCGATCTGCCAGACCACCAGTGGCGGCACGCTCAACTTCGGCAACTTGCTGCCCGGCGAGTACACCATAACTGAGACCGATCCCGGCAGCCAGTGGACGGTGGCTATCTCCGACTCGCCGGCCACAGTTGTGCTGCGTGAGACCACCGACGTTGCCGTCACCAACACCCATGCGGCCTACAACCGGATCAACCTCGTGAGCATCTGCTCCGACAATCCGGCCGAGACCCGCCGCTGGCGTGTCGATAACGCCAACCCCTACGACGTTACCTTCAGCTACGATGTCGTCGGCACCAACCAGACCGGCACGCTCGTGGTTCCGGCCAACAGCAACGGCGCCAACCCCTTCTTCTTCGAAACGACCGCCGTCGGTGGGCCGAACACCACCCGCATCTTCGTCAATGGTGTATTGCAGTCCACCAAGGCCAGCGGCGGCCAGACCTGCGCCCCGCCCGTCGGCACACTTGTCGTCACCAAGACGGTGGATTGGGATGGCTTTGAGCCGAAGGCCGCCGACTTCGAGATCTGCATCAGCGGCCCGAGCTACCCGAACGGCGATTGCAAGACCGTCGCGGTAACCGGCGATGAGGCACTCGACAACTACGCCGTGAACTTCGACCTCACCTGGACGAACCTGATCCCCGGCGAGTACAGCATAAGCGAGACAGATCCCGGCATCAGCTGGATCGTCACCGGCAACAACCAGCAGGTGACAGTCGAGGGCAACCGCACCACGAACGCGACGATCAGCAACAAGTTCTGCTCGCTGATCAGCAACAAGATCGAGATGAGCGTCAACAATCGCGGCCACGTGATTGCCAAAGTCTACATCGAGTTCACCGACGGCTACAACGCCTTCATCACCGATGTGGAGGCCGTCTGGACATTGCCCGACGGCAGCAAGAAGTACGTGCGGACACAGACCAACAGCAAGGGCATGGCCACTTTCCGCCTGAACAACCCGCCGGCCGGCACCTACACGATCGAGGTTCTCGACGTGGACTGGCCGGGTGAGCAGTTCAACAAGAACAAGGGCCATCGCATCGAGAGCATCGAAAAGCTCTAATCGCAGCAACGGGTGCTACGCTACAGCCAGAAACCCGGGTTGGTGTTGGCGACAAAATCGTCAACACCAACCCACAACCATCTATTGACCCTCTGCAATCCCCGGTTATTGGCCCGATTGCCCCACCTGAACCACCGTGGTACAATAACGTGTACGATACCTGTAAGTGCATTGCACACGTTCAAAAGCAGAGGTAACCGCGTGGAGACTTCTACCTTTACTACCAAGGTAGGCCTGGCCCAGATGCTCAAGGGCGGCGTCATTATGGATGTAGTGACACCGGAGCAGGCGCGCATCGCCGAAGAAGCCGGCGCCGTGGCTGTGATGGCCTTGGAGCGGGTTCCGGCCGATATTCGCGCTCAGGGCGGCGTCGCTCGTATGAGCGACCCGGAACTGATTGTCGCAATCAAAGAAACGGTCACTATTCCGGTGATGGCAAAAGCTCGCATCGGGCATTTCGTCGAGGCGCAGGTGATTGAAGCGCTCGGCATTGATTATATTGACGAGAGCGAAGTGCTGACGCCCGCCGACGAAGAACACCATATCAACAAGCACAAATTCAAGATCCCATTCGTCTGCGGCTGCCGCAATCTCGGCGAGGCGCTTCGCCGCATGGCCGAAGGTGCGGCGATGCTACGCACCAAGGGCGAGGCCGGCACCGGGAATGTGGTTGAAGCTGTGCGCCACGCCCGTACCGTCCAGAGCGAAATTCGCCGCCTCAAGGGCATGGACGAGGACGAGCTTTTCACTTATGCCAAAACCATTCAGGCGCCTTACGAACTGGTCAAGCAGGTCGCCGAGCTTGGCCGGCTCCCGGTGGTGAACTTCGCCGCCGGTGGGATCGCCACGCCCGCCGATGCCGCCCTGATGATGCAACTCGGCGTCGATGGCGTTTTTGTCGGCTCCGGCATCTTCAAGAGCGGCGATCCGATGAAGCGCGCCCGGGCGATCGTCGAGGCGACGACTCATTACAACGATCCGCAGGTGATCGCCGAGGTCAGCAAGGGCCTGGGCGAGGCGATGGTCGGCATCAACATCGATCAGATCCCCGCCGAGCAGTTGATGGCCAAGCGCGGGTGGTAAGCTGTAGGGGTGAGGCATTCGGCCGCGCCGGTAATGCACTGCAAGCCGGCATATCCGAAAGCTTCGCCCTGGATGCAACGAAACATGACAGTTGGAGTGCTCGCCCTGCAGGGCGATTTTCGTGAACATGTCGCGGTCTTGCGGCACATGGGCGTATCCCCGATCGAGGTGCGCCTGCCGCAACATCTGGCACAGGTTGAACGTCTGATTATTCCGGGCGGCGAGAGTACGACGATCGGGCGGTTGTTGGTTCGCTATCATCTGCTTGACCCGATTCGCACTCGCGCCGGTAAGGATCTTGCAGTGTGGGGCACATGTGCCGGTGCGATCTTGATCGCCCGCGAAGTGCTCGACCAGAAGGTCGGTGGGCAACCGCTGATCGGAGTGATGGATATGCAGGTGCGGCGGAACGCCTTCGGTAGCCAGCTCGACAGTTTCGAGACGGAGTTGGCAATGTCGATCGTCGGCGAGACGCCGCTCCCCGGAGTGTTTATTCGCGCGCCGCAGATCGTTGCACTCGGCAGCGGAGCAACCGCGTTGTCACGTCTGCCCAATGGTGGGATTGTGGCCGCCCAGCAGGGACGCCTGCTGGCGACAACGTTCCATCCTGAGTTGACCGGTGATGATCGAGTGCATCGACTGTTTATGGAATTGTAGACCAGGAACGCCGTGCCGAAGCAATTTGGGGCGGCGTTTCCGGCAGCAAACGGATGATCCGAAGTGTCGCGCCCGGCGACCTGTGGTCGCTGCGACGGAAACCACGTAACCAACTGGTACTGTACACCGAAGGGTTGCTTGCCCAGGCGCACAGGCCGGTCTGGTTTGCGTTGCGTTCACTCCTGGCCGGTAACAGCCGTGAGTGGGCTACGATGATCTATCGCGACCGCGGCGGGAATGCCGTGGTGCAAGCTCAGGGCCGCAGCGGTCGCCCCGAGCAAGATATCGTCTACCTTGCAGTCGGCGGTACGCGGGGTGTGCATGCACCAAGTGACTATGATCGCTGGTTCCGCCTTCTGGAGCGGCTGTGTATCAACGCCGGCCATAACCACATTCAACGCCTGTATACCGCAATCCCCAGCCAGCAACGTGAACTGCGCGAGATTTTTCGCCAGCTCGGCTTTCAGGCCTTCGCCAATAATACTATTCTGCACCTTTCCGGCCCCGATTGGGATCAGCGCACGACGCTTGCGCAGATGCGCTCACAGGCTCGCCGCGACCATTGGGCGATCCATAAGCTTTATGGTGCAACCACCCCGCATCTGGTGCAACACGCCGAGGTGCGGAATGCCCGCCATTGGGCCCTGCCCCTAACCCAGACCTACGCCGGTCAGCGCCGCGTCGCCTGGGTGCTTGGCCCCGATGACGATCTGCACGCGTATCTGCGGCTCGTTAGTGGGGTCGCCGGCCATGTCTTCAGTGTGCTGATCCACCCGGATGCGCGGGAGTATCTGGTCGATGTGCTGCGCTTTGGGCTCGCCCAACTCAGCGACTCACGCCCGGTCTATCTGATTTTGCGCGAATATCAGGGCGATCTGCTCGCTCCCGCCCACGATCTTGGCTTCCAGCCGATCGGCGAGCAGGCACTGCTGGTGAAAAGTACGGTGGTACCGCTACGCCGTTCGTTACTCGCACCGTCGTTTGATCCCGGCCTGGAACCGCAAGTTGCAGCTCCGCGTATCTCAACGCCGAGGGAGGACTTATATCCGTATGTCCGATCGAGTTGAACTTACAGGCGATATCGATCTCTTGCTCGATACCCTGCCACTCCATATTACTGAAGCGATCCGTCATGGTGAAGGCGATCCCGATGATATGTTGGAGATCGTTATGGATCTTGGGCGTCGCCCCGAAGTGCGCTACCGCACCGAGGAGCGCTTGCTCAGTGAGCGCGAAGTTAGCCAGGAAGAGATCGATTTCGTGATTAGTCGAATCGGTCAGTTCGGCGAAGATAATCGCGCCGGGATTCCCCGGACGTTGCATCGAATTTCGGGTATTCGCAATCGCCGGGGAACCGTGATCGGCCTGACCTGTCGTGTCGGCCGCGCGGTCTTCGGCACGGTCACGATTATTCAAGATCTGGTTGAAACCGGCAAGAGTATTCTGTTGCTCGGCAAGCCCGGCACCGGTAAGACAACCTTGCTGCGCGAAACGGCCCGGGTGTTGGCCGATGAGATGCGCAAGCGCGTGGTGATTGTCGATACCTCGAATGAGATCGCCGGCGACGGCGATATTCCGCATCCCGGGATCGGCCGCGCCCGCCGTATGCAGGTGCCGCGCCCGGCCGAACAGCACGCCGTCATGATCGAGGCGGTCGAGAACCATATGCCCGAGGTGATTGTGATCGATGAGATCGGCACCGAGCTTGAGGCGATGGCCGCCCGCACCATTGCTGAGCGCGGCGTGCAACTTGTCGGCACCGCCCACGGTAATACGCTCGATAATCTGATGGTCAATCCGACCCTCTCGGATCTGGTCGGCGGAATTCAGGCCGTCACACTCGGCGATGACGAGGCCCGTCGCCGCGGTACACAGAAGACGGTACTGGAGCGCAAAGCGCCACCTACCTTCGATGTGCTGGTTGAGATCGAGAGTTGGGATAGTGTAACGGTTTATGATGACGTGGCCGCCGCCGTCGATGCGATCTTGCGCGGCGAAGATCCGCCCGCCGAACATCGCAGCCGCGACGAAGACGGCAATGTGAGCAGTACATCGGTACGACGCGAGGTGATCGATGCCCCGGCGCTCGGCCGGCGCAGCCAGGGGTCGCGTAACGGCGGCTTTCGCGACGAGCGAACCATGATGATGGGCGGCAGCGGACCGCGGCTGCGCGAACGTAGTGGTAACTCCAGCACAACCACGGTCGGCACAACCGCGCCTTCGACAGGAGGGCCGACGCAGCGCATCTTTCCGTTCGGCGTCAGCCGCAACCGGCTGGAGAGCGCCATTGAGCGCCTGCGCGTCCCGGCGGTAATCGTGCGCGATATGAAAGACGCGACACTGGTGATGACGTTGAAGAATTACTATCGCCAGAGCGCTCAGCGGCTGCGTCAGGCCGAGGAACACGGCGTGCCGGTCTATGTGCTGCGCAACAACACCATCACGCAGATGGAGCGCCAACTGGCCCATGTCTTCAACCTGAACGAACCGATCGAAGACGAGCCGTATCCGCAGCGGCGCAACGGCGAACAATCGGTTGAAGACGCGATGATGGAAGCCGAAACGGCGATCGGCCAGGTTATGACCGGCGAGCGCAGTGCGGTAGAATTAGCGCCGCGTTCCAGTTACATCAGGCGGCTGCAACATCAGATGGCCGACCGCTATAATTTGCGATCGGAGAGCCGTGGCGAGGATCCGAATCGCCATGTGAAGATCTTCAGGTAGAATACGGCAGGTGTTCGCCTAGAGAGATGGCTATGGGTCTGTTTATTACGTTCGAAGGGCCGGAAGGCAGCGGTAAAAGTACCCAGGCGCGGTTGCTCTATGAGCGACTGCAAAGCCTGGGATTCCCTGTTATCGTGACACGCGAGCCGGGCGGCACCCGGATCGGCGAGATGATTCGGCGCATTCTGGTCGATCTTCGTAATACCGAGATGGCGCCGACAACCGAGATTTTGCTCTTCTCGGCCGCACGCGCGCAGTTGGTCAATGAACTGGTGCGCCCGTATCTTGCCACCGGCGGCATTGTTCTGTGCGACCGTTACGCCGATTCGACATTTGCGTATCAGGGGTATGGCCTGGGCCGCGATCTCGAAGAGTTGCAGGCAATTACCGCCGTGGCAACCGGTGGGCTGATGCCGAACATGACGATCTTCCTCGATCTGCCGGTGGAAGACGGACTCCAGCGTCGTCGCGCCGCCCGTGAGCAGAGCGGCGGCGGCTATAATACCCCCGCTGAATGGAATCGTCTTGATGCCCGCGATCTGGCATATCATCAGCGCGTCGCAAATGGGTTTGCCGAGTTGATGAACCGTGAGCCGAAACGCTGGCGGCGCTTTGATGCCAATCAACACGTTGAAGCACTGGCCGATCAGATTTTTCATGCCGTCGAGCCGTTACTGCAAGGCATGGAGCCAATGCCATGAAGTTCATCCTCGCTGTTGTCCAACATCAGGACGCGAGCAATCTTGTTGCGGCCCTGACGGAAAAAGGCTTTCGCGTCACCCGGCTCAGTAGTCAGGGCGGCTTCCTGCGGGAAGGCAATGTAACATTGATGCTGAGCGTGGAAGATCCGCAGGTTAATGTGGTGATCGCCACTGTTCGCGAACATTGCTCGACGCGAACACGCTTTGTATCACCAATGCCGCCGATCGCGGAGTCTGGTGAGTTTTATCCGCCCGCCCCACTTGAGGTGCAGGTCGGCGGCGCGACGGTGTTTGTGCTGCGCGCTGAAACAGCAAAACTGTAGGAGTTCGATGGAAGCAATACAAGATCTACTGGCGAATATTATTCCGTTACTCCAGGTGTTCGGCGTGCTGCTCGGAGCATACCTGATCCTCCTCTGGGCCGCCTCGGTGTTGTGGGCCTATCGCGATATTCGCCGGCGTAGCGAAGAGATCTCGGTGCAGGTGCTCGCCGTTGGGTTGGTGCTGTTGCTGCCGTTCGCCGGTATTCTGCTGCACCTGATTCTGCGCCCGCCGCAAACACTCGCCGAAAAATATGAGCGCTCGCTCGAAGAAGAGTATTTGCGCCGCGATATTGAAGAGAAATATGTTTGCCCCGAATGCCAGCGCCCAATTGAACCCGATTTTGTGATCTGTCCCCACTGTGTGACAACATTGCGCCGCCGCTGCAACAATTGTACGCGCGTGGTCGATCTGACCTGGAGCGTTTGCCCTTACTGCGGCGATGACTCTTCACACCAGGGGGGTTCCGCCCATGCGCCGACGTTGATCGGATCTACCTATCCGGCGATGCAACCCGAAGAAGTGACAAGATAATGTAAGGCCGAAGCATTTTGCGTAGCGAAATACTTCGGCCTTACGCCACCCCCCGGAGTTCCCGATGCCCCCAGCCATCACCGATGTCGCCGGCCTGCTGGTCGGCCACGCCCAGAACGACGAACTTCTTACCGGTGTGACGGTGGTGCTGACGCCTGAGGGCGCCGTCGGCGGGGTTGATGTGCGCGGCGGCGCCCCCGGCACCCGCGAGACCGACTTGCTCGATCCGACCGCAATGGTGCAGCAGGTTCACGCCGTGGCACTCTGTGGCGGTAGCGCTGTTGGCCTGGCCGCTGCCGGCGGTGTGGTCGATTGGCTCCGCGAACACGGCCATGGCTTCGATACGCCGTTTGCGCGCATCCCGATTGTGCCCGGCGCCGTGATCTTCGATCTTGGTATTGGCCAGGCCGGTTTTCCTGATGCCACCATGGGCCGGGCCGCCTGCGAGGCCGCCGGAAATAGCGTTGCCGAAGGCTGCGTCGGCGTCGGAATCGGCGCGACCGTGGGCAAGGTGCTTGGTATCGGCGGCGCGATGAAGGGCGGTGTCGGGAGTTGGAGCGAACGACTGCCCGATGGAACTACGGTTGGAGCGCTGGTGGTCGTGAATGCGTATGGCGATGTGTGGGCCGAACATGGCCCGATACTCGCCGGCGCACGCGACGAAAATCAACTCGTCGATACCATGCAGTTGCTGCGGCAGCCGGCTCTTCAAGCCGCATTTAGGGGATCGGTTTCAGCCAAAGGGGTCGGTCAGAATACAACCCTTGCGGTTATCGCCACCGACGCAACCTTAACCAAGGCCGAGGCAAGCAAGATCGCGCAGATGGCGCAAGATGGCCTGGCGCGAACCATCCGGCCCGTCCACACACCCTTCGACGGTGATACCGTTTTTGCACTGGCCACCGGCAAACGACCGGCGCAACATCCGTTGATTATCGGCGCACTTGCCGCCGACGTGCTCGCCCGCGCCGTCGAACGAGCCGTACAATCCGCCGTGGGCCTTGGTGGATTGCCGGCAGCGCGCGATCTTCCACCAAGAGAGTAATGTCGTTATGGCCCTAGCGCCTGCGAAACATTCTGCGCCACTGTTGATCGCATTAAAAGGTCACCCTGGTTGTGGCAAAAGCGCGGTTTCGCGTGCGCTGGGCATACGGCTGAAGATCGCCGTCGTTGACAAGGACGACATCAAAGATCTGCTGGTCGGCTATCCCGATCCGGGCGGATTAGCCTATGTGGCCATGTTTCGTATCGCGCGGCGCCAACTACTCCATGGCGTCAGTGTCGTCTGCGATAGCCCGCTCTCCGAAGCCCAGGGTTACGCCGCCGCCCGGCGGGTGGCAAGTGAAGTGGGCGCACAACTCGTGGTGATCGAGTGTATCTGCTCCGATCCAATCCTGTGGCGGCAACGGATCGAACAACGCGCCGCACTCGGCGAACCGACCCACGAGATCGCCAGTTGGAGCGATCTGCAACAACATATGCACCGCCGCAGCGCCTCGTATAACTACCCGATCGATGTTCCGCACCTGATAATCGATAGTACCCAGGCCCGAGACACGATTGAAACGCAGGCGATCGAGTGGGTACAAGGCATAAACCGCCGGGACGATCCTCTGCCCTAATAGCGGCTTATTCGACAAATTCACCCTGATCGCCTACAATCGGCCATCCTATGACTGTCCTACGTCTTGCATTGTTCATCGTCATCGCCCTGAGCCTGGCCGCATGTCAGATCGAGGGCGGTGTTGCACGTACACCACCGACTGTTCCCCCAACCGGCCTGTCCTCGTCGCCGACAATGCCGCCGGCAACGATGACGCCCGATCCGACAGTTGTTGCGGAGCCAACCAGTTCGCCGATCGCGGATTCGTTGGTGCGGATCGGTTTGCTGAACGCACCAGGCGATCTGTTGCCGTATTTCAGCGATAGCGCCGATGAGCGCGCGACGGCGCCGATGAGCCAGTTGATCTTCCCGGCGCCGCTGCTGGCCCACAGTTATCGTTATACCACCACCGGCGTGCTCCAGCGCGTTCCATCGCTGGAAAACGGCGATGTGACGATCGACATGGTCGATGTCTTTCTCGATCAGACCGGCCAGATTAGCGCCGAGCCGACCGAGACAATCACCCAGGTTCAGCAACTGAGTGTCACCTATCGCTGGAATCCGGAGTTGCGCTGGGCCGACGGCACACCCGTCACTGCGGCAGATTCGATCTTTGCCTACGAAATCGCCCAACAGATCAGTCTTGGCCAGGAAGCCGACACGCGCCTGGCGCTGATCGAATCGTACGAACAGATCGACGACTATACGACGCGCGCCATACTCAGGCCGGATTACACCGATCCGGCGTATCTGACAACCTACTGGACGCCGTTGCCGCGCCATCTGATGGCCGATCTCGACCTGGAAACGCTGCGCACAACCGAATTTGCGCTCTTGCCGATCGGCTATGGCCCGTATATGATCGAGCGCCGCGATCAGGGCAGTTTGCGACTCATCCGCAATCCGCACTATCCCAATTCCGGTGGGCCTGATGCAATTATATTCCTGTTCCGCGACGATCTTGAGTTATTGCGCAGCTCCGTCAGCGGAGGAAGTCTGGATCTCGCAGTCACCGATGCATTGCTGCCGGAGGATCTGGCGGTGCTGCAACAGGAAGCCGAAACGGGCGCGTATGATCTGAAAGCGGTGCCGGGGCCGATCTGGGAGCATCTCGATTTTAACCTGGATGTGCCGCTTTTTCAGGATATTCGTGTGCGCCGGGCGATCGCCCACGCCATCGATCGCCAGGCAATGGTCGATCAACTACAAGGCGGACTTTCGTCGGTGCTGAATAGCTGGATTGTGCCCGACCAGTGGGCCGCAGCGCCGATCGAACAACTCACGATCTACCCCTACAACCCCGCCGAGTCGCGCCGGCTGCTTGATGAAGCCGGGCTACTCGACAGCGACGGTGATGGCATTCGTGAAGCCGCCGGCCAGCCGATCACTCTGACGTTGACCACAACTGCCGGCTCGCCGCTGCGACAGAGCGCCGCTGCACAGATTCAGGCTAATCTGGCCGAAGTAGGGATCGCGCTCAATATCGAAGAACTTCCAACCGAAGAGTTGTATAGCCTGAATGGTCCACTCTTCCGGCGGAGTTTCCAGTTGGCGCTGTTCGCCTGGATCGCCGAGACCGATCCACGCGGATGGGAACGCTGGAGTTGCACCGGTGTGCCCAGCGAATCGAATGGCTGGACCGGGAATAACTTCCCAGGGTGGTGTTTCTTCGAGGCCGACAAAGCGATTCGTACCGCTACCACCGCACTTGAACGGGCCGAACGCGAGCAGGCCTATGTGCTGCAACAGCGGCTCTTTACCCAGGAATTGCCGGTGCTACCCCTTTTCCAGCGCGTCGATGTGACGATCGTGAATCCGACGCTGGCCGGCGTTGAATCCGACCCAACCGCTCCGATCACCTGGAATGTGAGCGAGTGGGCGCGCCGCTAGAAACACAAGATCTTGCGTCTTTAGCGGCTCCCCGCTCCAGATCATGCCCGCTCCCATATCACCATATCGCCGGGATGTACCTCGCCCTCCGAAAGTACACGGGCGTAGAGCCGGCTCCAGCCGGGATGCAGCTTCTGGCTCATCCGCGTAAACTCGCCCTCGGCGATGATGCGCTGATATTGCTACATGGCGCAGCATAGGCCATGATCTCCAGTTCCACCCAATCACCGACCCGCAAGTGATCACCAACCGCAATCACTGACCAATCGAGCCCCGAGACCGTGAGATTCTCGCCGGTACTGCCGGCGGCGATCGGATGTCCTTCGGCCCGCAAAGCATCGATCAACTCCTGCCCATACAACGAAACCGCCCGTGTCGGCCCGCCATGGAAGCGCCGATCACGCTGCTTGTCGCCAATCACACCCTCGGTGGTGATCTCGGCGGACGGCACGGCATATTTCGGCACACCGCCTTGCGGGTTGACATTCACCTGTACCAGTCGTCCAATCGTGCTTTTCTGAGCACTCATGCTATTCCTCCCAAGATGGTGCGCAACAACAAAATCCCGGCTCATACCGGCAAATATGAACAAACACACACCTTGCCTACTAGCCACGGAAGATTCTGTTCAGTATACTAACCAGATACAATCCGGTAATCCGTCGAGCGGCGTACGTTATCAGCTAGGAGAACGGCATGTACGAGCGTGAACGATCGACCGGCAACGAGGCCGGCGCCGAGGCTACGCTTGCGGTGCCCTTGCCGAACGAAGTCGGACCACCTCTCTCGGCACAACTTTTCTCATTTGCTACAGCCAGGCGGCTTATCTTCGCCGCAGGTGGGCTGTTTCTGTTTGTGCTGGCGTTGGAGTTACTGAAAACCGGTGCAGCCGGCTATGGCCGGCAGTTGATCGCCTTGCTCGACGTGACTACCCCGGCGAGCGCACTCGGTTTCGGCTGGTTGCTGGCATACCTCTTTCTGAGTGGCTCACCGGTAGCTGCGGTGGGGGTCTCGTTTTTCGCCTCAGGAGCGATTGACAGCCTACAAACCTTTACCATGATCACCGGCTCACGGCTTGGGGCATCGTTTATTGTGTTGTTCGTCGGGTTTTTGTACTACCTACGCGGCCATCGGCGTGCCGCCAGTATCTCGATCGGGGTGCTGGCACTGCTTGTTACAGCGGCGATCTACCTGCCGGCACTGGTGCTTGGATACTGGTTGCTGAGCAGCAATCTGATCGGCACCATGCACGTCAACGCCGATAGCCCGCTCGCTTCCTTTATCGATGTCATCATCGCGCCGGCAGTACTACTGGCGCAGCAATATCTCCCCGAATGGAGCCTGCTCCCGATTGGCGCAGGCGTGTTGTTGGCGGCTTTCGCACTGCTCGATCGGGCCTTGCCGGAGATGGACCCGGAGCGGAGTGCGTTTCGCCGGATTGGGCGCCTGGTTTATAAACCGATGGCCATGTTCTTGCTCGGCGCCGTCGTCACCTCGGTGACACTGTCTGTTTCGGTGTCGCTCGCGATTCTGGTGCCGCTCTCGGCGAAGGGGATGATCCGGCGCGAAAATACCTTGCCCTACATTATGGGCGCCAATATCACGACCTTTATCGATACCCTGATAGCGGCATTAATTGTCGGCGGACCGGCGGCATTCACGATTGTCTTTATCGAGGTGTTCAGCGTTACTCTGATCTCGCTCGGGGTTCTGCTGCTGGCATACCGGCCGTTTTCCCGCAGTTTACTGCACGTACAAGAACTGATTGTGCGCAATAATCGCACGCTGGCGCTATTTCTCGGCGTGATGCTGTTGATACCACTCCTGCTTTTGTTTGTTAGGATATAATTTCGGCATGCGCATTCTGCTCTACGCCGGCCCTGCACCCAGCCGCGAACAGGTGCTCGCCTACGCCGCACCATTGTTTCGCACTGCCGCTCAATCGGTAACCCTGGTGAGCGGTGGCGGCGCCCAACATGTAGAACTGTTGCACGATGCGGTGCAACGGCTGGAGTTGCCGGACGACCAGCCACGGCTCCTGCTTACCTACGACGGAAACGCCGTCGAGGCGCTTCAACGCGCTACCGACCAGCATGAGTATGATCTGGTGATCTTCGGCCGGCTCCAACCGGCACTTCAACGGCTCATTCGCGGACAGCGCAGCAAGTGGCTGGCCCAGAAACTACATCCGGCAGCGCTGCGAATCCAGGGCCGCACCGGGCCGATCCGCCGGGTTCTTCTGGCAAGCGGCGGCGATCCGGCCACGCGCGCAAACGCCTGGATGATCGCGCGCCTCCTGGCGCCGCTTGAAGCGGAAGTCACGATTCTGCATGTTATCTCGCAACAGTCGCTGCTGTTTGAAGGATTCCAACGCCAACCGCCCTCAAGCGAAGCATTTCTGGCCGGCCATTCAGCCGAGGCGCTGGTGCTGAGTCAGGTGGCGCATGTGCTGACAACGGCGGGCCTGAAGACGCAGATCGACATTCGGGTTGGCCTGGTGCTGGATGAGATCGCCGACACAGCCCACGGCTACGATCTGCTGGTGATCGGCGCTCATCGCGCCGAAACGCCGCTCGATCAGTTGCTTCTCGAAGACATCGCCGGGGATCTGCTTGATTTAAGCCCGATCCCGGTACTACTGATGAAATCCGATGTCTAGGTTTAGGGTTGATCTCGCCACGCGCGGTATTTACGGCCGCTGAACAATCGGTGCAAAGCCGAACTGTTCGATCGCCGCAAGCACCTGTGGATCGAGTTCCGGATCATAGCGCCACCACTCGGCCGCAACCTCGCGATCCGGCAAGACGCCGGTTCCTTCGATCAACGAACCATCAGGCAGACGGTAGGCAACTTCGGCCAGCAACAGGCGCGAGCCGTCGTCGAATGTATAGCTGTAGAGATTCTCGGTATTGCCGGCGCTCGCCGTGCCAATCACCTGGGCCCGGCCAAGCACTTGCATCCCGGCGGCGAACATCTCAGCGGCGCTGGCCGTCTCTTCGCTGATCAGTACGGCGATCGGCAGATCCCCGGTTCCCGTAATCACCTGACCGTTTGGGATGATCTGCGACTCGCTGTCGGAACGGCCGCTGGTTGTCCCAATCACACCGCCATCCACAAACAACCCGATCGAATTGCGCATCAGATGCACGTAACCGCCCGAATTAGCGCGCACATCGAGGATTAAGCCATCGAGATCACCGCTGTCCAGCAGCGCTTCGACCGCCGCGCGGACTTTGGTATCGATCGCATCGACATAGAAACTCGGGATCTCGACGTATCCTACATTGGTGCCGGCGAGTCGCCGCCCAACAACCTGATTAAAGACATCCTGATCGATCGGCGCCCGAATCACATCAAGTTCGCGCTCGTTTCCGTTGGAACTGCGCACCGTCAAACGCACCGCCGTTCCCGGCTCACCGCGCACCATGCCGATTGGCCCCTCAGACCCGAATGCTTCGCTATCGACAAAGGAGATGCCGTTTATGGCCACAATCAACTCGCGCGGCTGAATACCGGACTGCTCGGCCGGGCTACCGGGCGCGACATTGATCACAAGGCCGCCCTCTTCAGTCGTGCGAATGATCGCACCGATTCCGCCATACTTCAATTCACCCCGGAACTCAGCTTGCTGCGCCGCAACATCCTGGGGCGTCTCGAAGCGCGAATGCTCGTCGTTCAATCGCTCGATCATCCCGCGCATCAGCGCATAAAACTCGTCGGCCGAAACCACCGCTGCAACTTGGGGTGCCAAATCGGCCCGCACCGCATCCCAATCATTGCCACCGTAATCCTCATACAGATAGCGGTCGCGCACCAATGTCCAGACCTCTTCGAAAATCCGGCTGCGCTCATCGGCACTCAAAGCCGGCAACGTCGGCGTGGGCGGCAAGGGCGCGAAGGTTGGGCTTGGCTCGGGTGTGATACTGGGAGTCGGCGTCGCACTCGGCAGCGGCGTTGGGCTGGCTGTTTCGCTGGGAGCCGCCGTTGCAGTGGGGCTGAGCGCGATCTCCGCCGTCGGCAAAGCCGTTGGTAAAGGCGGGACAGTAGGTGTCGGCGCAAAACCAAGTTGCGGCGCAATTGTGCATCCGCTGATCAAAAGCAGGAGAAGCGTTACGTAAACCGGCCGGCGATAGTTATGCATAAGAATTGGGGAGGCGGGAGCAAAGCGCCGCCGCTACCATGAGGGCTTGTACCGTTCCCTGTTATGATACCATCACGACCGAACAACTGGCTAAGAACTCGCTAAGAGCAAGGATCGATCGATGGCACTTCCCGATATTCAGCTCAGCTTGCGGCCGGGTATTGTCGAATTCGGCTGGGGACATCCCGATGCCGCCCTCTTACCAACGGCCGATCTGGCGCGCGCCGCAACCTACGCTTTAGAAACGGCGGGCGCCGAGGCACTGGCCTATGGCGCCGAACAAGGGCCGGGCCGCTTGATCGAGGCCATCCGTCAGCGGTTGGCGCAAACCGAGGGTGATGTGCCGCCGGAGGATCACTTTTTGATCAGCGGCGGAATCTCACAAGCCCTGGAGATGCTTTGCGTGCAACTTACCCGCCCCGGCGACGTGGTACTGGTTGGCGAGCCGAGTTACCACCTGGCGCAGAAGATCTTTCGCGACCATGGCTTGCAGTTGGTCGGCGTGCCGAGTGATGCGCAGGGATTGCATGTGGAGGCCATCGACGCCCTGTTGACAATGCTGCGGCGGCGCGGCGAACGTGTGGCGCTGGTATACCATGTTCCAACCTTCAACAATCCCAGTGGCGCCACGCTCACCCCGGATCGGCGCTACGCCCTGGCAGCATTGGCCCGCCGCGAGGGCTTGCTGATGATCGAAGATGACGCCTATGCCGAGCTCTGGTATGATGCGCCGCCGCCGCCGCCGGTCTATAATTTTGCGCCCGGCGGGCCGATCATCAGGCTCGGCTCGTTCGCCAAATCGTTGGCGCCGGGGTTACGGCTGGGCTGGGTACAGGCCGATCCGCAGATCGTACAACGCTGTGTGGCCGGCGGTTTGCTCGATAGCGGCGGCGGGGTCAATCACTTTACGGCCCATGTGGCGGCGGCCTTTTTTGAATTGGATCTGTACGCAGCACATGTGCAACGCCTGCGGGCCGCCTACGGCGAGCGCCGCAACGTCTTGCTGGCGGCGCTGGCCCGCTATCTGCCGCCGACTTGTCAGTGGCAGCCGGCGCTGGGCGGATTCTTCATCTGGATCCGTTTGCCCGAACAACTCGATACGGCGAAACTCCTGCCTGCCGCCGAAGCAGCAGGTGTTGCCTATTTACCCGGCGCGCGATTCTTTCCCGCCGGCGGCGGACACAATTACCTGCGCCTTTCGTTTAGCCTGCTGCCGCCCGACGAACTCGAACTCGGCGCCCGCCGGCTGGGCGATCTGGTCCGTCGGGAATACTCCTGAACCATTAACGGCGTCCTTGAATCGTTGGGCGAACGTGCTATAATGACCGCGAAGCATATGTGGTGAGTCGCCGCTGGAGTGATCTAGAGGAACTTCCCGACTCCTCGCCTGAGTCAATGCAACGTGCAAAATGCGACATGGCTTTGCCCAACGGGTTTTGCAGCTTGCATTGACTCAGAAAGCCGCCTCGCGAAACAGTAAGCGAGGGCACGGCGGTAGTAATCCCGCCGTGACGCAAGACGGCAACAGAGAGCAGACCCGCCGGGGCGACCCGGTAAGGGGTGAAAGGGTGCGGTGAGAGCGCACCGGCGCCGGCAGCAATGTCGGCGGCCAGGCGACTGCGCCGGCTGATGGGGAGCAAGGTGCGTGGGGCAGGCTCATCGGTGGGAGCATGGGCTACGGCTCAGGCGCTCGTACCACCCCGCTTGCTCGCATCGCAGCCCTGCGGGTAGACCGGGTAATACCCGGCGCGCCACAAAGGGCCTCCGCCATGTGCGGAGAGAGAGATGGCGGCAAAGAACAGAATCGGGGGTATCGTCACGCGCCGCCGACTCAGTTCGATCAAGGCTTTTACACAGCTAG
>JAAUQO010000181.1 GCA_012032775.1 Oscillochloris sp. | reverse complement strand
AGAACCGAGCACCGAGAACCGAGCACCGAGAACCAGGAACCAGGAACCAGGAACCAGGAACCGAACACTGAGAACCGAGCACCGAGAACCGAGAACCGAGAACTGCTGGTATCAGTACGCAGAACCGACGTCACAACCCGGTTAGGATTGCTCTAGTTGCCTGCATGCTCATTCCGCCTTCTGCATCGATCACGTTCCAGTAGACGTATACTTGCCGACGCCAAAGCGCCAGAAGATCAGGGCGACGGTGAAGAACGCAACGGCGACGAGCGGCGCACACCAGGCGCTCCAGGCCGGCAGACCGAATGGATCGTTGCGCTCAAGCAGGTAGAGCGCGGCCGGGTAGTTGGCGAAGCCGACCGGCACGATGAACAAGAATACGCTGCGCAGCCACTCCTGGTAGATGCTGAGCGGGTAGCTTGTCATCTGCTCGCCGCCGAAAGTGAAGACATTGATCACCTCGGGCGTGCGCACCGTCCAGAATGTAAGGGTAGCGCCGATCACCATTAGCCCGAGGTAGATCACGCCGCCGGAGATCGCGGTGAGCGGCAACAGGATGATTCGGTCGAACGACCAGGCGATCGGCAGTTGCGGTAGGGCGAAGCCGAGCACAATCAGGGCTTGCGCGCTGCGTCCGAGCCGGCGCAACTGAAACTCGGAACTCAGGATCTGAAAGAAGGCGCCGAGCGGACGGATAAGTATGCCGTCGAAGTTGCCCTGCTGGATCATCAGTTCAA
This sequence comes from Oscillochloris sp., assembly GCA_012032775.1. GTDB lineage: Bacteria > Chloroflexota > Chloroflexia > Chloroflexales > Chloroflexaceae > JAAUQO01. The sequence goes on along the minus strand of JAAUQO010000181.1, from coordinate 11,361 downwards.
AGGGCCGGTCGAAGCCGCGCCCGAACATTTCGGCCAGGCTGAAGGCCAGCGAGGTAAGGCCGTAGAGCAAGGCGAGTTCGGCAAAGTTCCAGCCGCCGATATCGCCGAAGCGCCCGACCAGAATCGCGATCACCGCGAACTCAAGGCTCGTCACCAGCATAAAACTGACCAGATCGAGCCAGAATGACACACGATATTGTAGTTGAGCGCGAATTCGCGCGCCGACCAGGCGAGCATAGAGTGCGAGCATACGATCCCTTCATTTCGCATTGATCGAGCTGAATGGTGTCTATCCTCCCTGCACGACAACCTTGCGCAATGCCGCCGTCTGCATGGCCAGGCCGAGCGCGATCAGGGCGCCGGCCCAGGCCAGTTGCAGCAGAAGCGCCGCCGGGATTGCGGCGGGGCTGATTTCGCCCAGAAAGATCAGCACCGGCACACTGGTGATCGCCTGAAACGGCAGCGCCTCGGCGACTGCCCGTAAGGGTGGCGGGAAGTAGGCCAGCGGCAACAGAAACCCCGAAAAGAAGCCTAGTACCACATTCGCAAGCCCGATCAAGCCGTTGTTGTCGATCAGCCAGAAGGCGCTCAGGTTGATACAATAGCTGAATCCGAACGACACCAGCAACGACAACAGAATCGCCGCCGCAAACGCAGCCAGATCAAAGAGGGTCGGAATGCGGGCGTTGAAGTACAACACGCCGATCAGATAGGTCAGGCTGCCGCGCAGCAGCAGATTGAACAGGCGCTCGCCGATCGAGCGGCTCAGCCAGTAGAGCATGAAATTCCAGGGACGCATCAAATCGCTCACCACATCGCCGGTACGAATGGATTGGCCGAGTTCGGTGCTGGTGATCCAGCCGGCGCCGATCGCGATCAGCGCCTGTGTCAGCCAGGCATAGCTGATCGCATCGTTCAAACTCAGCCCGGCGATCTCGCCCTTGTCGGCATAAACGGCCTGATACACAAAGCAGACCAGCGCGCCGAAGAAGGCATTTGTGAGAATGCCGGCGATGTAGGCGCTGCGGTAGGTGGCGGCGCGACGAAAAGCGCGAGTGCAATTGCAAGGTACAGCATAGGCAGGTGAGGCTACAGGATACGGATCTGGCGGCATTGTGCTATCGGCATGCCGAAGAGCACCCGAACAGCCCGGAGGGGCGGGTGGGGTGCGTGTGATCGACGAACGGACAGTAACGTCAGGATAGTATGTTCACGTATGGCATGCCATCGGTCTCACGGACGACCGTGTGTCGTAGGGGCGAAGGATCGCACGATGCGCAATCTTGCCTCTACGACACGGCCACCAGATAGCCGAGCAACAGCAATAACTGCCAGACGACCGGGAGCAGGCCGCCGAGAATGATCTGGGTGCCGGTCCATTCATAAAGTTGCTCAAAGAGGCCGCCGGCGAGCCAGTAGGCCCAGACGATCGCCGCGATCCAGGCCAATCCCGGCAGGATCGGCGCGCCGACGATCGTCAGGATCAAGGCGCCGGTCATCGGCAGCAGCCGGGGAAGCTGGCTGGCCGGGTAGACATACAGTGCGCGGTAGCCTTCTTCGCCGCCGCCGGTATTGTCGTCGAGCAACAATGAGATCAGCGCCACCAGCGGCCATTCAAGCAGGGCGAAGAACCAGAGCACAAAGACGCCGAGCAAGATCCCGAAGCTGGGCGTACTATCGCCGGCAAGCAGGCGGCTGACCAGCAGCATCAGGGCCGGCAACGTCGCCAGGGCCAGTATCGGCATGCCGGCCGCCAACAACAGCCGGTTGTCGATCTGTTTCGTCGCCGGATCATCTTTGATTGGGCTGACCAGTTCATTCAGGCTGTCGCGCCGGCGCAGGGCCAGAAATGCCAGCGGCGAGCGGGCATCCTGCTGCAAAATCGGGTTCTCGCCGCTCTGATCGAGTGCGGCGAGTTGCGGCAGAACCGACTGGAGAAACGGCTGATACGCGCCGATCGCCGAGGTGATCAGCACGCCGGGGGTGCTGCTGCCGTCGTAGAGCCTGCTGGTCAGGGTTTGCAGGCGCGGCAGCAGCGGTGATTGCAGCAAGAGTACCTGGCTCTGCTCGGAGATTTCGGAGGCTTTGAAAGCCTTGATCTTGGCCCAGGGGATCAGTTGCCACCTGGTGTTGATCCGTACCAGAATGCCGTCCTTTCGCGATTCAAGCGCCGGCAACAGGTTGCGCAACCACATAAGCGCTGCCCAGGCCAGTGCCAACATCAGATGCGCCGAGACCAACAACCAGAATGGCGTGGGCAGATCCGGCCGGCCCTCGACGCCGAAGAACGGCACGCCGCGGGTGCGAAAGGCGTTGTACAACTCGATATACTGCGGATCGCTGAGGTTCCAGGCGAAGGGCGTAATGAAGCGCAGGCCGGGAAAGAGCAAGGCCAGAGTTCGCACCCAGTAGCTCAAATATGCCAGTGCCGCGAAGATGATCAGTAACAGCAGCACCGCGTTGATAATCGCTGTGATGCGACCGGGATAGACCGCCCGCACCGGAGCGCCCGGCGAAATGGTTGCGGGCACGCTGGCTTCACCGGCAGTCTGGCTGCTGAAAAACGAGGCAGGACTCAGGATCAGGCGGAAGATCGGCGAAGGCGCATCTTCCTCGACCCGCAGCGCTTGAACGCTTTCAAAGGCCCGTGATGTGCGTTCGCTCTCGTCGATCATGCCCTTAAGCAGGTTATCGAAATTGCTGATGTTGGACGTGATATAAAACCCCGGCCGTAGTCCGCGCCCATAGAGCAGGCTATAGATCCGATGCCAGCCGGTGAGCCGCCTGGGATCACTTTCGGCGAGCAGCACGAATTTTGTCCCGGCGACATCGGATGTGACTTTCACGGCGCGGAGTTCGCTCCAGGGGATCGGCAACCAGTGGCCGGCGAACTCAACCAGGACACCCGGCGTATCGATGCGGACTGCCGGGAGCGCGTTCCGCAGCACAATCGCCAACAAAAGCGCCAGCGCCAACCAGCTCAGCGACGGCACCAGGGTCGGCAAAAAATCCAGCCAGTAATCGGCGCGAATACGGGGGCCGCCGTCGATCCACGCTACCAGTGCAGCCAGGGGCGCGAAGCGATCCAGCAGAGCATCATCGCGGCCGTACATATCCCAGATTCCGCGCAAGAGTACAGCGCCGAAGTTCGCAATCGCCACAACGACCAGCGTCGCCGAAAGCCCTTCGAGAAGAAACGTAAGCTGACGCGGGTAACGATGAAACCGCTCGCTGGCGTACATAAAGTTTATCCTTCAAGATCGATCGGCTTATCGCCGGCCTGCAACTGCTGAACGCGCAATTCGGCCTCGTCGAGCAGATGTTGGCAGGCGCTCGCCAATTGCGTACCTTCCTCGTAGAGTTTTAACGCCTCATCAAGGGCTAATTCACCGGCTTCCAACTGTTCGACCACCGTTTGCAGGCGGGCGAACAGTTGCTCGTAGCGTGCGACCGGTGTTGTGTCGGTGGTGCTGGCCATATGCTTTCCTCGTTAGGATACAGAATACAGAATACAGGGTACAGGATATAGGGCCGGGCATGTGGTTGCAGGTTAATTCTCGGCGCCTGAGGTGTCTGAGTCGGGAGCAGGTTGTGGGATTGCATGCAGTTCGCCGTCGCGAAGCGTGATGTGCAGGCGGGCATCGGCCGACACTTGATCCGGCCCGGTCAACACGCGGCCTTCTTCGTCACGCACAACAGCATAGCCGCGGGCCAGGGTGGCGCGCGGACTCAGGGTTGCGAGGCGGGCATGCAAGCCGGACAGTTCGCTCCGCTGGAGCATCAGGCGGCGAATCAGGGTTTGTTGCAGCCGGCGGCTAAATTCATCGACCAGTTGGCGATCACGGCTCAGCCGCGACGTTGGCGCAAGGCGGGCCAGCCGGCGAGCATAATCGGCGATGGTCGATCGTTGCGCGGCGATCGTATCGGCCAGCGCCAGCGCGGCCCGTATGCGCAGATCGGCGACCTGTGCCGCGAGAACGGATCGCTCGGGTGCGGCGAGTTCGGCGGCGGCCGAAGGCGTGGGTGCGCGCAGGTCGGCCACATCATCGACGAGTGTTGTATCGGTTTCGTGGCCGACGCCGGTGATCAGCGGCACGGGACTGGCGAAGACGGCGCGTACCACCGCTTCATCGTTAAACGCCCAGAGATCATCGGCGGCGCCGCCGCCGCGGGCGAGGATAATCAGATCGACATCGGCCTCAAACAGATCGTAGAGCGCGGTCACAATGCTATCGGGGGCGCGTTCACCCTGCACCAGACACGCTGAAACCAGCACTTCCACCAATGGGAAGCGCCGGCGCAAGACATTGAGCATATCCTGAAGAGCAGCAGCCTGGAGCGAGGTTGCGATCCCGATCCGGCGCGGCATAAGCGGGATCGGGCGCTTACGGCTTAGATCGAACAATCCTTCGGCTTCCAGCCGGCGGCGCAACTCTTCGAGCCGGGCGTTGAGAATCCCAATCCCGGCCGGGCGATCGTATCGACCACCAGTTGCAACTCGCCGCGGGCCTCGTAGATCGCCACGCGCCCGTGTGCGAGCACCGCATCACCATTGCGCGGCAGCGCACTCTGGCGCTCGGCGTAGGTGCGCCACATCACCGCACGGATGCCGGATTGCTCGTCTTTCAAGCTGAAATAACAGTGGCCGGAGGAATAGCGCTTAAATTCCGCAATTTCACCGGCCACCCACAGATCACGCAGGCCGTCATTCAGCTCGAGCAACTCTTTCAGGGCGCCGACCAGATCACCAACGGAGAGCACATACATAGGCTAGATCGGCTCGATCACCATCAGCGGTTGGCCATACTCAACCGGCTGACCGTTTTTCACCAGAATGCGGGCCACCCGTCCGGACACATCGCTCTCGATCTCATTCATCATCTTCATCGCCTCGACGATCCCGACCGAATCGCCGGCATGGATCTCATCGCCCTCCTCAACAAAGGCCGGATCTTTCGGTGAAGGCGAAGCATAGAATGTGCCGACCATCGGGGCCAAAATCGTATGACCGGCGGGCATCTCAACCGGCGGACCGTTGGGGCCTGGTTCCGGCTCGAACATCGGTTGCACCGACGGCTGCATCGGAGCGTGGCCAACCGGTGCGATTGGCGCAAGCGGCGTATAGACGGGCAGTGGCTGCGGCGTAGGGGTCACACCGCGTTTCACATGGAGCCGAGCATCGCCACGCTCGATCAAAATCTCGGTAATATCGGATCGATCGATGAGGCGTAGCAGCTCACGAACTGCATCGAGCCCGAATAGGTCGACGCTGGTCTCAGTGGGGTCTGCGTTCGATTCGCTCATAACGCTCCGCAGCTGACTCAGTTCGCTTAAACGGCGCTATTGTATCACACTCTCTGCGGCATCACGCTGTAAACCCGCAGAACGTCCTATTCGAGCCGACGCAGGCGGCTTTTTTCGCCGGTGTCGGCACGGTACAAAACGATCATTTTGTGTGTTGCAGCCGCGAAGCCGCCATAACACACAAAAAAGGAAGTGGTCGAATCTTCACGGTGCGTTGTTGCGCCGCAAGGCAGTCATCACGATCTCTGTGCTAATCTTCACAACATAGAACAGGTGCATGCTGCATGTGCCTTTACGTAGACGTCGGCTTGTATGAAAGGGACAAGACCATGACCCGTAATGAGGGAACGCTGGATCGTGATATTCGCATTGTGCTGTCGGTCCTCTTTTTGTTGATCGCGCTTTTCACCCCAGTCGGCTTCTGGCAGTTGATCCCATTGACGGTTGCCGGGATTATGTTCCTCACTGCGGCCATGGGCTTCTGCCCGTTGTATAGTGTTTTCGGCATTAGTACCTGCAAGCGCCAGTAGCCTGGAGGTAGGATACCGGACACAGGGTACAGCCGGATGTGCTTGTGATTGTATGATAGCGGCCGGAGATACAGGCGACAGCTAAACAAGAAGTTTGCGGTACATTCATAAAAGGCGCGTCGGGAATAGCCCGGCGCGCCTTTTGCATAGGTTGGGCCGCCATTGTTACTGCGGGCTTGCGCGCATAAGCTGGGCGATATGTTCGCGTAGCTCGGTGGGTTCCACCGGCTTTGGCACATATCCCTGGAAACCTGCCGCCAGTGTCCGGACGCGATCTTCGATCCGGACATACGTGGTGAGTGCGATCGCGGAATGCGACCGCCTTGCTCCGGCGGCAGTTCGCGCACCCGGCGGATCAGCCAGTAGCCATCCTCTCCCGGCATCGCGATGTCCGCTATCAGCAGATCCGGCCGCCATACGGATAGGTTTTCCAGGGCGGCGCGGGCAGTTCGGCAGGTGCGGATGTTACTGCCGCACGAGGCGAGAATCTCGTGCAGCAGGTTCAGAATATCCGGCTGATCATCGACGATCAGAATGCGTAGATCGGCGAGTTCCGGCGGGTAGCGGCGGGATTCCGTTCTCGGGTTTATGCCGGGTTGTTCAGGAAGCGGATCAGATGTCGCTTCGCTCGCGGTTAGCGGCAGCCTGACCGTAAAGGTTGCGCCCAGGCCAATCCCTTCGCTCGCGGCTTCGACATTGCCGCCGTGAAGATCGACCAGATGACGTACGATCGACAAGCCTAAACCAAGGCCGCCATGAAGACGCTGGCTGGTGCTGTCGGATTGGCGGAAGCGGTCGAAGACAAAGGGTAGAAAATCGGCTTGAATGCCCTGGCCGGTATCGTGGATCCGGAGCACGGCCTCGTGGTTGTGCGGCGCCAACTCAATCGTGATCGTGCCGCCGGGAGGCGTGAATTTCACGGCGTTCACCAGCAGGTTCCATACCACCTGTTGCAAACGATGTTTGTCGCCGATGATCGCGCCAATATCGCGATCAAGGGCCAGGTTTATCGCGATCCCCTTAACCTCAACAGTCGGCAAGATGGTGTCGAGTGCGGCGTGGATCACTGTCGCAAAATCGAGCGGTTCCAGGGTTATTCGCAGCTTCCCGCTCATAATCCGCGATACATCAAGTAGATCTTCGACAAGCTGGGCCTGGGTTTTGGCACTTTGCACAATCCGCTCGACCGTGCGCGCGATATAGGCTTCGTCGCGCTTTTTGATTTGCAACAACTGGGCATAGCCGAGTAAAGCCGTGAGCGGTGTGCGTAATTCATGCGACACCGTCGAGAGGAAATCGTCTTTGAGCCGGTTCGCCGCTTCGGCCTGAGCGCGAAGTTGCTGCTCGCGCTCTATTGCGGCGCGTAACGCCTGTTCGGCTTCTTTCCGTTCGGTGATGTCGATCACCGAACCAATGTAGCCGAGGAACCGGCCGTCCTGGTCGAAGCGCGGCGTGGCCGAGTCGATCGCCCAGCGGTAGACGCCGTCATGGCGGCGCAGTCGATAATCCAACCGAAACGGCACCTGCGCGCTGTTGGCCGAAATAAAGACTTCATGGGTGCGGTTGCGGTCGTCGGGATGGACAACCTGCATCCAGCCGGTTCCCAGTCCCTGATCGTGCGCCTGCCCGGTAAAAGCGTGCCAACTGGTGCTCAGGTAGGTACACGCGCCCTCAGGATCGGTCATCCAGACGATCATGGGGGCGTGGTCGGCCAGATGCCGAAAGCGCGTCTCACTCTCGCTCAGGCCCAACTCCGCCTGCCGGTGTTCGCTCAGTTCGCTGAACGTAACGGCAAGCCTATGGCCGGTTTTTACAGCCACATCAACACCGCTAACAAGCCCGCTGCGGCTGAGGATGGGGAAGAAATTGGCCAGAGGTGCGGTTTGCGCTTCAGTGTTACCGATCACCTTTGTTGCCAGTGGAACCAGACAGATCGCCTGACCCGTAGCGATCACCTGAAGAAGGAGCGGCTTCCAGGCATCGGCTACCGCCGGCAGCACCTGGTCGATGGGCTGCCCTAGCGCACCGACCACTGGAAAGAGGTTGCTCAGATCAGCGTCGATCGAGAGAACCCGTAGTTCACGATCAATGAAGGCCCACCCATAGCGTAGCGGTTCGGGAGGAGTTGGATTCTGGTTTTTCGTTGAGTGTCGAGACACAATGGCATTCCATACAGTGGCAACGTGGGCGGAAACATGCGAGATGCCAATCGATCACACTGGTGCGCTGCTGCTGTATAGCGATGCAAGAATTGTGCCTTTATTGCTGGATGTGATGCTGCGGCGGACACAAAAAGGCCCGGCGGGAATTATTCCCGCCGGGCCTTTGCTCGCAGCACCAAGAATTACGGACGCTGGATCTTATCGCCGGTGTATGGGTCATACTGCCACTCGCCGGTCGGGTCGGTGCCGATCGCCTTCACCGGAGCATTGTCCTGCGGCAGCACAATCCAGAGAATGATGTAGATCAGCGGGCTAAGGCCGCTTAACACCGCCAGCACAAACACCAGCCGCACCAGGGTTGCGTCGATGTTGAAGTAACGGGCGAGGCCGCCACACACACCGCCGAGCATTTTGTCGCTGGAGCTACGGGCAAGTCGGGTATCCATTGCGAAGTCCTTTCACTACTCATATTCGTGCGATTGCCGCTGCGGCAACCGTGCTTTGCTCGCTGATACGACGACCGCCGGCGCAAAGTGTTGCGTTGAGGTTCGGTGCAATTTCACGCCGATCGTATTGCGGCTTCACAACATCTTCACACCGCTCCGTTACGCTTGCTGCTGTCGGAAGCACAACCGACCCGAACTCGCAAGCAATAGAAGGAGAAACCGATGAAACTCGCATTGATCAGTACCCTGGCCGGCGCCGCCGCAACGGCGGCGCTCAGCTTCTCGCTCCTTGGCGCACCTGCCGCCGCCGCTCAGCCCAACGATCCGCCCGCACAATCCCTGGTGCAAGGGGCGGCCCAGGCCGGTCCACGGGATCGCGCACGCGAACGCGCCCGCCCGCTGGCTCCGCTCCTGATCCGTGTCACTGCCGAGCAGACGAACCAGGCGGTGCTTGAGGTAACCGATGCCCTGGTGGCGGGCCAGACCCTTGGCGAGGTGGCGACGGGCGGCGGCAGTAGTTCTGAAGCGGTGATCGACGCTGTCGCCGTTCAGGCTCAGGCCCGGCTCGATCAGGCCGTGCAGCGCGGCCGGATCAGCCAGGAGCGGGCCGACGAGATGATCGCGAAGCTGCGTGAGCGCGCCACTGAGATTATGGCCGATCCCGAGTTGGGTACCAAGATCGCCGATCGGATTGAACAGGCCGAGCAGCGCTATGTGATGCCGGCCCTGGTTCGTAGCAGCGCCGATCAGACTGGCCTGGCGCCGCGCGAAATCGTTGAGCGTTTGCGCGCCGGCGAGACACTGGAGGCGATTGTGCAGGATGCCGGCGGCGACATCAATGCCGTGATCGACGACGCAAGCGCCGATTTCCGCGCCGCGGCCGCAGAAGCGGTTCGCTAATGCGCCGCACGTTATAGCAAAATGCCCGATGCGTGATGCCTGAATGCGCTGCCGCGCGGCTCGTCAAGCAGGGATGCGCTCCCGGATCAGGCTCAAGCCTTGTGCTCCCTGCTATTGCACGTAGCGATGCAAGCTTTTGTGTCGCTACGTGCGCCGGGTATCAGGTGTTCGGTATAGTAGCACCATCACGGCGCATCCGATCCGCCCAGGGAGGAATATAATGGCGCAGCGGGTACTTATTGTCGATGATGTGCGCGAGATTGTGCATGGACTGGCGGCCTATTTTCAACAGGCCGGCTTTGCGACAATCGCGGCCTATGACGGTCGAGCGGCATTGGAATTGTTCGCGCGCGAATCTCCCGATCTGATTGTGCTCGATTTGATGATGCCCGAGCTCGATGGGATCGAGGTTTGCCGGCACATTCGGCGCACTTCGGCAGTGCCGATCATTATGCTCACCGCCCGGATCGACGAGACCGACACCTTAATCGGGCTGGAGATCGGCGCCGATGATTATATCGCCAAGCCGTTTCGCGCCCGCGAGGTGGTGGCGCGGGCACGGGCAGTGCTGCGCCGGACGAGTGGTTCGTTGGCGCCGGCCAATCAATTGCGCGGCGCCGGGATTCTGCTCGATGTTGACCGGCGGAGTGTCGAAGCCCACGGCAAGAGTGTCGAACTTACGCCGACCGAGTTCGCGATTCTGGCCGCCCTGATGCGTAACGCCGGTCGTCCACTCAGCCGGGCCCAATTGCTCGACGCCGCCCAGGGCGATGCATTCGAGGGCTATGAACGCACGATCGACGCCCATATCAAAAATTTGCGTCGTAAAGTCGAGGCCGATCCGTCGGCGCCGCAGGCGATTCTGACGGTCTTCGGCGTTGGCTACAAATTCAACGATCAATGAGCCTTACCCGTCGTTTGACCATTACCCATGCCCTGGTTGCCGTCCTTGCGGTGCTGTTGATGTCGCTTCTGGCGAGTGGTTTGATCGTGCGTGCCTATCGCCAGGCTGCCCGTGATCAGGCGATCCAGCAGGGGCGTGTGATCGCCGAACGCCTGCGTGGCCCGCTGGCGCAATTGTATATCAACAACCGTGGTTGGCCCGGCGCTGCGGCACGGCTCGGCGATCGCCTGGCCGATCTGGGCGGTGTCGATGGGCGGTTGGTGCTGGCCGACGACAATGGTCGGGTGGTCTTCGACAGTAATGATCAACTGGTCGGTCGGCCGTTGCCGATCAATCTGCGAACCCTGGCGCTGCCGGTTGTGGTGCGTGGCCAGGTTGTCGGCCTGTTGGTGGTGGTGCCCAGCTCTGAAGCGCAACAGGTCGCCGACCGCACCTTTATCCGTTCGATCGCCTTTATTGTGTTGGGCGGCAGCTTGTTTGCGGTGTTGGGTTCAACTGTGATCGCCTTTCTTGTGGCGGGCCGGCTCACCCGGCCGCTGCGCTCACTCACCATGGCGGCGCGTCGGCTGGCGGCCGGCGAGCGCCATGAACCCCTGGTTGCACCCGTCGATACGGAACTGGCCGAGTTGGCCCGGGCCTTCAACCGAATGGCGGCGGAATTGGGCCGCCAGGAAGAGTTGCGCCGGGCGATGGTGGCCGATATTGCCCACGAGTTGCGGACGCCGTTAAGCGTGGTGCGCTTGCAAGTGGAGAGCATGGAAGATGGGATTACGCCGTCTTCGCCCCAGACACTCGCCGCACTCGGCAGTGAGCTTGATTTGCTGGGACGGCTGATCGACGATCTGCGCCTGCTCTCGATCGCCGATGCCGGCCAGCTCTCGTTAAGACTGACGGCAATCGACCCCTGGGCGGCGTTGGATGCGGCGCGCCGGGCGGCTGAACCCCATGCCCTGCGGCGCGGGGTGCGGCTGGAGATGGCCGAAATGACAACGCTCCCGCCGATCAAGGCCGATCCGCAGCGATTGGCCCAGATCCTCGGCAACTTGATCGAAAATGGACTCCGCTACACGCCGGTGGGTGGAACAGTGACCCTTGCGGCATCACGTTCACACAAC
>JAAUQO010000180.1 GCA_012032775.1 Oscillochloris sp. | reverse complement strand
TGGTGAACGCTCATATGTTCGTATTCTATCAGAAAAAAGGCGAGATGGCACATGGGAACCCGTTGAAACGCGCTTCACCCCCGCCGCAAGCAACGAGGCACTCGCGCTACCAAACACAAAGTAGAATCCGGAAACCGGAGATAGGATTTTCGTCATCCTGAAACTGGTTCGCGGAATGTGGTAGAGTGTGCGTTGAGTAGGCAACCTTTGGTGAAGGATGCACAGATTACGCAGCACGGAAAGCGATTGAATGGCGCGTCTTATCAGACTCATCTTCTTCGGTTTCGCCCTCTGCCTTGGGCTTGCAGCCTGCGCCGGCAGTCCGGCAGCACCAACCAGCATCCCAGCCGCGCCGACAGTCGCGCCAACTCAGGCAGAACCGGTTGGCCCGGTCGGCGCCGGACTCTATGCCGATATTCCACAAGGGGTTACCGCCGAAGGATATCAGTATCTCGGCGATCCCGACGCCGCTCTGAACCTGGTGATGTACTCGGATTTTCTCTGAACGGCCTGCGCATTCCACGTGTTGGAAACTGAACCAGAACTGATCGCGCAGTTTGTCCGGAGCGGCCGAGTACGATTGATCTATCGTCATTTGCAGCAGTTGGGCGACAACTCGGAACTACTGTCGGTGGCGTCGGAATGCGCCGCTGAACAGAATCGTTTCTGGGAGATGCGATTGGCGATTTACGAACGCTATAACCAGCTTTTCACCGACGCTGCTGAAGGCGCCCGCGATGCAGCCGCGCAGGTTGGGCTGGATCTCGCGGCGTTTGATGCATGTGTCGCCGCCGATACCTACCTGGAGCAAGTACGCGCCGACTATGCAGCCGCAACCGCCGACGGCATTCGTTCGCGGCCGGTCTTCGATATTGGTGATCAGCGCATTATTGGCGCACAACGGCTCAGCGTTTTCGAGGAGCGAATTACAACCGCCCTCAATGGGGAATAACATCTATGGCACGTGCACAGCTCTCGTGGCCAATCAGCATTCTTGCCGGCTTTGCCGTGCTGTTGATTTTTGTGGTGATCGGCAGTCTCGAAACTCCGGCCACCGCACAGGGCGACTGCGATCCGACAAGCGCGGCCTACCCGGCATGTTTCCGGCAGACCGCCACGGCGCAGGTTGAGGGGATTATTTCAACGCAGACTGCGGCGGCGCAACAGACGATCGCGGCGTTTGATCAGATTTGCCAGAACAATCCGGCATATCCACTCTGCCCAACAGCCACGGCAACCACGGGAAGTAGCCCGAATACCGGCGGCAACTCCGGCAACAACACCACCACTACATCGCCGACAGCGACATCCACGGCATCGGCTACACCAACCACCACCCGCAGCACGGCCGTCACCACGCCCACAACCACGATTACCGCAACTCGTATTCCCAGCGAGGCCCAACCCTCGCCAACCCCGACCAGCCTGTTGCCGGCCGGTATCGAGACCCTGGTGTGTATTCCCGGCACGACGGTTGAGATCAGCGGAACCGCTGATCCGGACACGCCATTGCTGCTCTTCTTCGACGATCGACCGGTGGGCGGCGGATTGAGTAACGCAGCCGGGGATTATCGCTTGCGGTTGCAGGTGGGTGATGAACGCCCGGGGTTGTATCTGGTAGAAGTACGCAAACGCGTCGATCGCGAACTTGTGGAGCAGGTGGGATGTGAGGTGCCGTCCGGCACGCCTACGCCGACATTCGCCCGGTAACCATGTGATTGGCGAGACACGATAGTGGAGGGACACAGCCAACTGTGTCCCTCTCTTTGTTTACGCCGTTAATTCAAACCGCGCTTTGGTGATTGTGTCGAGGAAATCGCGATCGACTTCGACCCCACTTCCGGCGCCGTTCGGCACATGCAGCGTGCTGTCGGGGTTGAGCACGAACGGCTCGCGTACGACATCCTGCGCGAAGTAGCGCGCACTTGCGCTGATGTCGCCCGGCAATGTGAAGTTCGGCAGGCTCGCCAGGGCCACATTCGCCGCCCGACCGATCCCCGTCTCCAGCATGCCACCGCACCAGACCGGCACACCGGCTTCCTGAGCCAGATCGTGGATCTGGCGCGCCGCCGTCATCCCCCCGACCCGGCAGGGCTTGATATTGATCACCCGGCATGCTGCCAACTCCAGGGCCCAGCGCGCATGCTCCGGCGAGACAATACTTTCATCGAGGCAGATCGGTGTGCGCAACCGCTTCTGGAGTTTGGCGTGATCGTAGATATCGTCGTGGGCCAGCGGTTGCTCGATCAACAGCAGATCGAAGTGATCGAGTTTCGCCAGATCATCGGCCTGTTCAAGCGTGTAGATGCTGTTTGCATCGACTTGCAGCCGCAGATCGGGCCAGCGCTCACGCACGGCGCGGGTTGGCTCCAGATCCCAGCCCGGCTTGATCTTCAGCTTTACGCGGCGATAACCGGCCGCAACATAGCCGTCAACCACAGCGAGCAGCGCCTCGATACTCGGCTGCACGCCGACACTCACGCCGACATCAACCCGATCGCGCACGCCGCCAAGCATCGCGCTCAGGCTCTCGCCGGCCATGCGGCCGAACAAATCCCAGGCAGCGAACTCCAGGCCGGAGCGGGCGATCCGGTTGCCGCGCACCCGTTGGAACAGCGCATCGACATCCTCGGGGCGCTTGATATCGGCTTCCAGCAGCATCGGCACAAGCACCTCGCGCAGCATCAGCAACGCGGTTGCCGTCGTTTCTTCGTTGTACCACGGCCCCGAACTTACCGGCGCCTCGCCCCAACCCTCCTCGCCCTGTGCTTCCAACCGCACGATCAAGGAATGGTTGGCATACTCGCGCCAGCCACTCGTCTCGAACGGCGTCAGGAACGGCAACTCGATCTGCCGTACTTCGATCCGCTCAATCTTCATAAGCTCCTCGGGAGATAGATTTACCGCGTTTTCGGCTGCACCAAAAACGCGGTAAACAGGGGCGAACTATTGCACTGCGAGCAGTTCAATCTCGAAAACCAGGGTTGCGCCGGGTGGGATTGCGCCGTCACCGGCGCCCCGATCGCCATAGCCGAGTTCGGCCGGGATCACCAGTTGGCGGCGACCACCGACTTGCATTCCGGCCACGCCCTCATCCCAGCCGCGGATCACCTGACCGGCGCCGAGCGAGAATGAGAAGGGCTGACCGCGATCGAGCGAGCTATCGAACTTGCCGCCGTCAAGCAGCCAGCCGGTGTAATGCACAACAACCGTGCTGCCGGGTGTGGCGGTTGCGCCATCGCCAACCACGAAGTCGTAATACTTCAGGCCGGTCGGCGTCGTGGTGTAATCGGCCTCATCGACACTGGTCGGAGCGGCGGGTGCGCCGGCCTGAATATCGACCAACTCAACCTCGAAGGTAAGGGTTGCATTGGCCGGGATCAGCGGCGGGAAGCCCCGTGCGCCATAGCCCAGATCGGGCGGGATGATCAGGCGGGCCTTGCCGCCCTGCTTCATCAACCCGATTCCTTCATCCCAGCCGGGAATTACCATCCCCTGGCCAAGCGCAAAGCTGAACGGTTCGCCGCGACTGTAGGAGCTATCGAATTCGCTGCCGTCGGCCAGGGTACCGCGGTAGTGGACGGACACAAGATCGCCGGGAACCGGCGCCGGACCGGTGCCGGGGCTCAGTTCGATGTACTGCAAACCACTGGGAGTCGTCAACACATTCTCCTCGCCGGCAGTGCCGGCAGTTGGGGCGGGCGCAGCGGTTGGCTCCACTACGACGGCCGTCGGTTCGGGAACGCTGGTGGGTGCTGCAGCCGGTGCGGCGGAACCGCAGGCGGACAAAGCAACCATGAGCAGGGTGGCGGCAATACCGCCGAGACGAGTGTATTTCATGAATAGATTCCGTAGCTGGGACGAAGGATCGAACAGCGCCCAATCCTTGGCCCCGACTTATCCTGCGCCGAGGATCGGCATAAACAGCGCCTGCGGCTCGGTCAGATCGATCTCGAACAGTTTCGGCCAGTGCTTGCCGGTGACGAACAGTCGATCGTTCGCACCATCATAGGCGATGCCGTTTAATACATCGGCATTGCTTTGCTCGGCGGGCGTAAGCAAGCCGCTCAGATCGATGCGGGCCAGTACATCGCCACTGGCCGGGTCGATCTGCACGATCCAATTCGTCAGCCAGACATTCGCGTACACCGTGCCGTCGATATACTCCAACTCGTTCAGGCGAATAACCGGGGTGCCGGCGTCCTGCACTTGTACCTGAGCGGTGACGGCAAGCACGCCGGTGGCGGCGGTTGCGGCCGGATCGACAAAATACAGATTGGCCGTTCCGTCGCTCATGATCAGCCGATTACCGTCGTAGGTCAGGCCCCAACCTTCTTGCGGCAATGCCATACCGTCGGCAGGATAACGGAACTCGCCCTCTAACTCAAAGCTGTTGCGATTGTAGATAAAGCCGCGCCCGCTCTGCCAGGTGATCTGGAAGATCTGATCGCCGACAACGGCGATCCCCTCGCCGTAGAGCGGCTGCGAGCCGACCGGCGTCGCAACACTGTTCAGTTCCACCTCGCGATATACCGCCCCATCCAGGCCGATCTCACGCAGCCGCGAATTTGCCCAATCGCCGGTGCCTTCGTAAAAGCGGTCGGGCGCCAGATAAACCAATCCCTGTGTCCAGGCGCCCGAATCGTGTGGATACTCGCCAACCACCCGGTAGCCAAGCACAGGCGCGGGCGCGGCCTGGGCCGGCGCCGGTACGGTCGGAGCCGTTGTCGCAACCGGAGTCGCTGTGGTAAGCGGGCGCGGCGTGATGGCGCGAGCGGTTGGTAAAGCCTGAGAGATAGATGCGGATTGGGCCGGAGTACAGCCGAAGGTAAGTGCGAGCAGCGCCAGGCAGAGCCCGAACTGCCCCCAACGATGAAATATCCTCACAAATAAACCTCTGTGTTGCGGTAGTAGTCGGTCGCGCCGACATTCTACCGCAACCAATCAAAATAACCAATCTGAAGTTGCGGCGGTTTCGCGGTGCTGCGAAACCGCAGCAACCATCTACTGCAAGACCAGCGGCAAATACAGCATCTGCACCGCCGCAATCCGAACCGGCTGGGCCGGCAAGTCCACGCCGCTCACACGCACCTGGGCGGTGCCTGGTTCGGTCAGAAGCGCGGCGGGAACAACGGCAGTCAGACGACTTGCACTGACATAGGTTGTCGCCAGGTCGGTATTGTTCCAGCGTACCACACTACTCGGCGTGAAGCCGACACCCTCGACGGTCAGGGTCACATCTTCAGAGCCGACCGCGATCAGGCCCGGGCGCACCAGCAGTTCGGCCACGCGCTCGTATGCACCGATGTCGCAGGCCGGCCCTTGCGGCCGGGCCATGCCGCGCTGGTCGTTGGCCGGGCAAGCACCATCGATCGCGTCAACCGCCGGACTGTTCGCGGGCAGTGCGAAGGTCGGCGTTGGGCCGCCATTATCGGCCAGTTCATCAACCAGCGGATCGCTGAAGATGATCGCGGCGGTATCTTTGCTGATCAGGTTGTTCACATCGTTGTTGAAGTCGGGGGTTTTGGCGCGTGGAAATTGCAGATTCAGGCCGCCGCTCTCCAACGGCCGGTTGGTATGATAACCCTGAAACTCGCTGGTGACCGGATCGCTATGGGTCGGATCGAGCCGGTTGTCGTAAAACAATGATCCAACCAGCGTGATCACACGCTCAGGATCACCGTCGCCGCCGGCGTGGATCGCACCGCCCTGGAAGGTGGCGAAATTCTTGACAAAAGTTGAATGAATAACGTCGATCACGCCGCGATCAAGGATCAGCGCGCCGCCCTGGCCGACCCGGTTCGAGCCGCGTTCGGCGGCTTCGTTGGCGCTAAAGGTACTGTTGACGATTCGCCCGCGGCCGCGCACCAGAATCCAGGCCGCGCCGCCCTGGCGGTAGGCATAATTCCCTTCAAAGGTCGAGTCGCGGATCTCGATATTATCCTCACTTATGCCGCCGTCAAAATCATCCTCAATATGGTAGATCGCGCCGCCGCTGCCCTCAGTCGGCGGCACACCCACCAGCCGGTTGTTGCGGAACAGCGAGCGATCGTAGGTAGCTTTGGTGCCCTTATTATCCGAGATCGTCACTTTGATCGCGCCGCCGCCGCGCACCGCAGTGTTGCCGTCGAAGGTACTGCCGCAGACCGTTACCACGCGATTTGAGTCGGGATTAAAGGAGTTCGTCACGCCGTCGAGATGCAACGCACCGCCATGGCCGCGCACAATCCCGCCCGAGCTGCTGTCGGCGGCTTGATTGGCGACGAAACTACTGTTATACACCAGCAATCCCGTGGCGATGCCGCCGAATGCGCCGCCGCTGCCGGCAACATTGTTCCGAAAGGTCGAACCGACGATCACGGTCTCGTAGATGTTGGCGGCATAAACTGCGCCACCCTGATTATCCTCGTCGTTGACACTGGTGGTGGCGTTGTCCTCGAAAATCACGTTGATGATATGCAAGCGCGTGCCGGGGCTCGTTACCCAGATCGCGCCGCCGCGGGCATCGCCGTCACGGGTACTGGCGGCGGCCGGTGCGCGCCCGTTGATGAAGCGGATATTCTGAAGCGTAATATCGTTGCCCAGGGTCTTGTCGTCCTGCGAACCGGGAGTAAAAGGCTTCTCCAGAATTCGCGTCGTGTCATTGCCGTTGAGCGTCACAAGGCCACCGCCGTCGAGCACAATATCTTCAGTGGCGGAAGTGACGAGCGGCGCCGTGATGTCGATCTCGATCGGATTCGGGCCGCAGTTAAACGTGATCTGACCACCGTTGGCGAGCGCGGCACGCAAAGCAGCCTCGGTACAATCGGTGAGCACCGTCGGATTCGTGAGCGTAACCGGCTCAATCGGCGCGACACAAACCGCCGCCGGTGGCTCGGATTGGGCCTGGGCCGTGTGAGTGTCGGGCGAACCAGCCAGCACCAGCAATCCAAGGGCGAAAAACACGATCAGCCGGATAGGTAGAGATTGCACGAACCCTCCTTACGCAATGCGAATGGCAACATTGAATCATGCGAAACCGGACACTACGCGACATCTCCACTATAGCCGCCCGTCGGTAACATCGACATAGTGCGGAGGTCCTTTTGTAAAAACACAGTTAAAGGCTCGTAGCTAAACGTTCACCCTACGACAAGCATTTGCACCGTGTATTGCACAAGCCGACGGCGCATACTGAGCGCACCACACAGCAATTATATCGGTGCTGCAATACAAGCGAGGTGTGCGATGTTTCTGCGAACAATGCCGGTTCGCCCGGGGCGCTGCTTCGTCGTTGTTATGTTGCTGCTGGGATGTTTCGGATTGCCGCCGCAGAGTCTGGCCGGCACAACGAATCAAGATCAACCGCCGGGCGTGCTTTCGGAGTTGGTTTTCGGCGGTTCTCACTTCGAAGAGGTGATCGATGTCGCCGTCGATGTCGCCGGCAATAGCTATATCCTCGGCGTCACCGGTTCGTTCGATTTTCCCACCTTCCCGGCGGTACAATCGGCGTTTTCGCCGCTTGCATGCAGTGACTTGCAAGAGTACGAGTGCATCGCCGTCTTTGTCGTGAGCCTGGCCGCCGACGGGCAAACGGTTCGCTACAGTACTTTGATGAGCTCCGGCAAGATCTGGCCGCAGGCGCTTGTCGTAACCACTGCGGGGAGTGTGTTTATCACGGGTTACGGAACAGCTGAATCGTTTGCCGATCCGGGGGTTGCCTCCGGCGTGTTACGCAACTCGTTACGGGGCGAAAGTGACGCCTTCCTCGCCGCACTTAACCCGGCAGGTGTGCTGGTTACGGGGGGGTATCTGGGCGGCAGCGGCGCCGACGAAGCCTACGGATTAGCGCTTGGCCCCAACGAAGATCTGTATCTCGCCGGACTCACTCGTTCCGCCGATTTCCCTACCCTCGCCGCATTTCAGCCGACGTTCAGCGATGACCCAACTGCCGAACACAGCTATGGCGATGCCTTTGTGTCAAGGCTCAGCGCCGATCTCAGCCGGATGCTGTTCAGCACCTACCTCGGCGGTCGGGCGAATGATTACGGAAGAGCGCTGGCAGTCGGCGCCGACGGCAGTGTGTTTGTGAGCGGCGCGACCGACTCGGAAGATTTTCCCCTGGCGATGCCGCTTCAAGCGGAGATACGCCTAAACGCCAAAGCCACACCGTTCGTCACCGCGCTGAGTGCCGACGGCGCGACCTTGCACTTCAGCACTTACCTCGGCGGAACACCCTTCAGCGGCGGCGGGCATGCGATTGCGCTGAGTGGTGATGGGCGAGTTCTGGTGGCGATCAATACGTACCAAACGGGCGCAGTTGCGCTCCTTGCCGCCGACGGAAGCCGGTTGCTCTATGAGCAATATCTCGGCCCCACCAGTGATATCGCCTTTGATGCAGCAGGCAACGCCTATGCTGCAATCACGCCGTATCCAAACAAAACCGGCTTCAACCTGCCGCCCGGTGCCGAACGACCACCATGCCCGCTCAGCAACACGCATATTGTCCGGCTTGACGACACAGGTACGGTTCAGGCCACGATCATGCCGGCGGCAAAAGCATTTGCCTTCGGCCCGGATGGGATGCTGCTGATTGCCGGGTATGGGAATATCAACGACGACACTCGGATCGGCCCGCCGACGGCACGTTTCGGGCCGGCCGGCGCCGCCACTTTAGAAAATACCAGCGACATATCCCTGATCCGGCTTCAGGCCGACCTGAATCACCAGGGATGGCAGTGGCCGCCACGCTCTTACAACGTTCTATCAAATCGCGAATTCGCGGCATTCTGGAACGACACCGACGGCAGATCGGCACATCCATGGCTCTGGGGACCGGAGGCGCTTACCGGCGTATTCTGCGAGGAATTTCAAGGCAAGCCTTTACACACTGTACAATACTTCGCCAAAGGACGGATGGAATGGAACATGAGTGATCGCGCCCCGTTTCGTTATTGGGTCAGTGGTGGACGCCTGGTAGCCGAGATGCTCAGCGGACAGGTGCAGACCGGAATACAGGCGTCGTTCCCAATTCCACCTCCCGACGAGGCGATCGCCGGCGATCCGGCGGCGAGTAACTTGGATGCGCCGACCTATCGTGCATTGGCGAAGGCGGCATGGCCACAAATAACAACACCGGCGCAACCGGCCCATAACACCTTGATCACCAGTGTCTTGCACACCGACGGCAGCATCTTGCCGGAGCCGGCTCTGGCCGGTTACAACATGCGGGCCGGTTCGTATGATCGGCAACTGGGCCACAACATCGCCCAGGTCTTCGCCGATATGCTCAACCAACGCGATGTTGTCGGCGGTGATTGGCGCGAGACGGTTGGCTTGCCGCTGAGTGAACCATACTGGGTCTATACAAAGGTCAATGGTGTGGAGCGCCACATTCTGGTGCAACCGTTTGAGCGCCGGATGCTCACCTACAACCCGGCCAATCCGCCGGACTGGCAGGTTGAATTCGGCAATACAGGCCGGCATTATCTTGCCTGGCGCTATAACTTCCAGCCCTAAAGAACAGTACTATTGAGGTTGCGCGATACGCAACCTCAATAGTAAACAAAACAGATGTTCCGAAAATGTTTTCCACTCGAACACTTGATCTTTTGTTCTACGGCTGTTATACTCCGTACAAGTGTTCAGCATTTTTGTGCGAGTAGCCCATATTGGGATACGAGTAGCCCATGTCGGAACAGGCTGCGCCGCCGGCGCCGATTGCGATTATCGGCAGCCCAAATTCCACCACGGCATTTACCGTCGATATTCTGGAGACGGCCCGTGATCGCGCCCTTGATCACGCCTGGGTGACATTCGAGGTTGTTGAGCGCTTCAACGGCAAGGCCTATCGCAAGCGGGCGCTCTGCCAACTCGGTGGAATCATCACGCGCAACCGCTGGCATGAAGACCCGATCATTCGCGCCGTGATCAAGCATCAGGGCGCATTGCCGGCCCTCTCCGGCGAAAGCGATCTGACCAGCGCGCAACTCACGGCGCTCGGTGTTTTCTTGCTCGAAGAGGACGGCCGGGTGCGCCGGCGCACCACACTCTCGACCCCGCCGCCCAGCGGCACGCCCGTTTACCCGGCCAATGCCGAGGCGCTACAAGCACTTGTGCATACCGAACCGGGGATCTTCTACGCCGGCAGTTCGCCCGGCGACGGCTTGCCGGTGCCGCTGACGCTGCGCCACTTCGGCTCGACCGAGGACGGCGGCTTCGGCGAGGCGGTGATGATGGGCATTTTCGGCCAGACGCGCAGCGGCAAGAGTATTCTGGCCGCGCAGATGTTGGCCGGGTTCGCCGCCAATCCGCAACTCGGCCTGCTGGTGCTCGATCCGCAGGGCGAATTCGGCCGCGATCGCTTCGCCGCCGGCGATCACCGGGTCGATTTCTCGATCAAGCGCCTGATCACCGGTTTGCGTAGCAGCCGCCAGGTAACGGTGATCAACACCGATGAAGTTGCACTTGAGGGCGCCGAAGCATTTACCGAAACATTGCGGCGAGCCGGATTTTTTGAGAGCCTGGGCTTCAAGGGTCATACCAAAGAGCGCGAAGCGGCCGAGCGCCTGGCCGGCTTGCTGAATGAACTGAGCGATGACTCCGGCAAGCGCCGGCATATCCGCAATTTACGCACCAGCGACATGCCGCTGCTGGTGCGTGATCTGGCCCGCTTCGCCGATGTGATCTATGCCAGCCGGCCCGGCACTACCCCCGGCGAGGGCCAGCGCGCCCAGGATGTGCTGGCGCGCTACCAACTCGATGAAACCCGTTTGCAGCGGGTCTGGATTGAGTCGCTGGAACATTTTCGTACCGACAGCGGGCGCACGCCGCTCTCGAAAGTTATTCAGCGCGTGCTGAGCGACCGCGAGGTGGTGGTGCTCTCATTCTCGCAAGAAGGCGCCTACGATGCGGTTCCCTATTTCCTGCTCAACGAGATCCTGACCCGGCTACGGCAAGTGATCCATCGCAGTTTCAACAACGGCCAGCAATCCAACGCCCTGGTTGTGCTCGACGAAGCCCATCTCTTCGCCGGTGAACACGCCGCCGAGAGCGCCGACGGCTCGCGAACCCGCACGCTGCTCGCCCAATCGGTGCGGATGACCGGCAAATACGGCGTGGGCTGGCTCTTTATCACCCAGACCTTGCACGACTTCGATAAGACGATTTTGCGCCAGTTGCAGGTGAAGATCTTTGGCCAGGGTTTCAAACTCGGCGCCGATCGCGAATATGTCGAGACCGAGTTAGGCAAAGAGGGCTTCGCGCGCTATTGTTCGCTGCCCGATCCGAAGCGCACCGGGCGCTACACCTTCATGCTCACCGGCCCGATCGTCGCCCTGGGCTCGCTCGGCACCCCGCTGGTGCTCCAGGGTTTCCGCTCCTCCGACGATCTGATGCGGGCCAATCCCCATTGTTTTGCGGCATAGAAAATGCCGTTGCAACGCGGCGATCGCTCTGCTACGATACGGGCGGAGGTGAATGATGACAATCGATCAAACCCTGGCGGCGCCGAGTGATGCGCCGCGCCCGCTGGCGATATTTCCGCTGCGCCTGTTTGGGTTGCTGCTGATCGCGGCCCTGCTGCCGGCAACCCTGATCTGGATCTTCAGCCGCCCGCCGGCTGAAGGCAGCGCCGAAGCGCGCTTCGCACGCGACATGAGTTTCCACCACGAGCAGGCGGTGGAGATGGCGCTGATTATTCGTGATCGCACCGCAGACCCCGATCTCCGTACCATTGCCTCGGATATTGTGCTGACGCAACAGAATCAGATCGGCCAGATGACGGGATGGCTCACCGCATGGGGCCTGCCGTTCGCATCAATCGAGCCGCCGATGAACGGTATGGGCCTGATGATGGGCATGGCACCGCAGACCGAGGTGAATGCGTTGCGCGATTTACCGCTTGATGAAGCGGAGATTCGCTTTCTGCAACTGATGATCAGCCACCACGAGGGCGGCGTGATGATGGCCGAAGATGTGTTGAAACAATCGCCGCATCCGGCGGTCGAGCGCCTGGCAAGTGCGATGGCGGTCGGGCAGCGCGGCGAGATCGAACTGATGACGGAGTTGCTGGCTCGCCGCGGCGCCGAACCACCGCCGCCGCTCCAACCAATGCAACATTGAGGAAATGGGTTTTCGGCAAAGCCGAAAACCCATTTCCTTTGAGATGAGTATGCCGTTATCTGTTTCATCGCAATCCTCATCACACCTATCAGCAGGCGCGGCGCGGCGCGGGAGC
>JAAUQO010000179.1 GCA_012032775.1 Oscillochloris sp. | reverse complement strand
CATGGGCAGGGCAAATGTAAACCGCCAGATAGGGAGCGAACGAGTACATGACACGAAACACGGATGTCGACTTTGC
Source organism: Oscillochloris sp. (assembly GCA_012032775.1). Classification (GTDB taxonomy): domain Bacteria; phylum Chloroflexota; class Chloroflexia; order Chloroflexales; family Chloroflexaceae; genus JAAUQO01. The sequence continues at coordinate 12,146 of JAAUQO010000179.1, read as the reverse complement.
CGGGAGAATCCCTTCTCCTTCTGAGCTCACTAAAGCGGTCGAGAGCGAGGTTCGCTCCGGTCGGGACGACCAGATGCGATTCCTCCGTGAGATCGGCGTGCACGGCGACCGGTCGCGCGACTGCGCCGCACTGCTGACGTCGTTGGAGGACATGGAGAGCAACACGAACGTCGACACCGTGCCCCGTGAGGTGTGGAGTCGGGTGCGAGAGATCCTGGCCGAGAACGGCATGAGTCATCGCGAGTTCGCGAAGGCGATCGGCACGCAGTTCTGCGGAAGCACGCTCTGGAAGCATGCGCCGAGCCGATCCCGACTCGCCAAGATCGCCACGGTTCTCGACGCCGCCGATCTGGACCTGCACGCGACCAACGACGTCTTCTGGGACGAGATCGTGTCCATCGGCGCGGTGCGTATCCGCGGCATGGCCATTCAGCCCGGCGCCAACTGGTATGCAGTGGTTAGGCCGTCGTGCCTGCCCAAGGCCTGCACGCTTATCCACCGCATCACGCCCTCGGAGGTCGAGGCAGCGCCCGAACTATCCGATGTGCTGCCCGAGTTCGCCGACTACCTGGGCCAAAGTCTGATCGTGGGTCATCATGTCGGCATGGACGCGGCCTTTCTCAACCGCGCCTGCAAGCGTATCCTGGGCGGGCCCATGGCCAATCCCTGCCTGGATACCCTGCGTCTGGCCCAGGTCTATGAAGAGGAACGCTGGATCAGCTACTACGACCGCTATAATCCGCGCGTGTCCTATAACCTGACGGACCTCGCGGCCCAGTACGGCCTGCCGAGCTTCCCGGCCCATAACGCCCTGTCCGACGCCATGCAGACCGCCTACCTGTTCCTCTATCTGGTGCGCAAGCTGAAGGACGGGGGCATCGAGACCCTGCGCGACCTCTTCGAGGCCGGGCGCTCCTGGCGCTGGTATTTCTGACGGCGCGCGCCCGAAGGCAATCCGTTCTATGTCGAGGAATTGCTCAACTACCTGCACGATCGCGGCTTTGATCCACGCCAGGCATTAAGCGGCGAGCAGATTGTCTTGCCGAGCAGCTTGCATAGCCTGATCCTCAGCCGCATCGATCAATTGGTCGAGAGCCAGCGCACCCTGCTCAAGGTCGCCAGTGTGATCGGGCGACTCTTTCGGGTAGCGGTGATCTGGGGCGTTCAGCAATCAGCGGATCGGACGAACTTCGAGCGCGATCTTTCCGGCCTGATCGCCCAGGATCTGATTATTCCCGAGGCGCCGGAGCCGGAACTGGCCTACCTGTTCCGCCACGTTGTCACGCAGGAAGTCGCCTACGAGAGCTTGCCGTTCGCAACCCGCGCCGCCTTGCACGAGCGGATCGGCATCTTTATCGAGCAGAGCAATGCCGACCGCATGGATCAGGCGATCGATCTGCTGGCTTTCCATTACGACCGGAGCAATAACAGCGCGAAGCGGCTACGCTACCTGCTGCGTGCCGGCGAGGTGGCGCAGGCCGAGTTCGCCAATCTTGCCGCGATCGACTATTTCCGGCGGGCGTTGCTGCTGCTGGATGCACGCGCTCCCGAACGCAGCGATGTGTTGTTGCGCCTGGGCGGTGTACTGGAGTTGGTCGGGCGTCGCGACGAAGCCGCCGAGTGCTACGACGAGGCGCTGACCCTGGCCGAGGATCGCGATGAAGCACTAACCCTGGCCCGTTGTCGCATGGCGATCGGTGAATTGGCCCGCAAAGGCGGGCAGTACGATGCGGCAAGCCGCCAGCTGATCAGCGCCCGCGACGGATTCGCGGCCCTGTACGACCGGGCCAACCTGGCACAGGCGATCAACCTGCTCGGCACATTGGCGGCCCAACAGGGCGATTTCGCTGTGGCTGAACAGTTGTACGCCGAGAGCCTGGGCATCCGCCGCGAACTGGCCGATCTGAACGGCGTCAGTAATGCATTGAATAATCTCGGCATTCTGGCCCGCTATCGGGGTGATTACCAGCGCGCCCGCGAATTGCAGGAAGAAAGTCTGGCCATGCGGCGGCTGTCGGGCAACCGCTGGGGAATCGCGGCTTCGCTCAGCAACCTCGGCAATGTCCTGACGGATCTTGGTGAGTTGGCCGAGGCCCGCGAACGGCTCGAAGAAGCGCTGCTGATCGCGCGCGAGATCGGTGATCGCTGGCAGATCGCGAATTTCTTGAACAATCTGGCCAATGTGGCGCGCGATCTGGGCGATTATCAGGTGGCCGCCGCAACCTATGCCGAGAGCATGAGCATCAGCCACGAACTGAACGATCGCTGGTCGCTGGCGTATGTGCTGGAAGATACCGCCGTGCTCTGGGCGCTCCGCGGCGATGGACGCCGTACGCTGACTCTGGTGGGTGTGGCGGCGATCCTGCGTGAGCGGATCAATGCGCCGCTCTCAGCGGTGGAACAGGCTAAACTCGACCGGCGGATTGAGCCGGTGCGCGTTCTGTTGAGTGAACTGGAGCAGGCGCGGGCCTTCGGCAATGGCTTGCTGCTGGCACTCGAAGATGCGATCGAACTGGCCCGTGATGCACAGGCGGTGGGATCATAAGGGTTGATGCCTGATGCCTGAATAGTGCGCGCTGGCGCGCGGTTCGTCTGCGAAGTTGCAATGGTGCCGGTTGCATTCCGCATTCTGGATTGAGCGCTCGTTCCCGGCTTGTACCATTGCATAGCTCCCTGGTACAATGCCGGTATGCGAAGGATACATACAATCCTGGTGTTTGTGCTGATCGGTGGTATGCTGGTGGGCTGCGCGGCACAAGAGCCGGACGCACTGCCGGGCGATCCGGTAGGCCGGCGCCGGGAGCCGTTGTTGCCAGGGCGAGCCGGTTGCTCGACACCGCCGACGGACGGCCGGTTGTCGGCGAGCAGGCGCCCGATTTCAGCTACCAATTGCCCGACGGCAGCGAAGTACGTTTGAGCGATCTACGCGGCACGCCGGTGGTGTTGAATTTCTGGGCCACCTGGTGCCTGCCCTGCGTCGAAGAGATGCCGGAACTCGAACAGGCCGCCCTCGCGGCGCCGGGCGAACTGGTGGTGTTGGGCGTAAACCGGAATGAACTGCCGGCGGCGATCGAACGCTTTACGCATAAAGTACCGGTCACCTTCCCATTGATCAGCGATCTCAGCGGCGCCATCGCCGATCGGTATGGAGTAACGGCCCTGCCGACCACCTATTTTATCAATCGCGACGGCACAATCGCAGCACGCCAATTGGGTGCATTGTCGTCCACATTACTCGAACAATATCTAGCGGATCTGCCATGAGTGAACATCCAACCCCAACCGCCGACGAGGTTTTGCAGCGCGCACGCGAGGAGATCGCCGCTCGCCGCGCCGAAGAATACGCCAATCGCCGTGTTCCCGATGAACGCGCTAAACTACCCTGGAAACGCGTCTTTCTGATTGTCTCCGGCCTGTTGTTGTTGGCGCTGTTGTTCAGCCCCGGTGCGCCGCTCGAATGGAAAATGTACGCCGTGGTGCATGGCGTCTGCGCGCAACAGCACAATATCTTCCTGGGTGAACTACAGTTCCCGCTCTGTGCGCGTAACAGCGGCATTTACCTGAGTTTCCTGCTGACGCTCGGTTATGTCTATCTGATTGGACGTGGACGGGCGGGCCGGATTCCACCCTTGTCGATCACGATCACGCTGCTGCTATTTGTGGCGATTATGGGCTTCGACGGCTTTAATTCGTTGTTCGTCGATATCGGCGCGCCGAATCTGTACACACCCCAGAACTGGTTGCGCACGCTCACCGGGATGGGCATGGGTGTGAGTATCGCCGTATTATTGCACCTGGTGTTGAATTTGACGCTGCGCAAGGATGTGCAGCAAGATCAGCCGGTGTTGCGGAATTGGCTGGAGTTGGGCGGCATTCTGGTGGTGAATCTGCTCGCACTCGCGGCGATCTACGGCAACCTGAGCTTTATGTTCTGGCCGCTGGCATTTGTGGCCTTCTTTGGAATCACCGGTGTGCTGTATCTGGTGTCGCTGCTGCTCACCAGCCTGTTTATGGGCTATGAAGGCTCGGTAACCAGTATCAAGCAGCTTGCCCGCCCGGCCACGGTTGCACTGCTGCCAACCCTGGTTATGCTCGGCCTGATGTCGTGGCTGCGCTTCTGGATGGAAGCGCAAGGCCTTATTCTGTAGATCTGGTTGTCGCTGGTTCCGGCTTTGGCACAACCAGCGATAACTGCTAAATGTAGTACATCACCTCGCCGCTACGGTGGCGTTTGCGCTGGCAAAGGTCGTCGAGGCTGACGGCGGCAAGCTGTTGGGCGATCGTCTCACGCATCTCACCCCACAAGTCGTCGATCAGGCGATGATCCTCCGGTACACTCGGCATGCGATCGTCGCGGCCATGATCGATCGGCAGCAACGGCCCCTCCAATACGGTCAAAATATCGAGCAATGAGATCTGCTCGGGCTTGCGGGCCAGCAAATGGCCGCCCTGCGGGCCACGCAGGCTATCGATCAGCCCGGCTCGCCGCAACGTAATCAGCAACTGATTCAAATAGTTCACCGGGATGCCCTGGCGGGATGCGATCTCATCGCTCTGGATCGGCCCCTCGCCATAACGCTGTGCCAGGTCGAACAGCGCGCGCAACCCGTAGTCACCCTTGCTTGAAATCCGCATACCATTCCAGATTCCCCACACGCCAGTATCTGCGGCGCTGAGATAGACGACTATGTTACGCAAGAAAGTGTAGCACAGGTGCGGGGAATCTTGAAGGCGCGTGGCTTGACACTGCTTCATGCGCGGTGATGAGCCTGATGCAGCAGGCCGAAGATTGCGGTATCGGTGAACCGCTTATGCTCCGGTTCATAATAGCTCTGGCGCAAAAGCCCTTCCTGCACAAAGCCGAGTTTCTCCAGAACTCGCCGCGAACCGGAATTCTCCGGATCGATCTGGGCTTCGATCGAATTCAGCCCCATGGTGTGAAAGCCGAAATCGAGCACCGGACGTAACGCCTCGGGCATGAAACCCCGGCCCCAGTACTCGGCCGCCAATTCATAACCAATCTCGGCCCGAAAATGTTTCGCCAAAGTCGTATGGTAGCCGCAACTGCCGATATAGCGCCCGTTCTCGCGTAATGTAACCGCCCAGCGGATGGCGCGACCGGCGCGCAATTCATCGATAAAGCGGGTGATCCGCTGAACAGCCGCATCCAGGTCGCGCAGCGGCGATTGGCCGAAGTAGCGCATCACCTGCGGATCGGACATGATCTGAAACATCGCATCAGCATCGTCCGTCGTTATCTCGCGCAGGATCAGGCGTTCGGTTTCCAGCAGCGGAAACGGCACAAATGCCTGTTCTAACTCCAGCATCTGCTCTCCTTTCATGATTGGTTCCCACAAGTTTGCAGGAGTTAGCGTACTCAGGCTTCCTTCGCAAGCCGGATTTCGCACTTCGTATCTATTGCTTACCATGCATATGCATGCAGCATTATCACCGTCGGCTGCATTGCGTTCCACAAGGTTGCGTATGAACGGGATTACATGGGCGCAAGCCGAGACGATTCTGCTGCGCCATCAACACGAACTTGGCGTAGAAATGCCGACCCTTATGCAGGTTGAACCGATCGGCCAGGGCGAGGCCAATCTGAATTTGCTGTTGCAGATCGCCGGGGGCCGGAAGCTGAACCTGCGCATCGGCATACGCGGCAACGACTCGGCAGCGGTGTTGCGCCGTGAATGCTGGATGCTTTTCAGCATGTACTTCGACCAGATCTACCACCGTACGCAACTCGCCAATGATCCTCATGGTCACCAGGCGTTCACGGTCAATCAGTTGGAGCGCTGCCTGTTGGCGCGTTTCGCTGGATGAGGGCATGATAGCAAGCTACCTGATGCCTGATACCGCTCTGCGCATCGGCGCAACGCGCTACCACACGGCTCGCCGGCCAGATATACCGCATTGGAACGCAGGGCGCCGATTTCGCATGTCGCCGTTTGCATTGACACGAGTACGCTCAAGCGTCCGTACGTCTACGGCGCACAGCGCACGGTGACGGCCTCAAGGCCGTTACAAACCCGCGACGGACGGAGGCCGACCGGTACTAGCCACCGCCGATCACCGCCTGCACAGCGGCCGGATTCCAGGGTTGCGCCCGCCAGCCGATCCGCCGGCGGGCAGCGCTGATGTCGATCTGAGGCATGTGCTGTTCCACCAGGTGCAGTGTCTCGTCGATCAATTGCTCCAAGGCCGCTGCGGCCCGTACCGGCGGCAGCGTAAACAATGCTTCGATCCGGCTAGGCAGGTTCGGCGGCGCAATCCCTAACCCGGCGATAAAGCGACCCATACGCTTGAACTGAAATTTGGTGAAATAGACCCCGTTCAACCCCGAAAGCACGCCGACCAGATTAAAGGCCGACTCGGCGAGCACCTGGTAGTACCAGACGGTTGCATCGCGGCGGGCGAAATGCTCCTGCAAGCCCCAGATTGGAAAAAACTGCAAATAGTGGCGCACCATCGCCTCGCCGAGCGCAGGTGGAAACTGAGCAGCCTGAGCTTTCCAACGCTCGATCCACTCGGCGCCGTAGAGCGGCCGGCAGATCGCAATCCCCTCCAGGGCTTTGGCCAGCGGCGTATCGACAGTGAGTTTCGTCTGCACTTCAGCCATGGTCGCTTCCCAGGCGGCAACAGTGGTGTGGATCATCTGCACTTCCAGACCGGCCAATTCAAATGCGCCGATCACCACACCTTCCGCATGCGAACCGGCGCCCCAGCGAAATGTGCCGCCCAACCGATCGCGAATAGCGCTTAGTTGCTCCTCAGCGGGGAGCGTATCGCTATAGAAGATCGACATGTCGATGTCGGAGAGTTGATCGGCGATCCCTTTCGCCACCGATCCGGTGACCATGGCCGCACATGCTGCGGGGAGTTGGATGAACGGCGCGGCCACATGGGCCGCCAGCGCGTACAGTTGCTCGCTCTCAGGGGTCATTGCGGATCCTCCTGTCGATAAAACACCACAGTCAGGGCAAAATCAGGCCCATCACGATCACGATTGGCCTCGGCGAGCGCACTTGCCTCGCGGATCAGCGCATCGAGCCGGGCGTGAAAATCCGTCAACTGCGCGTCGGTTAGGCGGAAGGCCTTGCGGCTGAAGAAGGGATGTCGCGGCGGCTGGCCTTCGCGTGGGTCGCGCTTGGCGAATGCCTGCAAGAACTCGCGGCGAGTTTCGTCCAATGTAGCGGCGAAGAGCGCACTTGAGGCATCGTCGGGGATTGGTTGCGCGGCGGCGAGTGGGTTCGCGATCAGAAAGCGCCGTGCAGTCGCCTGATACACCTTCTCGACGATCCCGCTCTCCAGATTATGATCGACCACGCGGATCAGGCCTTGGGCCTGCAACAGATTGATGTGGTAGTACAGGCGCGAGGGCGGCAGATCGAGCGTTTGGGCCACCGCCTTGACCGTCGTCGGCCGGCGCAGCAAGCTGAGGATTCGTAGGCGACGTTCGTCGGCAAGCAGCTTGATCGCCTCCAGATCATGCACCATCAGCTCAGGCAAAATATCGTCGTCAGGCTCCATTCGAACTAATTTCTCCGATTTAAAAAAATTCGAATAAGCAAGTATAGCCGGCTGCGCGGGCGATTGTCAAGAGAATCAGCGGCGCTGCAACCTGCATCCCGGCGTCTGCGTCGAATGGATAGAACAAGGCTCCGGAGATACTTGTAACCAATCAGGAACACAAGCCCGAGGCGAGACAAGGCACACGCTGGGGCGGTTTGCACCGCCGTTTCGCTTGCGGCAGCGCGGCATATCCTGCCGGAGGTTCAGATACGTGTTACGCGGGAATCCTACCAAGGCAGCATATAACTTCGAAGGAAAGGCGGCGATGATGGCGATGGAAACAGAAACTCGGCCGGTAGACACCCCGAACGAACCGTATTATCGCGGCGGCAATCAGACGCGCCGCTGGGGTGGATTGTTGGTGCTGGCGGGCGTGATCTGGCTGGTATTTGCCCTGGTCGGTCGCGGCCCGCTGTTCGGTTTCGGCTTCGGGACAACCGAGCGCAGCGCCGTTATTCCCGCCGCCACGTACGATGTGACTGCGGTACGAGTGATCGGTGTGAATGACAATATCCGCCTGATCGGTTGGAGCGGCGAAGCGGTGCAATTGACCGGCACCCGCTACGGCTATGGCTGGAACGCGGGCGCGGCCGGGGATGCCCTGGAAGCGATCGATGTCGTGGTCAAGCAGGACGGCGATCAACTGCTGATCGAGGTGCAGCGTGAGCCGGGCCTGCAGATGTTCGCCGGGCGTTCACCCTACGCAGTGTTGGAACTGAGTGTGCCGGCCGGGGTTGCGGTTTCGGCGAGCACCGTCAACGGCGAGATCAGCGGTGAGAATGTACGCGGCGATCTCCAACTGGAAAGCATCAACGGCGAGATCGAGGTTGACGGTATTATCGGCAATGTAAGCCTGAATACCACCAACGGCGATGTCGAACTGTCGGCGTTGCGCGGCGCCCTGACGAGCGAGACGATCAGCGGTGATCTGTCGGCCTCCGGCGATATTCGTGGCGCCCAAATCGCGACTGTGAACGGCACCGTGGAATTGCAGGGCGCGAGCGGCACGATCGAGATCAATAGTATTAACGGCGATATCGTGCTTGAAGATCTGCATGACGCGGTATTGAATATCGAGAGCACCAACGGCGATATTGTGCTTGAGGGGAGCCTCGCCCGCACAGGTGAGAGCGGCGTGAGCAATATCTCCGGCGATATTGAGGCCGAGTTGAGTGCGCCCGACGGGATCACATTTGCGGCAAGCACTGTCAGCGGTGAGTTGCAGAGCGATCTGGAACTACGCGAACGGAACGAAGGTCGCCGGGCGCTTAGTGGGGTGATCGGCGAAGGTGCGGCAACCTTGCGGCTGAATACGACATCGGGCGATATTTCGTTGGCGGAGTGACGGAACCTCCGGGGCGAAGCATTCATTCGTATGCCTGAGGGCTGTACGTAACTTATGGCGATGAATGCTTCGCCCTTACTCCACCCTGATACACGCCACCATGCGGCCGGCGCGCGATTCGAGGGCCGGATCCTGGTGTTTGCAGGCATCGACGGCGATCGGGCAGCGCGGATGAAAGCGGCAGCCGGGCGGCACCTCGGCGGGATTGGGTGTTTCGCCGCGCAACACGATCCGTTCATGCCGATTTCCCGGTTGCAGGCTCGGCACCACCGAACGCAAGGCGCGGGTGTAAGGATGCTTCGGCATCTCCAGCACCTCGCCGGCCGGGCCGATCTCGACCACACGGCCAAGATACATCACCGCGATCCGGTCGGCGAAGAGGCCGCCGTGGCGAGATCGTGGGTGATGAACAGGATGCTGATCCCGCGACGGCGGCGCAGATCGTTCAACAGATTTAGAATTTCGGCCCGGATCGATACATCAAGCATACTGACCGGCTCGTCGGCGACCAGCAGGCGCGGCTCGGTGGCGAGGGCGGCGGCAATTGCTACGCGCTGCCGTTGACCGCCCGACAATTCGTGGGGCATACGCGCAAAGAAATCCCCCGCCGGTCGCAAACCAACCTCTTCCAGCGCCGCCTGCGCCCGCTGCACCCGCTCCTGAGGCGTGCCGATGTTATGCACTTCCAGCGGTTCCATCACCTGCCGGCCGATGCTGATCCGCGGATTCAGCGACTCATAGGGATCTTGAAAGATCATCTGGATCGCCCGGCGCAACCCGCGATCATTACGCAATTCCGCGTGCAATAGGCGCCCCTCAAAGCGCACCTCGCCCGCAGTCGGCGTGATCAGCCCCAGCACACTCAACGCGGTAGTTGTCTTGCCGCAGCCACTCTCACCCACCAGCGCCAGCACTTCGCCGCAGGCCAGGGTCAGATCGACACCGTCAACTGCACGCACTGTGCGCTGCGCGGCGCCGCGCAGGGTGCCGACAATACCGCGCGGCAGCGGGTAGTGCATCTGTAAGCCGTCCACTTCAAGTAGTACATTGTTCGCCGGTGTACCCACAAGTAGCATTCCTCTGAGCGGTCAGACTTTGTTTATTGAACTGACAAACTCATCAAACAAGCCAATTACTTTGTCAGACTAAATGACATGTTGCCACATGACCGGCCGCGATCTGATGCGGCGGCGGGGCTTCGACGCGACAGCGCGCGATCGCAAGCGGGCAACGCGGATGAAAGCGACAGCCGTTCGGCAGATCGGAGAGGCGCGGCGGAGTGCCGGGAATCCCTTCCAGATGCGCATCGGGACGGTCGAGATCGGGGAATGCGGCCAGCAAGCGCTGGGTATAGGGGTGTTGCGGCAAGCTGAACACATCCGCCACCGGCCCATACTCGGCCAGGCGACCGCCATACATCACCAGCACATGCTGGCACAACTCGGCCACCACCCCCAGGTCGTGGGTAACGATGATCAGCCCGAGGTTCAGATCACGACGCAACTGGTCGAGCAGTTCGATAATCTGGGCCTGCACCATCACATCAAGGGCGGTGGTCGGCTCGTCGGCGATCAGCAATTGCGGATCGCATGCCAGAGCCATTGCGATCATGGCGCGCTGGCGCATGCCGCCTGAGTACTGGTGCGGGAATTGTGCGGCGCGCCAGGCCGGAATACCGACCAATTCCAGCAACTCGCCGACCCGCCGATCAATTTCGTTGCGCGGCCGGGTGCGATGGAGCAGAATCGCCTCGCGGATCTGCTCGCCGACGCTACGAACCGGATTGAGCGCATTCATCGCGCCCTGAAACACAATCGCCAGATCGCGCCAACGCCGCTCGCGCAATGCATCGGTGCTCAGGCGCATCAGATCATCGCCGTCGAAGCGCACCGCACCAGCGGCGATCCGGCCGGCCGGCGGCAACAATCGCAACAACGACAACATCGCCGTGGTCTTGCCGCAGCCGCTCTCGCCCACCAGGCCCAGCGCCTCGCCGCGACGCAAGCGAAAACTCAACCCATCGACGGCCCGCCGGGCAACACCATCGGAGCCGACAAAATCAGTGCTCAGATTCTCAACTTCCAGAAGGGTCATCGTTCCTCGGTACGCGGATACAGGCGCACGATATGGCGCCTCTACCCGCCGAATATCATTATCCCGTCGCCGGCACATGTTCCGCCGACAGATGATGATCGGCGGCGCGCGGATTGACGATCTGCTCGATCACATACCCCAACAGCGTCCACGCCAGCACCACCCAGACAATCCCGAGGCCGGGCGGCAACAAGGCCCACCAGGCACCCACCGAGATCGCGCCGCGCAGAAAGGCGAAATTCAGCATCGTGCCCCAACTGATCAGGGTCGGATCGCCGAGGCCCAGGAAGGCCAATCCCGACTCGGCCAGGATCGCCAGCGAGATCACCAGAGCGTTCTGAGCCAGCAGCAACGGCATCACGAGCGGCAGAATGTGGCGGCGCAAAATATGCCAGGGCGAGGCACCGATCGCTTTGGCCCGCACCACGAACTGCCGCTCCTTGATCGAGATCACCTGGGCGTACACCAGGCGGGCCGTACTTGTCCAGCCGATCAGGGCAATCGCCAGAATAATGTTGTAGATACTGGGGCCAAGCAGCGCCACAAGAACCACGTACAGCGGCAGATCGGGGATCACCAGAAAGATATTTGTGATCCCCATGAGCAGATTGGCGGTACGGCCGCCGAAGTAGCCGGCGAGCATGCCGATCGTGCCGCCGATCCCGACCGTGATCGCCGAGGCGACGAATCCAACGATCAGCGAGACGCGGGCGCCGTAGATAAAGGCGCTGAAGACATCTTTGCCGCCGTCGTCGGTGCCGAGGATATGTTCGGCGCTCGGCGGCGCATAGATGCTGTCGATCGTAGCGCGGACGGGTTTATATGGATCGAAGGGCGCGATCCAGGGGGCGAAGAGCGCCGCGAAGACGACAATCACGAGCATGATCAGCCCGATGATGCCCATCCAACTGCGCCGCAACTGCTTCCAGAAGCCTCGGAAGCGCGTACCTCGCTGCCGACATGTTGCTGTGTGAGTAGTGGAGCCATAGTAGTACTGAGTCTTGACAAGCTGACAAGCTGAGAAATCGGTTCTGCGTCCTGCTCCAACAGTTCTCGCTTCTCAGTTCTGGGTGCTCGGTTCTCGGTTCTCGGTTCTTGGTTCTCGGTTCTCGGTTCTCGGTTCTCGCTTCTT
>JAAUQO010000178.1 GCA_012032775.1 Oscillochloris sp. | reverse complement strand
ATCGCTTCGGGGTAATCGACATCATGGCCGGCGGCGGCGGCGGCGCGCTTGTGGTGCGGCCAACGCGCCAATGGCGGCGGCGTCGCAAGATCGCCTAAAGCGCGTTCCAGTTGGCTCCCGATCGCCGAAGCCGGGCCGGCGCGCAGCATGTGGTCGTTCAGCCAGGCGCTACCGCTCAGATCGAGGTGGCCATGGGGATTACGTGGCCAATTCTGCTCATCGACACCGCTCAGGAGCCAGAACAGATCGAAGAGCAGGTCGCGGCGAATATGCAGGTTGCCGTCGATCAACTGCGGCGCTTCGTCGGGCGCATCACCGACATAGCGCGGCCAGATCCAGCCGCCGGCGCCGCCAAGTGCGGCCGGATGATACTCCGGCATATGGCGCCAACGGCGCAGATCGGCGCGGATCCAGATTCTGGCCGGCGTGTCGGGCGCCGGGGTATAGGCGATATCGGCGGGTGTATCGGCGGCGACCAGGTGCCAGGCGTAGCCGATGCCCGACAACAGACTGCGCCAGGCATAGCTGATCTCGGGCCCGAATTCCTCAAGCAGGTGGGGTGCGATATGAATGGTTAGACGATGCATAATGGTTGTGAAATCAAATATCCGGCTTGCGGCACCGGCGCTACTATACGTCCTGAAGATGAATATGTCGTGTACAATCCATGGTGCATCGGTGCAACTGCCGAATGCCGCAGGCGGCATTTGTTCAGTGCGTTCCAGTGCGGCAAAACCCCGCCTGAAATGCTATTTTCAGCCTGGTTCGACGTGGCAATTCTAGCTATCTATGAATCAGGTTTAGTTATGCGTATCGGCATTGACGCCCGCTATATCGGCGATCATTTTCCGGGGATCGGGCGCTACATTGTCAGCCTGACGACGGCGCTGGCACAGATCGAACACCGGCATACGCTGGTGGTGATTCATCGTTCCGGCGCGCACGACGGCGATCGTTACGGGTTTGCGGCCACACTGGATCTGCCCGGCGTCGAAGCGGTTGCGGCGGGCAGCACGGCCTTTGGCCCTGGGCAGCAGTACGAATTGCCGCACCTGGCGCGCCGGCTCAAGCTCGATCTGTACCACGCGCCGTACTTTATCCGCCCGCTGTTTGGGATGCCCTGTGCAACAGTGATGACGGTGTATGATCTGTTGGGTCGGCGCTACCCCGAAACGCTGTCGCTGCGTGGGCGCATCCTCTACCGGTTGTTAATGCGGATTTCGCTGCATCGAGCCGATAGATTGCTGGCGATTTCGCAGCACGCGCGGCATGAACTGGCGGTTTTGTACGGAATACCGCCGGAACAGGTTCCAGTAACGCCTCTGGCGGCCGATCCGCGCTTTCAACCTCAGCCGCAGGATCGCATTATTGCGCTACGGCGACATTATAGCCTGGACAGACCATACCTATTATATGTCGGCTCGAACAAGCCGCATAAAAATCTGGCCCGGCTGGTGCGCGCCTGGGCCCTGGTGATCGGTGCCGGGAAGGCCGCTGATGCCCAACTACTGCTTGCCGGCCACGAAGATCCGCGCCATCCCGAGATCCGAACCCTGGTAGCGGCTTCAGGCTTAGGCGGGCGCATCCGGTTTCTGCCGAATATTGCCGATAACGATCTCCCGGCGCTCTACGGCGGCGCCCTGGGTTTCGTCTTTCCCTCGTACTATGAAGGTTTCGGCCTACCGCCCTTAGAGGCGATGGCGTGCGGCGTGCCGGTGATCTGCTCGCAGGCCGCAAGTCTGCCCGAAGTTGTTGGCGATGCCGGGTTGCTGGTCGATCCGGCAAATGTGGTTGCAATCGCAGATGCGATCGGGCGGCTGATATCCGAGCCGGACTTGCGGGCCGATCTGCGCCGGCGTAGCCTGGTTCAGGCTGCCCAATTCAGTTGGCGACGCACCGCCGAGGCTACCCTGGCGGTGTATGAAAAGGCCGGCAAGCGACGGGATTTTGCAGGCGAATAGTAAAATACTGCCTGCCGAGCGCAGCCGAGCGCTACTGACCCCTTGATCGCCTGTATCAGGTTACCGTAACGCTATAAAACTTCCGCAGGGGATCGCCGACTTGAGGTGGCGGCGGAATGCGCTTAATGCCACTGGTTGCAGACCTTTGTCGCCGGCGATAAGATGCGTGATACCTGAACGCGCTGCCGCGCGGCTCGCCAGTCCGGTAGGCGCTCCGCGATCAGGCTCACGCGTTGTGCTCACCGCGATAGACCGGATTGCACGACACTGCCGGCAAACGCCCGTGCCTGGCTCGCGACGACAGCTCGTCCGCCCACGAGAGGTTTGCCGGCAGTTCATCGCATTCCGCATTGATCACGGAGTCAGCTCACTCAGCAATGTTGCGCTGGCCCAGCCTTCGCTGCCGATCGTCACTTGCTGCGGCGAGCAACTCGGCCCCGACTCGGTGACACGAATACGAAACCAGATCGTTCCATCGTCCAGGGTTATTTGCTCAAGAAAACGAACCGCATCACCGGGACAGACCTGCCCGATCACTGTCTCAGGCGTAATCGCCGGTTCGCTGCGTAAATTCCCGCCGTTGAGCACCGAGCCGACACCGATAGCTGCCGGCTCGGGTTCGGCCGTGGGCGTAACGGCGAGCGTCGTGGCGGCGATACTGGTTGCAGTCGTATCGGCAATAACGGTAGTGGTTTGGCCGATAAACACTCGTTCGGCAGCGGCAGTCATGGTTGCGGCCTGCTCAGCCGTGCGCTCGCGTGCCGTATCAAGGCCGAAAAGAAGCGCCAGGAACAGAACCCCGCCGATCAAGATCACGATCAGCAAGCTCAGCAGCACATTAACAAAGGCCCGCACGGGACCGCCGCGGCGCGGCGCATTGGGCCGAAACAGGCGTTCCCAGTCACGCGGATCAGCTTTCGGTGGCACAAAACCTCCTCGCGGCCGGCATTCTGCCGTTCCGGCAGGCCGTACCTCTCAGCAGATAGACACAGCGTCTTTGCAATAAACGCAACGAAGCGGAGAATGCGTCTTGCATGGCAGCATGTGCATCTTGGCTTAGCTTGTCGATTGGGCTACGGAATCGGAGGCATTCAAGGCGAAGCGCAGAATCTGTTGGCGCTCGCCGGTGCGCATAAACCCAAACCACTCATACAGGCGTTGGGCGCGACTATTGTAGGCCTGGGTATTGAGCGTAATCACATCACTCTGGCGGTCGGCGGCATATTGGGTTACCTCAGCGAGTAAACGAACGCCGATCCGTGCGCCGCGCCGATGCGGATCAACTGCGATCCGCACCAGGTGCAGTAATCGTCCACCGAAATGGCTGGTGGCGTAGGCATATCCAACCGGTTGTGCATGCAATTCGGCGACAACAAACAACGAACCATCAAGGATCGCCGGGCCGAGCACCGAGCCGTCTTTCATCCACTGGTACTCAAAGCAGATCCGATCCAGTTCCAAGATAGCGGCCAGATCTTCCGAGCAAGCCGGGCGGAGCAGAATTGCCGGATTGCCTGGGTCGGGGATCGATCGATTGCGCTTCTCGTACACAACCACCTCGGTATCGGGCAGGTAGCCATAGTTGAGCAGCACAGGAATCAACCAGGAATCGGCATCCTCATCACCGGCATAATAGATCGTGCGGATCTGGCGTTGGCGTAATTGGTCGTTCAGCGCCGGCAGCAACAATTCCAGGCCCGGACGCACCTCAACCCCTTCGGCGAGGGCCGCGGCGCGCAGCCAGCATGTGCCCGCATTCGGCCAACTGACCACAAATACCCCGATTAAATCGCTGCCGATCCACAGGCCCACAGCATACCCGGCCGCCAGCAATGCCGGCAGATCACCGCCGCTGAGCGCATACATCCGCCGCGCGCCATCACGCAACAGACGCGACGTAACCGTCAGGTCGTCGGCGTTGAGTGGCCGCAGGTAAGCAGTGCGAAGATCGAGGCTTTTGCGAAAGAGCCACATGGGCGTGGTATTATAGCGCGAAGCCGAACCAAATCATGGCCGGCGACAAGCAAGCGGTCTGTGCCATTAATCTCGCTGTATTGTACACCAGAACTATGTTGCTGTTCCTTCGCACTCAGTGGCAGCGCTTTTTCAGCCTGAATATTTCGCCGGTATCGCAGTTGTTGTTTGTGGGCGGCCAGTTCCAACCCGAACAATGGCCGCAGATCCACGCTGTCGGCGTGCGCGCGGTTTTAAGCATGCAGGCCGAGCGGATAGATCAGTTTAGCGAGCCGTTGCCGGAACGATTTCACCGGCTGGAAGTCAGGGACTTTCACCCACCTTCGCTGGAGCAATTGGCCGAGGGGGTGGCATTTATCGCGGCGGCCCACGCCGAAGGGTTGCCGGTGTTTGTGCATTGTCATGCCGGCGTGGGCCGCGCCCCGATCATGGCGGCGGCCTACTTAGTTGCATCCGAGGGTTTGTCGTCGCGGGAAGCACTACGCTTGATTCAGATGGCGCGCCCGATTATTCGGCCCAACCTGTTGCAACTTGCCCGCCTGCGCGAGTACGAGGCACGATTGTCCAATGGAACAATGTTCTAGCGAAGCGCGTAACTACACCTTGCGCTTCCGTACTATCGCTCTATGAGCCGGATCAGCCATTCTGAACGCGGCCCTGCTATGCCGCATCTGCCCGTGACGATTCTCGCAGGGGTGCTGTTGCTGGGCGGATTGATTCTGGTTGTGCCTGATCTGGCCGTCTGGCTCGCCGGTGCGCTTTTTGCTGCACCACTGGCGCTGCCGGCTGCGGCCGGCTTGTTGCTTCTGCCCGGCCTGGCGCTGATTCGCTGGCTGGCACCCGCCGATCTCGCACTCGCCGAGCGGCTCGCCCTGGCCCTAAGTGTCAGCGTCGCTGTGCCGCCGTTGCTTTTCCTCTACGCCGATCTGGTGGGTTTGCGCTGGTCGCCGGCGCTCGCCTGGCTCTTTTTGCTGTTCTGCGCTCTGGCGGCCTTCTGGCCGGTGCAACGCGCTGTGCCGCTCCCGCGACCGGATCGCCATGATGCGCTCTTGTTGCTGATCACCATGGTTGCGCTGGTTCTGCGGCTTTTCGCCGCCCGTGATCTGGCGGTCGGCCAATGGGGTGATTCGTACCACCATACGCTGATCACGCAGCTTATGGCCGAGAACGGCGGTTTGTTTCGCTCCTGGGAACCCTATGCGCCGATGATCACGCTCACCTACCATATGGGCTTTCACGCCGGGGCTACCTGGCTCCACTGGCTGAGCGGCCTGGCGCCGCCGCAGGCGGTGGTCGGCTATGGCCAGTTGCTCAGTAGCGCTGCTGCGCCGCTGGCGTATCTGCTCAGTGTGCGCCTGGGCGCAAGTCGCACGGCCGGGCTGTGGGCGGCGATAGTGATGGCGCTTGTTGCGTTGATGCCGAGCTATTTTGTGAATTGGGGGCGCTACACGCAACTCAGCGGTCATACGGTGCTGATTGCCGTATGTGTGGTCTGGATGCAGTTGATCGACCGCGCCGTACAATCCAATGCTGCCTTGCGTACTCTGGCCGGCCTGATTGCATTAGCGGCGCTGACGTTGGCCGGCCTGCTGCTCTGTCACTATCGCATCGGTGCCTTTGCGGCTTGCTTTGTGGTTGTGTATGGCCTGTATCTGCTGGCGACACAGGTACGCGCCCTGCCGCTGTTCGGCCGGCTGAGCGCTGCCGGTGTTCTGGCGGCGGGCGGCGCTTTGCTGCTGACGCTCCCCTGGCTGCTGCGCCTGAATGAAGGTACGTTGCTGCGCTATGCCGGCCATCTGCTAACCACGAATATCGGCACCGGCGACGGGAATTCGTATTCCTGGAACGAGGTTGCTCTGGCGCTGCGCAGTGGCTTGCTGCCGCTCGGCCTACTTGGTGTTGTCGCAGCCCTGGTTGGTCGCAAATGGCCGCTGTTGCTGCTGCCGCTCTGGGCCGCCCTGGTCTGGGTAGCGGCGAATCCATTTCTGATCGGACTGAACGGCGCCGGTTTGATCTCGGGGTTTGCCGCATTACTCGGCGCGTACATTGTGCTTGCGCCGCTGGCCGGTCTCGGGATCGCCTGGCTGTTCGAGTTGATCGGCGCGGGCCTGACTCGGGTGTCGCAATTGCGCCCGGCGGCCACGCTGATCACAGCCGGTTTGCACATGCTTGCCGCCCTGGCCCTGCTTGTCTGGGCTGCGCCCTGGCAAGCGGCGATTGTGGATCGCAGCTTTCAGTTGTTCACGCCGGCCGATATGGTGGCGGCGGAATGGTTGGAGGCCAATACGTCGCCCGATGCACGCATCTTTGTGAACGGCTTTGGCGCTTATGGCGGCACGGTCTATGTCGGCACCGACGGCGGTTGGTGGTTGCCGCTGATGGCCGAGCGCCGCACCAATATCGAGCCGATTACCTATGCGATGGAGGCCGGCCCCACCGCCGATTACTATGCTCAGGTGTATGCATTGAACCAGGAACTCACGGCGCATCCGCTTGATGATCCGGCGACGGCTGCCGCGTTGAAGGCGGCCGGCTTTCGTTACCTGTACAATAGCCCGGCGGCCAACCCGCCGGCCGAATATCTCGATCCGCAAGTGCTTGCCGCTTCGCCGCTCTACGAACAGGTTTTTGCCTACGAGGGCGCGACGATCTGGCTGATCCGATAGGTATGGTGCGATGACATTGTCCGTCTTGTTCTACGATCTACTGGTAACGGCGACGATTGTATTGGCCGGGACGGGCCTCGGCGCTCTGGCGCTGAAACTGTTCCCCGTCGCTGAGCCGGGGATTTTTGGGATCTGGCTGCGTACCGCCGCCGGTCTGGGTTTGTTGGCGATGCTGATGCTCCTGCTTGGCTTCGCCCGCCTTTATACTCCGCTGGTCGTCATCCCGCTCACGGTTGCGCCGGCGCTGTTCGGGCTGTGGGCGTTGATTGCGGCGTTGCGGGCCAATCGTGCCGCCGGCGGCCTGTTTCCCGCCGGGGTGAGTGGTGTGCGTGGGTGGCCCGATTCGCTGGCGTATGTGCTGTTTGTGCTTATTGCCGCAAGCACCTGGATCTGGATCGGCTTGACGCACTCGTTGCTGCCGCCCGCCGATTGGGATACGGTCTCGTACCATCTGGCGCTGCCGAAATTGTATATCGAGCCGGCCAACTGATGTATGTGCCGTATATGCTGCACAGCAACTGGCCGATGAACTTCGAGATGCTGTTTACGCTGGCGTTGCTGTTCAACTCCGATGTTGCCGCACAACTGCTAACCCTGGTGTTTCTCGGCTTGATCATGCTGGGCCTGTTGCTGGCCGGACGCCGATTTTTCGATGATCGAATCGGCGCATTGGCGGCGGCGATCTTTTGTATCATTCCGATCACCAAACGTGTTGGCGGCGCGGGCCTGATCGACCCGGCAATGGGCCTTTTTACGATCGGCGCCGCCATTAGCTTCGAGCGCTGGCGTCGTGAACGCAAAATCGCCTGGCTGATCCTCTGCGGGGCGTTCTGCGGCATGTCGGCCGGTTCAAAGCTCATGGGCGGCGGAATCGCGATTTTGTTCGGCTTGCTGGTGCTCTGGGAGGAGTTGCGGCGCTGGTGGGCGGCGGGCGCGCGGCGCCCCAGTAGTGGCGTTCTGCTCAACAATCTTGTTCGCAGCGGCCTGCTGATCGGCCTTGCCGGCACGGTTCTGGTGGCGCCCTGGTATCTACGCAGTTATATCAACACCGGCAACCCGGTCTGGCCCTTCGCTTTCCATATCTTCGGCGCCAGAGATTGGGATGAGCTTGGCGATGAGTACAATCATCAGCTAATGTACGAGGTCTGGGCGACGGAGTTGCCGCGCTCGCCACTAGGACTTGGCCAACTCTTCGGGATAATGCTGAGCGATCCGGAGCAACTGGGCGGCTATCGCGGCGGTGTCGGGAATATTCTGCCGCTGGGTGGCCTGCTGGTGTTGCTGCTGATCCGCTGGGCGCCGTCGATGGTGCGCCACAATCTGTTTGTCGGCGGCGGGTTCTTTTTGCTCTGGTTTGTCTTTGTCAGCCATCAGTTGCGCTTCTTGCTGCCGGTAACGCCGGTGATGGCCCTGGCTGTGGCATGGGCCGCTGTCTGGCTCTTGGATCGGCTGCGCTCGCCGGCCTTGCAAGGGCCGCTGGTGGCTGCACTGGTACTGGTGCTGTTACTTGAATGGCCCTGGGGGATGCGCGGTGAGCGGGCGCTGTTCGTCAGCAAGTTGCCCTACCTGAGCGGCGCGCAGAGCCGGGCGGCATTCCTCGATGAGTATATCGACGTGATGCCGTTATTCCGCTATGCCAACGCCGAGTTGCCGTCCGATGCGCGATTGTTGTTGTTGCCGTGGGAGACACGCGGATATTATCTCAATCGGGGATACATCTGGGGGAATCCCGGTTCGCAACGGATCATCCCGTTCGAGCAGTACACAACCGCCGAGGCGCTGCGCGAACGGCTCCGCGAGTTGGAGATCACGCATATCCTGGAGAATTCGGCGTTTTTGTACACCGGGTTGCGCTATTGGGATCGCGATCGGGCGTTGATGCTGGAACTGGCCGATCGCTGCGGAGACACGTTGATCCGGCTGGATGACGCAGCCCTGATCGAATTACGCGATCAATGCCGCCGGCGGCGAGTGGTAGCGGTTGATGCGCGAATTGCTTGCGAGCTGCACGTGCAGCATTGCGGAGGCGCGAAGGTGATTTTTCAGGGAGGGCTTGCCCTCCCTGCGACCTTCCTATATCCAACATCCTAGCTGGCGATCTGGCGGGCGAGCAAAATCGCATGGGCGACTTCGCGCATGGTTTTGCGGCTATTCATCGCGAGTTGCTGGATCTTGCGGAATGCCTCGGCCTCACTTAGCCCCTGACTATCCATCAGGTATCCCTTGGCCCGTTCGATTGTCTTGCGGGCCTCCACGCGATCGCGAAGCTGGTGCAACTCACGCCGGCGATGGCTCTGCTCGGCCCAGCGCGCCACGGTTACTTCGATCAGCGGCATCAATTCGCTATCGCGGATCGGCTTGATCAGATAGCCGTGGACACCGGCATCGCGGGCTTGCAACACCAACTCGCGCGAGCTATACGCGGTGAGCATCAATACCGGAGCCAACGCCTCCTGGTGGATGGAGCGCGCAGCCGTCAGGCCGTCCATATGCGGCATTTTGACATCGAGTACCACCAGTTCGGGGCGAATCTGGCGCGTCAAATTCACCGCCGTTTCGCCGTCGCCGGCCTCGCCGACAACCAGATATCCTTGTTCCTGAAGCGACTCGCGCAGATTCATGCGAATCAGCGGCTCGTCGTCGGCGATCAGAATCCGCGTGGTCATGATCGATCTCCGACACACAAAAGCCCCACACCGTACCATCACTGGTACGCGAGGGGGCTCCAATGCACGTGCAAGTTAACGATAATGAACAGTATAGCGATCCGATTACCGGCGGACTACGGAAAGAATATACAAGCCGGCAGGGACGATTTTCAGGGATTCGGAACAACGCCATGGCCGGCGCCGATCCCACTCAGGTCAAGGCGGGCGCCATGTTGGGCGAAACCGCCGCTGAAGGGGTTGTGGGCCATGAACATCGGCGTATCGAGATCGACGAACTCGAAGCCGCCCTGTCCGGCGGCAAAATGCGCCGACATGGTCATCGCCAGGATCGACTCGACCATGCCGCCGATCATCAGGCGTAGGCCGGCGGCGCGGGCGATCGCGGCGATGTCGAGGGCTTCGGCGACGCCGCATTTCATCAGTTTGATATTGATCACATGGGCGGCGCCGGCCTGTACTAACCGGAGTACCTGCGCCGCCGACGATGCACTTTCGTCGGCCGCCACCTGTGTGCCGCTCCATTGTACAAGGCGGCGCATCCCGTCAAGGTCGTCGCCCGGCACCGGTTGTTCCAGCAGGGCCACGCGAATATGTTGCATATGCAGTGCGCCAAGTAATTCGAGCACGGCGTCGGCATGCATGCCGCCGTTGCCGTCCAGGATCAACGGCGATTCGGGGGCCACGGCGTGGATCGCGATCAGCCGCTCCAGATCGCGCTGAAGGTCGCCGCCGCCGATCTTGACTTTGATCGTCGAGATGCCGCGGGCCAGAATATCCAGCGCCGCCGCGCCGGCCTCTTCCACCGGGCCGGTGGTGATGGTCATGTCGGTTTCAAGGGTGTGGCCGGCGCCGCCGAAGAAGACATACAACGGCATTCCGGCCCGCCGCGTCAGCGCGTCGAGGACGGCGGTTTCGATCGCGCAGCGGGCCGAACCGGCGTGGCCGATTGTGTCGCGCAAACTGTTGGCGATCACACGCCAGGCTCGCGCATCGGCGCCGCGTACCAGATCTGCGGCCTGTGTGATCGCCGCCGCCGTACTCTCTTGCGTTTCGCCGTTAAAGGCCGGAAACGGCGCAGCCTCGCCGTAACCGCAGGTGCCGTCGGCAAGTTCCACCGTCACCAATACATTGCGCGCGATCTCTTGCGCACCGCCGGCGATCCCGAAGGGCGCATGCAGTGGGATATCCAGGTGTTCGACGGCGAGGTTGCGAATAGTCGTCGCTGACATATGTAGTTCCTTTGGGCGGCTGATATGATCAGATGATCCGTTCAAAACCGATCCGACAGTCGTATGCAAGCCGGTCGCATGTTTCCCCTTAGGTGCGCGGCCGGGCCTGGCGGTGCAGGTAGGCGCTGATCGTCACCAGTACAACCACTGCGCCGAGTACCTGCCAGAGCGACGTTAGCTGCTCGCCGAGGAGCAGGGCTGCCAGAACCAGGGTGCTGATCAGGCGCCATGCCATTGTACTACTGACCAACGGCGCGCCCAGGTGGCGGAGCGCCGCGATCTGGCCCAGATTCGCGCCGAGCAGCACAAAGACGACGAAGGCTCCAAAGATCAGCCAGTCGTTCAGGCCGATCGCGCTGAAGCGGCCCCAGTCCTCGCCGATCAACAGGCTGATAATCCCGGTGGCCGTCGTCAGGGTCACCAGTTGCACCAGCAGCACGGCCTCGCCGGGAACGGCGCCTTTCACCGTGCGCGGCACCAGGATCATGTATAGCGCCAGACAAAGCGCCGAGCCGAAGGCCATGGCGATGCCGAGTAGATCGGTTCCGGTAAGGCGCAGTGTTTCGCCGTTGCCCAGATCGCCGCTCATCATCATTAACGAGCCGACAATTGAAAGGCCGATCGCCGGCAAGGTGAAGGCCGGCAGGCGCTCGCGGAATAATCCGGCGCTCAGCAGGGCCACCAGCAGCGGTGTCATGAGCGTGATCAACTGAACATAGATCGCAAGGGTGAAGCGGGCCGCCAGAAGATTCGTGATCGCGCGCAACACAACCACGAATGCAAAGCCCCAGATGATCGGTTGCTTGAGGAAGCGCAGATCGAGCCGGCCCAACACGATTGGCGCGTAGATAGCGAGCGCGAGCGCGTTGCCCAGCGCCAGCAGGGCCATGCTCGGAAGCACACTGACAGTCTGTAGGTAACGGGCCAGAACCGGGTATGCGCCCCAGCCGGTATGGGCCAGCAGGGCGATACTCATCCAGATCCAGGGTGTACCGCCGGCGCGGCTTGGCCTGCCGGCGGCGATAGTCGCTTTACGCATTCCAGGAATCTTTCTGTCGCAAATCAAAGGCGCCGGATACATTCAATCCGTGCCTGTGTGCCTCGGCGACAGAAACACTGCACGGTGCGTCATTGCGTTGCGGTTGGGAATAATTGGCATCTTCGCAGCGACGTGGCGTCGCATTCGGCTATTATAGCGCCGCCCGGTACCTGTGGCGTCGGTCCAATGGATTGTTGGCGTCGATCACGATCTTGCCCGCCAGCGGCAACTCGGGCAACTCAGTCAGGGCGACCTTCAACGGCAGGGCGATAATCACCACCTCGCCGAATGTTGCTGCTGTCGCCGTGTCGCTCAGATGCAGCCCCGCAGCCGCAGCAGCCTGCGCTTTTGGGCTGTTCTGATCAGGCACCCCCCTAGCCGTACTTCGTGGCCTGCCGCCGGCTAACGGCGGCCCAGGTTGCGCCGATATTGCCGGCGCCTAAAATCCCGACCTGCATCGCAATGTCCTTTTTGCTGAATTCACCTGTGTTCATAAATACAATACAGTATTGTAAATTTCAAGAACCTGATCGAGATGTGTTACGATGGCGAGGCGTAGGGTCAATGCACCATGCAACAGGCAAGATTGAATCTGTCATCGACAATAAAGCTTGGTGTGGTTCGTGATCTATCCTGTATCTTGATTCTGTATCCCTCACTATGCCGATTCTGCTCACTGATCTGCTGGCGCCGGCGGGCGCGTGCATGGCTCTGTCCATGCAGACTCGTTC
>JAAUQO010000004.1 GCA_012032775.1 Oscillochloris sp. | reverse complement strand
TCCCGGTTCTCGGTTCTCGGTTCTCGGTTCTCGGTTCTCGGTTCTCGGTTCTCGGTGCTCGGTTCCCGGTGCTCAGTAGCACACCGCGGCATTGCAATGCACAAAATTCTTTCCGCATTCCGTATTCCGCATTCCCTCCGATGCGCTATCATATCACGCAACTGTGGGAAATATTGTGTATAACTGGTGGGAATTGTGGATAAATGTCGTATTTCGGCTTCCGTACAGTCTCCCCGCCATCCTGTATCCTGTACCATGTACCCTGGATCCTAAGCTTGAAGGAGTCCCGATGTCTGTTGCTGATTTTCGTGCTCGCGTCGGCTTGCATGGTGATTATCCGGCCAATCCGGATGCAGTCATCAACCAGGGCCGCGCGCGCTTTACGATCCTCACTCCGCGTCTGATCCGGCTCAACTGGGCGCCGCCGGTGATCATGACGACCGCCCGACCTACGCGTTTCCTCATCGCGCCGGCCCCGCACCAGCATTTAGTCTGATCCGCTCCGCTGATCAGATTCAGATTACCACCGGCGCGCTCACTATTCGCTATCGCGGCGGTCAGTCGTTCGATGCCGAGAATCTGGCGATCACATTCCAACTCGCCGATCGTATCCAGACCTGGCATCCCGGTTGCGACGATCCGTCCAATCTTCGTGGCGCCCGCCGTACCCTCGATGGCTGTCGCGGCGAGGCCGCCCTTGAACCCGGCTTGATCTCCCGCGCCGGCTGGCACCTCCACGATGATACGCCCGCAGTGCGCTTCGATCCCCAGGATGGCTGGGTTGAACCCGCCGCCGATCCGCCGCGTCAGGATTGGTATTTCTTCGGCTATGGCCACGATTATCAGGCCGCACTCGCCGAGTACGCGCGCTTCGGCGCGCGCCGCCCATGATCCCGCGCTGGACCCTCGGCCCCTGGTGGTCGCGCTATTGGGCCTATTCCGACGCCGACTTTCGTAAGCTCGTCGCCGAGTTCGTCGCCTATGACCTGCCGCTCGATGTGCTGGTGATCGATATGGATTGGCACTTGCCCAATAGCTGGACCGGCTACACCTGGAATCGTGAACTCCTGCCCGACCCGCCCGGATTGCTCGCCTGGCTCCATAACAAGGGTTTGCGCGCAACTCTCAACTTGCATCCGGCCGAAGGTGTTCAACCCTTCGAGGAAGCCTACCCGGCCTTCGCCGCAGCTCTTGGTCGCGATCCCGCCTCCGGCGCAACAATCCCGTTCTGTAGCAGCGATCCGGCCTTTGTCGAGGCGTACTTCCGCCTGCTCCATCATCCACTTGAGGCCGACGGTGTGGATTTCTGGTGGATGGATTGGCAGCAGGGCCGGATGTGCGAACTGCCCGGCCTCGATCCCTTGCCCTGGCTGAATCACCTGCACTATGCCGATCTGCGCCGCCGCAGCGATACTCGTCCGCTCGTCTTTTCGCGTTGGGGCGGCCTCGGCAACCATCGCTACCCAATCGGCTTCTCCGGCGATACCTACGCCACCTGGGAGGCCCTGCGCTACCAGCCGTACTTCACCGCCTGCGCCGCTAATGTGCTCTATGGCTGGTGGAGCCACGACATCGGCGGGCATTTCGGCACTACCACACCCGAGCTCTACGCCCGCTGGGTGCAGGCCGGCGCCCTTAGCCCGATCTTGCGCCTTCACTCGACCAAAGATCCCGACGCTGAGCGCCTGCCCTGGGCCTTCCCCGAGCCGGTCTTCCAGGCCGCCCGCGCCGCTTTTCATACCCGCGCCGCACTGCTGCCCTACTTCTACAGCCTGGCCCGCGAACACCACGAGCGCGCCCTCTCGCCATGCCGGCCGCTCTACTACGGTTGGCCCGCCGCCGAAGCCGCTTATGTCGCTCGCGAGCAATACATGCTCGGCGATCAGATGCTCGTCGCGCCGATTGTGCATCCCGCCGATCCCGCCAACGGACTCGCCGCTGCCGATCTGTGGGTTCCGCCCGGCCAGTGGATCGAGCGCAGCAGCGGCGAACTTTTTGTCGGCCCGAAATGGCACCGCGTGCTCGGCGATCTCGATACCCTGCCGCAACTTGTTCGCGCCGGCGCTATCCTGCCGCTCGCCCCGGTTACCCAGCGCAGCGACGAGCAGATCGGCGGCTCGCGCATTATCTCGATCTTCCCCGGCGCCGCGAATACCTTCCGCATCTACGACGACTCCGGCGCTCCCGATAGCCCCGGCGAATGGACGCCGGTCACACTGGCGCTACGCGATCATGGCGCGACCTATCAGGTTACGGTTGGTGCGGTGGAAGGAGAGGATCCCGGCCTTACCGCCGAGCGCACGCTCATGATACGCCTGGAGCGTGTCGAGTCGCCGCAGTCGGTTCAGGTCTCCGGCAATGTCGCCCATCAGTGGCGCTACGACGCAGCCGAACACTCGCTGATCGTCGAGTTTCCGCCGTTGCCGAAAACCCTGCCGCTCACCGTCACCTTCGCTGCGGATAAGCCGCTCAGCCGCGCAACACCTGAACGCGCCGCCGAATTACGCGCCACAGCCGCCCGCCGCGCCCTCGATCTCGCCGACACCATCCCTGCCGATCAACTGCTCGATCTCGCCCTTGCCGCAACCGATCGCCCCGCCGGCCAGGATGCCCTGGCTCGTCTTGGTGGTCCGTTTGTGCGCCTTTTCACATATACCACACCCGAAGATGCCGCCCAGACCCTCGGCAGGCTGGTTGTATCCGCCGCCGCCGATCGATCTCCGCTCAGCGTGCGCGGCACCTGGCGCATGATCGACGCCGAAGGTATCCACGAGCAGCCGCTTGCTCTGGAAAATCTCAGCGCCGACACAATCGTCGCATGTCCGTTCCACTGGGACGGCCGGATCGCGGCCCTCGGCTGGGAATTGGATCTGGAGTTGCACTGGCGTGAATACCGTATCCGCCGTCACATCCCCGGCCCGACCCTCTTTGCAACTGTTGGCGCCGGCAAGATCCTGAGCATTCCCGCAACCCAGGCCCCGCCGCCCGAAGCCGTGATCACTTCCGAGGGTGCGCCGAAGCCCGAATACCCGTGGCGCTTCTGGCAGCGCGAGACCGATCATGACGAGTTTCAGAGCCTTGTGGAGCGCGAGAATATCCCGTTCAACATCGACTTCAGCGCCGGTGATCACATCGGCTATGTCTCGGTCAGCTTCCGCAGCCCCGACATTCGCCCGATCATCGTGGCGGCCCAATCATTCCGCCCAATGCGCTTCTTCCTGAACGGCGCCCCGCTACACGTGGCCCACCACGCACCCGCCGACGCACTCAAACTCAACGCCGACTGGTCACGCAGTGTTCCCGGCCAACTCAACCCCGGCGACAATCATCTGCTGGTGGTCTGCGATCTACGCGCCGCCGACAGCACCTGGCGCGCATTTTTGCACCTTATGCTGCTCGACGCCAACGGCCACCCGGCACCGGATCTTGTGATTATGAAGCCGTAAAAGTGGAACGGGTTGGACGAAATACTTGTCCAACCCGTTCGCTACTCAACGTTCACCGCATGTGATCATGCTACAATACTGCTACCCTGTTCAAATGAATGCAAACAACTGAGAACGCACTTCAGCAAATTATTTCAGCAGGCCAAACCGCACCCTATATCCTGTATCCTGTATCCTACAATCCTCTTGCCAGAGGTGGTGTATGCAACGCAATCGTGGTGGATGGCTCGGCTGGGTCTTCTTCCTGTTTCTGATCTTCGGCGCGCAACTTGTGCCGCCGATCGCCCGCGCGCTCTCGCAACTTACCGGCCAACCAATCAGCAGCGGCATGGTTTTCGGCGGATTCGTCGTGCTCTACGTCATCCTCATGATCGCCCAATCGGTGATCGGTGGCCTGGGGCGGATGAATCAGGGCGGCGATACCCGCCTGCCGACAAACACCACCGTTCCGCCGCGCCCGATGCAGCCGCCGCCGCAACGACGCCAGCCGACAACAATTTCCACACCGCCCTCGCCCGAGCAGATCCGCGCACAAACAACGGCGCGTCGGTCGAGTGGAACGCCCGGCGCGCCATCGATCCGTACGCCGAATTCCGCGCTGCCGCCCAGTGGACCGCCGCGTTTTGAGCCGATTATTGATCCGCGCATCCTCGCCTTCGGCATTATCGGAGTTGTGTTCTTCGGTCTGTTCCTGGTTGTGGCCATCTTTCTGAGCGGCGCAATATGAACACCTACGACCCCTTTGCCCGCTACTATGACGCAGATTTCCGCGACTACCACGATGATCTGCCGTTCTTCCGCGAGATGGCCCGTCGTACCGGCGGGCCGATTCTTGAGTTGATGTGCGGCACCGGCCGGGTTATGCTGCCGCTCGTCGCCGACGGTTTCAACGTTACCGGCATCGATATCTCGCCGACAATGCTTGAACTCGCCCGCGCCAATCTGGCCGAAACCGATCCGAACGACATATCCAATCGGGCCACATTCATCGAAGCCGACGTGCGTACCGTCGAATTGCCATCCGGCCACTTCAACCTGATCTTCGTCGCCGTCAACTCCTTCATGCATCTTGAAACCGTCGCAGATCAGTTGGCGACTCTTAGCAATGCCCGGCGCGCACTCAGCCGCCGCGGTCTGCTCATTGTCGATCTCTTCAACCCCGATCCAACCGCGATCATGCGCGAAGATAACCGCCTGGTTTTCGACCGCGAATACACCCTCGACGGCAAGCATGTCCAGAAATTCATCGCGATCGACAGCGATGCCGCCGCTCAACTCAGTTATGTTACCTATCTCTACGACGAGACCGACGCCGCCGGCAATCTTTCCCGGCGCACCATGCGCTTCACCATGCGTTGGCTGTACCGCTACGAACTCGAACATCTGCTGGCGCGGGCCGGTTTCTCGATTCGGGCGATCTACGGTTCCTACGACCTCGACGAATACCATTCCTCAAGCCCGCGCCTGATCGCCGTCGCCGCCCCGAGCCGCTAACAGCAACAATGCCTGATGCGATTCGGTGTTGCCGAACCGCGCATCCTGAAAGAATCAAAAACGGCCGCTCATTTGAGCAGCCGGGAGTTGGGGTTAAGGCGGCATCTATGTTGTGTCGGGCGTGTGTGCGTTGCCGCCGCCGAGTAACGCTGCTCACGACACATTTGTAGTATAGATGCGCCGCGTTAGAAGCGAATTAATCCCGTATTAGCGCTGTGTTAAATTATCGCGGGAACTTATGAAGCGTGTCGGTCGTCTTGTCGGTGTTGTTGCGACGCTGCAATAACCCAACAGATACAGTATGTTCCGACAGCGTCGGAACCGACATGAAAGTGAGTATCCCAATGTTGCGCCTGATTTCCGCGCTGCTGCTTGTACTGCTGCTGGGCGCATACGCCGCCGCCACAACTACCCAGCCGCGCACCGTTACTCTGCCGATCGACACGGTTGATACGGCGATTATGGAATCCTTCCCGATCCAGCTTCAGGTTCGCTTCGCCGGTATTCTGCCCGACGGTTGCACCAGCATGGGCGAAATCACTTCTGAGCGCGACAATGCTGCTCGAACCATCACCATCACCGCGCTCGGCAATCACAGCGGCGCCGAAGCCTGTACCATGATCGCGCAAATGTTTGAGGAAACCATCATATTCCAGGGGCCGTTTGAACCCGGCGAATGGACGATCATGGTCAACAATGTTGAAACCACAGTGACGTTGTAGGATATCCGGTGATAGTGTAAGGGGTCGAGCATGCTCGGCCCCTTACCTGTTCCTACGCCATCCCGAATTCGCGCTCCGCGATCCCGATGCTCTCATCAAGAATTGCGATCATGCGGTCGATCTCCTCGTGCGTGATCACGAGCGGCGGCGCCACATGCAAAATCTCCCAGACCCGCGTCAGCATGCGGCGCTCCAGCACCAACTCGTTGATCCGCTTGATGAACGCCGCATCGCGCGGCCACTTCTCCCTGGTTTCCTTATCTTTCACCAACTCGATCGCGCACAACAACCCCAGCCCACGGGCATCGCCGACGCTCGGATGCCGTTCGGCCAGCATACGCAATCCGGCCAGCAGATAATCGCCCATCACCACCGCCCGCGCAACCAGGCCCTCGCGCTCGATGATCTCGATATTCTTCAGCGCCGCCGCCGCCGCCACCGCCTGCCCGCCGAATGTCAGCAGATGGCTCACCGTATTGCGCTCGTCGTTGAAGACATCGAACACATGCGGCCGCACAATCGTCGCAGCGATCGGCGCATACCCGCTCGACAAACCCTTCGCCATTGTCATGATGTCCGGCGTGACCCCGAAGTGTTCGGTGGCGAACCAGGCGCCGGTGCGCCCGAAGCCATTGATCACCTCGTCCATAATCAGCAGCACACCGTGGCGATCACAGATTTCGCGCAACAACTGCCAGTACTTCGGCGAGGGGATGTGGACGCCGTTTGATGACGAAATTGGCTCGCCGATCACCGCCGCCACCGTTTCCGGCCCCTGGAACAGAATCTCCTGTTCGACCCACCTGGCGCACATGATGTCGCCCTCTTCACCCGCGAGGCCGAAATCATTGCGGTAGCGATTCGGCGACGGCGTATGGTAGACGCCGTCCATCAACGGCCCGAAAAAGCGCTCCTGGGCCGCCCGATTTCCCGTCGTCAAACTCATGGCGCCAAAGGTCATGCCGTGGTACGATCCGCGGCGGGCGATGATCTTGTAGCGCTTGGGAAAGCCACGCAGCACCTGCACCTGTTTCGCGATCTTCAGCGCCGTCTCAACCGCCTCGGAACCGCCCGACGAGAAGAAGACCCGCTCCAGATCGCCGGGAGTGATGCCGGCCAGGCTTTGGGCCAACTGCACTGCCGGGATCGAGGTATACGCCGCCGACGAGACATAGGCCAGTTTACGCGCCTGTTCGGCCATCGCATCGGCGATTTCGGCCCGGCCATGGCCGGCGTTGACCACCCACAAGCCCGAGAGCGCATCGATCCAGGCTTCGCCGCGGGCATCGTAGAGTGTGCTGCCCTCGCCGCGCTCGAACACATGCATGCCCTGCTTTTGGGCTAGTTCAATGTAATTGACAGTGTGAATCCAGACGTGATCGACGGCCTTCTGGTAGATCGGGACATCATAGGCGGCGGCATATGTCGCCCCATGATCGGTTGTCTCAGTGCTCATGGAATCGCTTCTACTTCAATCGAGGATCCAGGGTTCAGGATAGAGCCGGGCCAGGGTTGAGTGATCAGTCGTTGTATCGACTTGTCACATTCAATTCTACCGGCATCGTGCAATCGTCACAGGGCCATTTTAGGGCAACCCATCCAGGCCAATTGGTGTCGTTCGCCGATCCCGGCTTGTCACTATCGTCTGCGGAGTCTTCTGGTTATAATCGAACAATTGCGCCTTTCTTCGTAAACAAGGTTCCATAATGAACTCATCGACCCGATTCGGCTATATCCTTTGTATTCTCGCAGCGATAACCTGGGCTGCAACAAGCCCCGGCTTGAGTTATTTGCTCGATGGCTACGGCGCGCATGCGCTCGCTGCGGCTTTCTGGCGTGATGCAGTAATAGCGGTGGCGCTTCTGACCGCAATCGGCGGCGCCGTATTGTTGGGCCGTTGTCGTGTGCCGCAGCTTAGTGCTCCCGAGTTGCGTGGCTTTGCCCTGGCCGGTGTGATCAGCATCGGGATCTATCATGCCCTTTTCGTCTCTTCAATCGCGCTGAACGGCGCTGCGCTGGGAATTGTTCTGATCTACCTCTACCCGACATTTGTCACAATCGGCGCCCGCTTGCTCTTTCAAGAGGCGATTAGTACGCCCCATGTGATTGGATTAGGGTTGGCGCTGCTTGGGTGCGTGTTGCTGGTTCAGCTCTACGACCTCGGCACCTTACGTACGTCGTGGTTGGGGATTGTGGTCGGTATCGGATCTGCGCTAACCCATGCCGTCTA
Organism: Oscillochloris sp.; assembly: GCA_012032775.1. Lineage (GTDB taxonomy): Bacteria > Chloroflexota > Chloroflexia > Chloroflexales > Chloroflexaceae > JAAUQO01. The sequence continues at coordinate 57,428 of JAAUQO010000004.1, read as the reverse complement.
CGTGCTCTTCAACCAGCGCGCCGTCTCGCGGGTTAGCCCCTGGCTTTCATTGGCTCTGACCATGAGTTTCGGTACACTGACTTTGTTGATCGTCGGCTTGGCAGTAATCGGCCCGACCGAGTTGTTTCGGCTGGGTCCGCAACCCGGTTTCGGCCAATGGTGGTTGGTGCTGGCGATCGCCCTTGGACCGACACTTATCGGCTATGCCTTATTCACGATCAGTTTGCGCCATATTCCCGGCCGGATCGCCAGCCTGATTGTGGTGATCGAAGCGCCGATTGCGACGCTGCTGGCGGTTGTGTTGCTGGGGGAACAGGTGGCGCCGCTGCAAGTGGTGGGCATGGCGCTGATTTTGATTGCCGCAATCTTACCTGGCTTGTCGCTCCGACTTCCCGGCCGGCGCCCGGCTGCTGTTGGCTCCTAATCTGAATGCAGAGTGCGAAAGCCAGAAGTTTTGTTGCTCGCGCTGTTCCCGGCCACGCCTCACGCCTCATGCATCTGCCCATACATGCGTTGCAATCCCGCCGCCGTACGTGCGAAGAGTTGCACCAGTTCCTGCGGTTCGTGAACGTAGCATGCATCGCCGTAGCGCAGCAAAATCTGGCGTGCCTGCCAGAGATTGGTAACGGTTGCCGTTACCTCGGCGCTGCCGTCATCGCCATAGGTGATCTGCGAGTTGGGGAAATAGGTGGCAACATCACGCCGCCGGCCAACCGGCGGCGCCAGGGTATAGCGCAGGTGGTAACTGAGGGGCGCCGGCCTGATTGGCGGCAATACAGTCGGCAAAATGCTGGCCGAACCGGAGATAATGCGATCAAGGCGATACTCAATCGCGGCATACACTGTCTCGCCACCGCTCGGCGTAGCCTCCAGAAAGGTCGCATCCAGATAGCCATGGCCCTCGGGCCGGAATGTGATCCCGTAGGGCGCAACCCGGTGCCGGCGGGGCGTCTCCTGGTCGAATGTACTCAGATACGCGAAACTCAGTTCCCGGCGCAAATCGATCGCTTTTTTGACCACATTGAGCGTATCGGCGTCAATCTGCTTTGCGCCGATGCCGATCCCGAGCTTGATCGCACTGCGCCGATTGCGATGTTGCGCCTGCCGCGCCGGTGGTAACAGCAGCACCACCCGTTCGATCAATGTGCGCAGATTCGCGTGTTCCGGTAAACTGCTACCGTCGGGGAAACTGGCTTCCAGAAACGCCAGCGCCTCCAACTGCTCATCCGGCAGATCGAGCAGGGCGAGTTCGCCTAATTCATCGAGCCGATAGCGGCGGTTCTGGCGATCATAGATGATCTGACAGCCATACTCACCCTTGAGCGCATCGAAATCATGTTTTAACGCGGCAGCAGCGGCGGTTGGATACCCCTGCTCGCCCAGTTCGTTATTGACCAGCGCAACCAACTCGGCGCTGCTTGCCGGTGCGCGTAGTAATGCTCGCACCAACAACAGGCGCCGTCGAAACGTGAGCCAGGAACTCCGCTTGGTTCCGCCGCCTGCTCTGCTCATAAGATCCTCTTGCACCGATCATGTGGGCCGGTTGTAGCATCCAAAGAGCCGCTTCAGCTTAAGGGCAGGGCATTGAACTGTGTCATACGAGCGTCCCAATCTCCGCCGCACACCTCATCTCTCCCTACCTGACCGGTTCCGCGATCGTGATTAAGCGATGCGTCATATCGGTAACTTCGCCATCTTCGATCACCTGATCGCCGATACACGAAACCATTGTCACCATTTCCCGGCCCTGCGGCAAGATATACTGTACCTGATCGGGCGTTACCCAGATCTGGCGGCTTACCACATACGCAAAACGCTCGCCGTCCTGGTTGATCAGCGTGATTCGTGCGCCTACCGGCACGTCTTTCAGGTGCGCGAACGGCGCCGGAAGATCCGGGGCATGCCGGAAGCGTAACACATGGCCCCAGAGCACAATATTCTCGCCCGCGCCCGGTGCTGCGCTCAATTCGTACCAACCGATATCGTGATCGGGCACAATCGGCACGCCATTCCGGTCGAGCCCAACCGCCGTAATCGGGTGGTCGAGGTTGATCAGCGGAACCTGCAAGCGCAGCGGCGCAACCCGGATCGCCGGCCCACTCAGCGCCTGTGGCCCGTACTCAGTTCCGAGCAATCCGAGCAGCACACCGCCGCCGCCCGGCAACTCCGGATGCCATTCCATGCGCGCCCGCTCGAACCACTGCACCTGATACATCCGGCCGTCCGACAAATACTCTGCCTGGACATCAGTCAACGGCAGGCCGATCAACGCCAGATTTTCCGCCTCACTCAGTCCACGCCGGCCGTCACTCTCGATACCGGCCGCACGCCAGCGGCTCAGCATCGCACCACAGACATTCCGCCCCGTCTCACTGAAGAAGCGACAGCCTGCCTGTGGTTCTGATGCACCAACCGACCAATCGCGGCCCTGGCGAGCCAGCAGATCCGCGCCCAACCGGCCAAGCTGCACCCGCGCCGGCCAGGGCAACTCAGGGTGTAATTCGAGCCGATTCCGCTCAAACCATTGCACCTCCAGGTTGCGACCCTCGATCGTTTCGCGTTGTTGCGGCGTAATCGGATATCCAAACACCGGCAGGCCGCCGTTCTGCTCCCAGAAGCGCCGAATCTCGCCTGAAATGCAATAGCCGGTCGCACTGAAACAGCGTGAATCCTGCGCACTGGCCGGCGCCGCCGGCAACAACGACACCAGCAGCATAACGGTGAGCAAAAGGGATCGCGGAATATGCATGGCGAAGATGCTCCATAACCTTGTGGTACGACGCACTGATTGGCGTAAGGGCGACCCAGTGTGGTCGCCGACAGGGATGTGCTTCATCATATGCCTGGTTGCGTCGCATCACTAGAAGTAGCGGCTCAAATTCTCGAAGATCTGGGCGATATCGCCGCTATCGCCCTTTACCACAATTGTACGCGAGAAATCGGCAATTGCTGCGACGACCGCTTCATCGGCGTCTGCGCCATAGGCGACCGGGAAAATGCTGATCCCGCTCTCCTCAAACAGCAGTCGCACATCATCCAGGCTGGCACTGCTGGAATTATCGGCCCCGTCGGAGAGCAACACAATTGCCGTGATGCGATCATCTTCGGCCTGCGGCAAAGCCGAAAGCTCTGCCTGGGCCAGAGTCAACGCATCGAAGATCGCAGTCTTGCCGCGGGCACGCATCTCGCTGATCGCGCCCTGTAATGCGATCCGGTTATCGGTTAAGGGATTCAGCGGTACCAACACCCGCGCCTCCGAGTCGAACGAGATCAAGCCGACCCGATCCTCAGGCAAGATCCGCAATAAGAAGGCATCGAGGCCGGCGCGCATATTCTCGATCTTGTCACCCTCCATCGAACCCGACGTATCCACGACAATCATAATGTCGGCGCGCTTGCGGTTCAACGACCAGGCGTTCTTCGCCGCCACAATCACCTCGGCGCTCGGCACTTCCAGGATCGTCTGCACCCCTTGCGGTTGCGCGCCATAGCGTGGGCTGATTGGATCGGCCAGTGGTACGTTGATATTCGCCGGCCGGAAGCCGAAACTCATCGCCGTCCGCTGCGATTCTTCACTCAGCAAGAAATCATAGAACAGTTGCGCCGCCTCACGCTGTTCCGGCGTCGCACTGCTCATCACGATAAAGGGGTTATCATGCCAGAAAGTGCCTTCGCGCGGATAGATCGCCACCAGTTGTGTTGGCGGCGGATTGACTTTATTAAAGTCGATCAAGGTGATCTCTTCCATCGGGAAGGCGCTAATATAGCTCATGCCGAACTTCTTCATATTTTCCGAGAAGATCAGCGTGTTATAGCCGTAGTGCTTAATACCCTGGCCGAGATCACGGATAAACTGCTGTGCCGCCGGATTTTCGACATCCTGAATGCTCAAGCCGCGTTGCTTGCCGGCAGCGGCATAGAACTCGGCCAGCAGCGTACTCAGGGCGCTCGTGCTGATCTCGGGATCGGTGTGGCCCCACGAAAACCGGCCCCACTCCGGATGTCCGTAGGCGCCCCAGCCGTCGGGATTTTCGATCAGGGCCAGCATATCGCTCCAGCCGATCGACTGATTCGGCCAACCCATCGCCTCGGCCATCGGCTGCCACATCCCGATCACCACCGGGGTAAGCACCAGCGGCTCAGCCGAGACGGCAATATTCTGATCGCCGCTCTCCTGCTTCAGCACTTCGAGCCAGGTTGAAGCCGATGGGCTCCAGATCGTCGGCGCGAGTGTGCCGTTGCGGATCTCGGTGCGCGCCGCCCCCGACGACTTGTTGATCCCCTCAACCACGATGCGTTGATCGCCGACTTGCATCGCTTGTTGGTTGAACTGTTCGATCTGTGCCAGTAACCAGCCTTCTTTTTCGGGGCTGAAGGCGATCGAAATGTTCAGGCTGTTGGCGGTTGATCCGGGGATACCGCAGCCGGCCAGCGTGCTTGCCAGGATGGTAAACAGAAGCACAAAAGCGACCCGTCGCATAAGATCTCCAACTATGATGATGGCATAAAACGTGCTGATGTGGCTTGCATTTTATCATGCTGCCTGCCCGAATTCATGCTTTCCATTTGCGAAATACAACGCAATAAGCCGGTTCCACACATGGTGGAACCGGCTTATCTCGGTTGGCTGGGGGACAGGGATTCGAACCCCAACTACCTGATCCAGAATCAGGTGTTCTACCCTTAAACTATCCCCCACTGTGAGGTAATCTGGATTACCTTTGTGGTGCCGAAGGTGGGACTCGAACCCACACGGAGTTACCCCCACTACGCCCTGAACGTAGCGCGTCTGCCAATTCCGCCACTTCGGCAAGTGTTGAATCCATCAACGGGCGCCATCTTACTATGATGCGACCGATTTGTCAACTCGGTTTATGATCTCAGCTCGGCGTAGCAATACTGGGTGGAGCGGACGCCACGTCTCTGCGGCTTTCAACCCAAAGCATGAGTGCTATAATTCCAGCGCACTTCAGATGATACTGCCGGATTCTGGGATACACTCGTTTTGCATAACAACGGTTGTATTTTGTGTTCTGCCTAAGGAATCGCTCATGCGCCGAACCTGGCCGCTGCTTTTTGCGGCGCTGTTGAGTGCTTGCTCGCTCGCCGCTCCACGCTCGCCTGAACCTACGCTCGTTCCTACTGTTGTCACTCCCGCGCCTAGCCCCGAGCCGACGCCGATCGCCCTTGCTGAGACGTTGCGCAACGAATTCGGCGGCTATAGTTTGCGCTATCCCGCCGGTTGGGCCACGAACGAGCTTTCCGGCACCCTTACGCTTGCGCCTACCGATGCCGGCCTGATTGCGTCGAATCCCGGCACCGGCCTGATGATAACGATCGATGCGACCCCGCTGGCTACCCTCGCCGAGCAGTATGGGCCCGCCGCCGCCGTCGATCCTGAGACGTTCTTCGAGGTGAGCAGCGGTGCCGCACAGCAGGCCGGCTATACCATCAGTGCAACCGTGCCGATCACAATCGATGGTCGTAGCGGCCTGGCCGCCGACCTCAGTGCTCCCGGCGGCGCCGGACGGCTTGTGGTGTTGATCGGCGAAGATCACGCGGTTCGGGTTCTTGGTCAGGCCGCTCCTGATGGCTGGCTCAGCCAGCGCGATCTTTTTGAGCGCATGGTCGCGGCGATCGAGTTGTTCGCAGCTACGCCGAGCGCAACTCCGACGCCGGTCAATCAGGCTGCTCAACCACTGGTGGTCGATCGTGGCCCACCCGGATTTATCCTGCGGATCGGCGGTAGTTCCGGCCCGCGCAATGGCCGCTTTACCTCGGCTCGCGGCCTGGCTGTCGCACCGGACGGCACGCTCTATCTTGCTGAAAGTAGTCGCGGGATCTGGGTCTTTAGTCCCGACGGTAATCTGATCACGACCTTTGGCGAGGACGAGTTGCTTGATGCCTATGATATTGTGCGCAACAACGAGGATGAATTGCTTGTCGCCGATTATGGGCGCAATGCGGTGGTTCGCTTTAGTGCCGACGGCACATTTATCGAGCGCTGGGGTAGCTCGGGCGACGGCGAGGATCAGTTCGGTCTTTCGGCGCCCCAACGGATCGCCCTTGGCCCCGACGGCAGCGTCTATGCCCTTGATGTGCGCCCCGGCCTTGGCGGCGTCAACACCAGTGTGGTGCGCTTTACTCAGTCAGGCGAGTTTATTGAGCGTATCACTCTGCCCACCGACCTGTCGCCCGCCGATCTGGTGATCGATACGAATGGCGATATCTTGCTGGCCGAGACCTTCGGCGGGACGGTGGTGCGTCTGGATCGGGCAGGGAATGAGCTTGCGCGCCTCGGCGATCCGGCCGCCCCGGAACAACTCTCCGCCGGCGCGATCGATATCGATCGCCAGGGTAATTTGTATGTCGCCACGTACAGCAACGGCGTGCTGAAACTCACCCCCGACGGCAGTATTATCGCTCAGGGCGGCTTGCCCGCCTCGCCGGCCAGCATTCCGCAGCCCGGCGAGTTCGCGCTGCCCAACGGGATTGTGGCCGGTCCGGGGAATGTGGTCTGGGTGAGTGATAATAGTGGCGAGTTCAGCGCGGTTACGGCGCTGCGTCTGGTGGCCGATCCGGTCGGCGAGGCGACCGCCGCCGCTGTTGCCACAGCCCAGGCGCCGACCGCGACGGCGATCCCGGCCCCGGATCTGTTCGCCCAATGGGCTAGCGAAGCCGAGGCCAGCAGCTTCTACGCTCCCGACTACGATCCGGCCGGTGCCACCGGGCCGCCCGATGTTGAAGGCTGTCAGGACAGCCCTGCCGCCTGGGCTTCGGCCGATCCAAACGGCCTGGAGACATTGGAGTTGCGCTATCGTACGCCGGTGTTCGCCACGCAGGTGCGGGTCTATCAGAATCATCAGCCCGGCTACATTAGCCAGATTGAGTTGATCGATGAGCGCGGCTCAGCCAGCACCGTCTACCGCGCAACTCCGACCCTCGTCGATACCTGCCCCTTCACCCTGGATGCGAGTTTTGATCAGACTCTCACCCGGATTGTTGCGGTGCGCTTGACGATCGACCAGCGCAGCGGCGCCAATTGGAGTGAGGTGGACGCCGTCGAGTTGATCGGTGTGCGCTAGCGACGCAAACGGCGGGGCCATGACGCAGGATTTCGCGTCGCGCCCCGCCGTTCTGCTTGGCCCTTTTATCCTTCGGCTTCGACCGGTTTGCCCTTCCGTCGCCGCCGTCCCTGCATTTCGCTATTCACCGGCCGGATCATACGTACGCTCAAAATCAGAAAGATCACCGTCAGGATCGTTGTGATCGCCAGGTAAACCAGCCAGGGTGATGGAACCGGCACTTCGCCGTTGTTGGTCGGCACTTCAAAGAAGAACGGCGACTCGCCGCTGGTTAAGGTCGCCGAGGTGATGCCCAACGCGATAAATGGATGTGCGCTCAGCAGCAAACCCATTGTGTAAACATAGATCACGCCCGGCAGTCCGTTGAACGAGTTAGTGATCAGCGAGCCGACCACAAACAAGAATGGGATCGCCAACAAGATGAACAACACCGTGCCGAGCGCCATCACTGTCGCCGCCAGGGTTGTACGCATCACCGTTGACCAGAGTAAGCCGATCGTCGCATAGCAGACAGCAGTGGCGATCAAGCCGGCGATGCCGATGATCAATTCCGTTCCACTCACTCCGCCGAAAAGGAACGACAGGCCGGCCATCGGTAGCGCGGCGATAATCAGTAACAGCGCAAAGGCCAGGGCCGCCGTAAGCTTGCCGAGCGCGATTTCGAACGGCGAGAGGAGTGTCGTGATCAACAGGTCGTATGATTGGCGTTCCTTCTCGCCCGAGATCGTCCCCGAGGTTAGCGAAGGCGTGATCACACAAACCTGGATCAAGGTTGCCGTCATCACCGTAAGAAAGATCGCCTTCCCGATCCCGCGTCCCGCTTCCGGATCGTTTACGCCGCCGCTGAATGCACTGGCCGCCGCCGCGTAGACAAGCAGCGTCACAGCGCCGGTGATCGTCAGGTAGATTATCAACAGGATCAATGCTCGATTGCCGCGAATCCGACCTCGTAATTCGCGTGTGAGCACCGGGTTGGCCATAAACCGCATCTGCTTCCTCGTTTCAACAAGCGAACATGTGTCGGCTATTGTAACATTACACCCGTTACGCGGTCGCCTATTCAGGCGGCCCGCCTAACCGGATGATCCACCTCGCTGCCGCAGGCGCAATAGAGCGATCCTATCCGGGTTGTGCAGTTGGTTCTGCCTACTGATACTGCGGTTCCCGGTTCTGGGTGCTCGGTTCTGGTAGGATTGCTATATCGAAGTGAGGCAACCCAGATCCTGGAGGTATCGATGGCAAAGCCGCTCACCTATGGAAGTTATCTACGGGTCGATGAACTGCTCGCCCTGCAATCGCCCCGTAGCCGCGGCGACGATGAAAAGCCCGAACACGACGAACTGCTGTTTATTGTGATCCATCAAGTGTACGAACTCTGGTTTCATCAGATTCTGCACGAACTCGATTTCGTGCAAACCCTCTTACGTGCGGGCGATTCAGCGCGGGCCGGCCATACGTTGCGCCGAATACTCACAATCCTCAAAACAATTGTCTCGCAGATCGATGTGTTGGAAACCATGACCCCGCTGGAATTCGCGTCGTTCCGCAGTTTTCTGGATAGCGCAAGCGGATTTCAGTCGGCGCAGTTTCGTGAGATCGAATTTGCCCTTGGTCGTAAGCGCGAGGCTATGCTGCGCCACTTCGCGCCCGAGCCGGCCGCCGTCGAGCGTCTGACCCGGCGCTACCATACGCCGACGCTCTGGGATGCGTTTTTGCACTACTTGCATCAGGCCGGTTACGCAATCCCCGCCGATCAGCTTCAGCGCGATGTGACCCAATCGCTGCTGCCGAACGAAGCCGTTCAGGCGGTTTTGATCGAGGTGTATCGCACCAATCCGGCACTCAGAGCGATCTGTGAACGATTGGTCGATCTGGATGAGGGCTTTCAAGAGTGGCGCTACCGGCACTTGAAGATGGTCGAACGCACGATCGGCGCCCGGCCCGGCACCGGTGGTTCTCCCGGCGCCGCGTACCTTGCGACAACGATGCAAGCGTTGTTTCCTGATCTGTGGGTGATTCGCTCGATGTTATAAATGCGGTTGCTGTGCAGCCAAAAGCAGCCGGCTGATCAGCGGCTGTTTTTGCATTTCTGCCCGGCTGAATCCCGTTTCCAGCCCACTCAGTTATTTCGCGGTTGCAAACGCCAGAGTTTCGGTTGCAGGGCCGGCTCGGCAACTGATCGCAGCAATAAAGGCTCGATCACCTGCTCGATCTGCTCGCCGAGAACCGGTTTGGGCAGGAATGCGGCCACGCGCAAAGCGCGGGCAAACACGGCGACATCGGGTTGGCTCGATGTCAATACAATTGACGGCAGAGTCTGTCCCGACTGTTCGGCCCAGGCCCGAAGCTGCCGAATCACATCACTACCACTGATTGTTGGTAATTGATAGTCGAGGATGATCAGGTTGAACGCCTGACGCGCGCCAGAAGCAGCCCGTTGCTGCCGTCGCCTGCGGTGATGACGGTGGTGGCGGGAATACTGGTTTCCAGTAGTTGGCGCAGGCTGCTCAAATAATGCGGATGATCGTCAACAAGGAGAATGCGGTAACGCATGGTGTGATGATACTCCTGAAACTCGACGATTGGCGACTGCAACGTGGCGGAAGATGTCGCCGAGCGTGGATTTCAGTATACCGGAGCCATGCAACATACTGCTTGCAAGTGCTGAATTAAAAGATGAAAGAGTTGTCATTTACGGGTTGAAATAGATGTCAACGATATCCGGTAGTAGGCTTGAATGCCTGATTTCTTGCGATGATAAGAAATGACAATTTTGTCAGGAATTAGCCCCCGAAGAAGCGACTGATCCAGAAGGCTGCCATTCCGACCACAATTGTTACCACCACACTGTTGCTGCGCCAGGCGGCAATTGCACCGGCGACTCCGGCGATCAGCGGGGTGCCGAAGCTGAGTTGCGGTACAACGCCGGCACTGATGATCAGCGGCGGAATGGCGAGGGCGGTGAAGACGGCGATCGGGACTGCGGCGAGCCGGCGTTCGATCGCGGGCGAGAGCCGGTCGCGCAGTAGAAGCGGCGCCGCGCGAGTGATCAGCGTGACAATGGCCATGCCGAGAAGTGTGATCCAGATGTTCATACGGGTTGCCTCCGGTTGCCGGCGAACAGGCCGGCGCCGATTGCGGCGAAGAGAATATGCCAGCCGCCGGGCAGCAGCAACGCCGTGATAATGCTGATCAGGGCTGCGATAAGCGCGATCGGCCATGCGCCCGGCCGGCGCAACAATGGCACCAGCAGGCCGATAAAGGTCAGCGGGAAGACGAGATCCAGACCGTAGGCGGCCGGATCCGGGATGCTCCGGCCCAGCCAGATTCCCACCCAGGCGCTTACTTGCCAGACGACGTAGATGCTCATGTTGGCTCCGGCCAGAAACGCCGGCTTGCCCGTTCCAGCCAGGAATTTCCCTATCGCCAGCGCGTATGATTCGTCGGTCAGTTGGGCTGCCAACCCAAGCAGCGCCGGCTTAGGTAAGCCGCGCAGATACGGCAGCAGCGAAGCCGTGAGCAGCAGGTGGCGCGCGTTAACGATCAGGGTGGTGAGTACCACAGCGAAGGGGCCGCTGCCGGCGGCGATCATGCCGACGGCGGTGAACTGCGAGGCGCCGGCAAAAACGAAAAGCGACATCGCCGCAGTTTGCGCCGGTGTGAGGCCGGCGCTCAAGGCGCTGACGGCGTAGATGAGGCCGAATGGCGCCGCCCCCAGCCAGAGCGGTATCCCGGCGAGGAAACCGGCTCGGAAATGACTGCTGCGGCTGGTCTGGACAACTGTTTGTTCAATGGTCATGCCTCCATCGTAGCCGGAGGCGCCGTTTGATGCGAGGGACAATCATGCCGCTCGGAAGTTGAACAAATTTGCCGATATAATGGAAGTGTTCTGCATACAGAATCTTTACAGCAATCCGGTATTCTGCGTTCGTAATCAACTCCCGAAGGGATCGCCCCATGAGTAGTGCCGCCGAGACGATGTTTGTGCGTGGTTGTTGTCCCCATGATTGCCCCGACACATGTGCGACGCTGACAGAGGTTCGTGATGGGCGGGCGGTACGTTTCATCGCCGATCCCGATCATCCCCATACGCAGGGCTGGCTCTGCGCCAAGGTTCGCCCGTACCTGGAGCGGGTGTATGCGCCCGATCGCATGCGCTATCCGTTGCGGCGGGTTGGCCCGAAGGGCAGCGATCAGTTCGAGCGTATAAGCTGGGATGCGGCGGTTGCCGAGATTGCGCAGCGCTGGCAACAGATTATCGCGCAGCATAGTGCGGCGGCGATTCTGCCGTATTCGTATAGCGGTACGCTCGGCCTGCTGCAATTAGGGGTGGTGGATACACGGCTGTGGGGCCGGATGGGCGCCAGCGGCCTGGATCGGGCGATCTGTTGCGCCGGCTCACATGCCGCCACCTACGCAACCCTCGGCGCCCGCCATAGCGCCGACGCCGAGGATGTGTTGAACAGCAAGCTGGTGCTGATCTGGGGCCATAATCCTGCGAGCACCGGCCCGCACTTTATGCCGTTCCTCCGTCAGGCCCAGCGCAACGGCACGCAGGTGGTGGTGATTGATCCGCGCCGCACCGCCACCGCCCGCTCGGCGAATCAGCATATTCAGCCCCGCCCGGCCACCGACGGCGCCCTGGCCCTTGGTCTGATGCATGTGATTTTCGCCGAGAATCTGCACGCTGAACCCTGGCTGGAGGCACACACGATCGGCTGGCGCGAGTTGCGTGAGCGGGCCGCCGAGTATCCGCCCGAACGTGTGGCGGCGATCAGTGGTGTGCCGGCCGCAACAATTGTCGATCTGGCCCGCCGCTATGCAACCACGAAGCCGGCCCTACTCAAAACCGCCGACGGCGTGCAGCGCCATCAGAACGGCGGGCAGACCTTCCGGGCGCTCTGTTGTTTGCCGGCGATGTGGGGCAGTACGGTGTGGCGGGCGGCGGCCTGAGCTATAGCACCGGCGGCTATGTAAATTGGGATGCGCAGACTCTCGGCCACGCCGACGAGTGCCCGCCGACGCCGCGCAGGATCAACATGAACCGGATCGGAGCGGCGCTGCTGGGCGAAGTGAACGATCCGCCGATTATGTCGCTGTTCGTCTATTGCGCGAACCCGGTCGCATCTTCGCCCAACGCCGCAGCAATTGTCGAAGGGCTCAAGCGCGAGGATCTGTTCACGGTGGTGCATGAGCAGTTCATGACCGACACGGCCCGCTATGCCGATATTATCTTGCCGGCAACCACGCAGCTTGAACAGGTCGATCTGCATAAAGCCTATGGTCATCGCTATTTGCAGTACAACGCCCCGGCGATCGCGCCGCTCGGCGAGTGCAAGAGCAACTGGGATGTGAGCCGCGTACTCGCAACTGCGCTGGGCTACAGCGAACCCTGGCTGCACGAAGAACCTGAAGCGGCGATTCGGCGCATCCTCGACGCAACCCGTGCATCCAATCCGCATCTGGAAGGGATCACGTTGGAGCGTTTGCAGGCTGAAGGCACCGTGCGCCTGCATTTTCCGCCCGGCAGCGAAATCCCCTTCGCCGACGGCTACTTCCCGACACCGTCGGGCAAGGTCGAGTTGTACGCGGCGAAGATGCGTGAATACGGCCTCGATCCATTGCCGGAATATGTCGAACCCGAGGAGTTTCGCACCTACGGCGCCGACGACACCCTGGTTCTGATCTCGGGCGCCTCACATCACTATGTCTCGTCGAGTCTGGCGAACCAGCCGAGCTTGCAGGCCAAAGAGGGTGTGCCGTTCATCGAGATCAACCCGGCCGACGCAGCGGCGCGCAGTATCACCGCAGGCGACGTGATTGTCGAGAGCGCCCGCGGTTGGTGCCGGCTGCGCGCCGTGATCAGCGATGCGGTGCCGCCGGGTGTGGTGGTGGCGCCGAAAGGCCCCTGGGCGCAACACTCACCCGACGGCGCAACATCAACTGGACGACACCCGATGCACTGGCCGATCTCGCCGGTCAGAGTACCTTCCACTCGAATATCGTGCGGGTGCGACCGGCGTGACGAGAATGCAATGTGCGAAGGGCAACATGCGAAAGGCAACGTTTCTGCCTTTCGCATGCTTCATTGCCTATCTCCCCACCGCATCACCAATAATCGAAACGGTTGGCGAGTAAGGCCAAAGAGAAAGTTGGCGAACATATAGGTGCGGCCGAGATGGGGCGGAAGTGCGCGTGGTTCGACGCGGCGAAAATGAAAGCGGTTGTAAAATCCTTCCAGACGATCCACACATGTCAGGTAAAGCGGCGGTTGCGATTCGGCCTGAACCGTCTGTATCAGGGCTGCGCCGATCCCGCTGTTCTGAAACTGTGGCACAACGGCGAGTGATGCCAGTTCGCGGGTGCCGTCGCGATGCGGTTTGACTTGTACTGTGCCGATGATTGTGTCGTTGCTGACGGCAACTTTGAAGGGCGGCCAGTGTAATCCGATTGGGTTAATTCCGGCGGAGCGAACCAGTTTGCGGATTGCGCGTTGATCGGCGGCTGTCGCCGGGCGAATCCGGTAGGCGCGTACCAACATACTCTCTCCTGATTGGCATTCATGCTTATGCATCAATTGGCTGCGGCAAGTATACGCGAATCAGGGTACATTGCTTGCATCCTCACAATCATTCAGGAGCAGGAAACCCATGGCGCGATCGGAACGGGGCGGTGTATTTTACGGTTGGGTTGTGGTTGGAGTGACGGTGATGGTGTTGCTGGTGTCGGCGGGGATACGAGCGGCGCCGGGCGTACTGATTCTGCCGTTGGAGCAGGATACCGGCTGGAGCCGTAGCCTGCTTTCGTTTGCGGTCTCGATGGGTTTGTTGTTATTCGGATTTGCCGGCCCGCTGGCGGGATGGCTGGTGGATCGTTTTGGCCCACGAGCGGTGATGCTGAGTGGGTTGGTGCTGATGTGTGCGGCAATGCTGGCGAGCGCCGTTATGCGTGAAGTCTGGCAATTGGTGTTGTTCTGGGGTGCCTTGAGCGGAATCGGCACCGGCCTGGCGGGAGCGGTGCTTGGCACAACAATTGCGACACGCTGGTTTGTCGAACGGCGTGGCATGGTGCTCGGAGTCTTTGGGGCATCGACATCAGCCGGCCAATTGATCTTTCTGCCGGCGATCGTCGGCCTGGTGGCGCTGATCCAGTGGCGTGGCGCAACGCTCGTGCTCGCCGGCGCGGCCGTTGTTCTCTTGCCGCTGGTCTGGTTTCTGATGCGCGACAGCCCCGCCGATGTCGGTGCCACGCCGCTTGGATTGAGTTACGAGCCGCCGCCTGCGCCCAATCCGCCCGGTGGAGTGATGGCGGCGGCGTTGCGATCGCCGACTTTCTGGTTGCTTGCCGGGACGTTTTTTATCTGCGGCGCGACCTCGAACGGCCTGATTGGAACACATCTTGTCGCCTATGCCGTCGAAGTCGGGATGACGCCGGCCACAGCTGCGAGTGCGTTGGCGCTGATGGGTATAATGAATTTCCTCGGCACACTTGGCTCCGGCTGGCTGACCGATCGCTACGATCCGCGCATCCTGCTGGCCTGTTACTACGGATTTCGCGGCCTGTCGTTGTTGTTCTTGCCGTTCGTGGGCGAGCCGTTCAGCCTGGCGTTTTTCGCGGTTGTATTCGGGCTGGACTATATCGCCACGGTGCCGCCGACGTCGGCCCTGGTGGCCGATGCTTTTGGGCGGCGGAATGTCGGCACTGTCTTCGGCTGGGTTTTCTGCTCCCACCAGATCGGGGCTGCGTTGGCGGCATGGCTTGGCGGCATCAGCCGGGATATGCTGGGCAGCTACACACTGGCATTCCTGGTTGCGGGCGGATTGGCGGTAGCGGCGGCAGCACTTGCGACGCGGATCAAGCGGCAGCCGGTGACTGCGTAGTGGCACATCTGGCCATTCTGTTTGACAATCTTGATGCGAAAAGGGCCGAACTTGAGGCCAAGGCTGTGACATTCTTTGCCGAAGCCGTCACCAACGACGGCGGATCACTGGCCGGTTGGCGCTGGGCGTATTTCAGCGATCCCGATGGGATTGTCCTGGAATTGGTGGAAGAAGTGTTCCGCCGCGATCAAGATCGCCGGGCCGGGGCGGCGGCATATTGGGCTACCCGCAAGGGCTGATGTCCAATTGAAGGCGTACCGGTTATAATGCATATGTGAGCAAATATGCAGATATAGCGGAGCGGCACCATGAGTGAGCAAACGGATCGTCGGGAAGCTGAACATAGCCACGAATCTGTGGAACATGCCGGGCACAATCACCCGCATAACGACCATGATCAGGGCGGGCATGGTCATGCCCATGACGAGCAAAACCATAGCGAACACGGCCACGATCACGAGCGAGCGAGCGGGCCATTAGGTTGGCTGCGCGAATTGCTGCCGTTTGGGCATGGCCATAGCCATGCGCCGGAGGCCAAGATCGACTCGGCTCTGGAGGGGAGCGAGCGTGGAATCTGGGCCCTCAAGGTCTCACTGGTTGGCCTGGGGATCACGGCGCTTTTCCAGGTTGTGATTGTGCTGATCAGCGGGAGTGTCGCACTTTTCGCCGACACCGTGCATAACTTTTCCGACGCGCTCACAGCGGTGCCGCTTTGGATTGCGTTTGCCTTAAGCCGCAGGGCGGCATCGCGCCGTTACACCTATGGCTTCGGGCGGGCCGAAGACATCGCCGGCGCGGTGATTGTACTGATGATTCTGGGCAGCGCGATCCTGGCCGGCTACGAATCGTACGAGCGCTTCCTCGATCCACAGCCGGTCAGAAATGTCGGTTGGGTGATCGCTGCGGCGATCATCGGGTTTTTGGGCAACGAGGCAGTTGCGATCTTCCGTATCAAGATCGGTAATGAAATCGGTTCAGCAGCCCTGATCGCCGACGGCCAACATGCCCGCGTCGATGGTTTTACTTCGCTGGCCGTATTAGTCGGCGCGATCGGCAGTCTGCTCGGCTACGCACTGGTCGATCCGCTTATCGGCGCCCTGATCACAATTGCGATCCTCTTTATTGTGCGCGACGCGGCGATCTCGATGTGGCGCCGGTTGATGGATGCGGTCGAGCCTGAGGAGATCGACACATTGGAGAGCGCCGCCGCCAGGGTGCAGGGCGTGCAGGGTGTGCATGATGTACGGGCGCGTTGGCTCGGCCACGCACTCAGCGCCGAACTCCATATTGTTGTGGACGAAGATTTGCCGACCCGCGAGAGCCATCGCATCGCCGAGGATGTGCGGCACGCGCTCTTTCATGTCCAGCCGCGGCTGTATGAAGCGACGATCCACGTCGATCCATGTGGTCATAGCGGCGAAGATCATCACGCCGCCCTATCTCATCACCGGCGCAAAGTACAAACGGCGGGGTGAGATCTGGTGAGCGTATTCCGTGCTACAGCCAGGAGAACGATGACATGCCCGGACATATCATTCTCGCCGGTGGGTCGGAGTTTCAGGCGGGTATGGATCGTGCCGACCGGCGGGCGATTACATTGGCCGGCGGGCCTGATGCGCCAATTCGCATTATTCCGGCTGCCGCAGCGCCCGATCGCAATCACGAGCGGGCGGGCGGGAATGCGGTGCGCTGGTTTCGTTCGCTTGGCGCACGGGATGTGGCTGCTGTCGGTTTGATCAACCGGCGCAGCGCCGATGATCCTGCAGTTGTGGCCGAGTTGCGGGCGGCGCGATTGATCTACATGCTGGGCGGATTTCCGCGCCACCTGAATGAAGCGCTGCTCGGCAGCGCGGCCTGGGATGCCTGTCGCGAGGCCCACGCCGCCGGGGCGGTACTGGGTGGCAGTAGCGCAGGTGCGATGGTGTTGTGCGAGATGCTGTTCGACCCGCAGGCGAATACGCCGATCCCAGGACTAAATCTGGTGCCGGGGATTGTGATTTTGCCGCATCACAATACCTTCGGCGCCGGTTGGGCATCCCGGCTTGCGCCAAAACTCCCCGATCTGGCATTACTTGGAATTGATGAGCGTACCGCATTGATCGACGACGGAACTGCGGGCGGTTGGACGGTGTACGGCCCCGGCGCGGCAACGCTGTATCAGGGCGAATCGGTCGAGCGCTCGGCTGAACGGGCAGTAGTACACTGGGCGCGGTCTTGAGCGTGAAGCAGGAGTTTCGTCGGACACGCTACTTTATATGCGCACAAACGGAACCAGGTGTAGTTGCAATTCCGGCCCTTGTTCGCCAAGTTGAAGCATGGCGTGTTCAGGAAGCAACGTTGGGCGATTCGCCGCCAATGGTTGATGATTCAGGCGCGTGATCAGATCGGAGCGGCTGGAAGTCACGATCCAACCGCCGGACTGATCGGCCCGTAGTGCGCAATGCTCCTGGTTTGAGACAAAACGATATGGCGAGTTGCGCTGTTCCAATTGCGTAATTTCACGGCGATATGCGGGTGGATCGAGTAGTTCAAGTACGCGCAACAGCCATGCCCGTGTGAGGCTTATTCCCGCTGGCGGCGCGAAAAATACGGCATGATTGCTCAATTCAATCAGACAGCGCAATTGCGTCGGCTGCGGTGGATCGGCGTCGGTCAGCCAGAGTTGCGAACCATCATTGATACCCTGGGCGCTGATCGAAATATCTTTGCGCAGTGCGGGCCGATTCGCTGCGCCGGCCCGCAATCGATACTGAGCTTCCGGTAGCCCGCAAGCGGTGGCCAGGATTGGAATCAAAGTCCTGGGTGGGCTGTCGTCGCATACAATCGTCGATTGATGGTTAGTGCCGTTGAGTTGCCAATGCAAGGTAACGGTGATGCTGCGCTGGTTTGCGTGCATTGGTGATCTCCTCGCTTAACAAGGTGACGGTTTCTCAAACGATCCCAGGGAGTAGGCGCGCTGACGCCTGACACAATCAATTTGTCGCAACCTGCACGATCCGTTGTTCGCCGTCGCGGATAAGCAGGGCGCGCCCCGGTGTTTGCTCGGCGTTGCGTTGGCCGGCGAGGGGCAAAGACACTCCCAGCAATTTCGTGCCGCCGTCGTAGCGCCCCGGCCACAGGATGATCCCCGATCGGCTGCTATCGAGTGTGCGCAACAGTTGATCGTCGGCGTAGCCGATATCGGCCGAAATCAGCAAATTCACGCCGCTCCGGAAGCCGATCTGTGCGGCTTCCAGCAGCAGACTGAGCAAATTTGGTTCGCCGTATGATTGGCTGAAGTGATCGCGTAGTCGTTCGCGGCTCAGGTGATAATCATCGATCAGTAACAGGCGCCGGGTAGGTGTGTTCGGCATCGATTGCAACAAGCGCGCAAGTTCGCCGGCACCGATGTTGTCCTGGGCGTAGAGTTCGGTGTGCGCCAGTTCGCACAGTTCGGCCAGGCTGCCGCGTGGCCCGTCGAGGATGAGTAGCCGCAGTTGATCGGGTTGATAGTGTGCCGCTAAACTGCGCGCTGCCGTGCGGAGTGTGCTGCTCTTACCGCTGCGCCGCGGCCCGATCACCAGAGCATGGGGGCACTCGTGGTCGAGCAGCAGTGCGGCGGTCGTTAAACCCAGACTCTCGATGCCGATGGCGGCACACAATCCTTCCGTTGATGGTTCCGGTGCGGGCAGATCCTGGCGCTCAACCCGTTCGGGCAGGAGCGTGATCGCCGTTGGTTTGCGGCGGGCCGGTTGTTGCGCCAATTGGGCGATACTCTGGCGCAGTAATATATCGTGATCTTCACTTGTGGCTTCATCACCTGGCGCAATAAGGGCCGGCAGTGCGATCTGTGCTTCGGCAGGCCCGTGCTCGGGATGCATCCAGAAGGCGCGACCGGGAATGTTGGCCGGAAGTTGCGATGTAACGCGCCCGCCAAGCAGATCGGTGTATTCGTGCAGATCGGGTACCCTGAGGGCCAGACGTAGTTCGAGCATTGCCAATAATCGGTAGCTCAGATCGACGTTGCGCTCGGCGCCGATAACCAGGTGGATCCCCAGGGCGCGTCCGATGCGGGCCAGGCGCAACAGGTTGTCCAGTACCTCATCTTCTTCGGCGGCGGGTAATTCCTCACGCAGGACGGCGATCTTGTCGATGAATAGGATGATCGCCGGCAGCACTTGTTGGGTGTTGGCCACGTACGTTCGGCGGTCGGGAACTGCCGCCTGCCGCAGCAATTCCTGTCGTTCGCGCAGCGTGACGGCGAGAAAATACAACAGTCGGCGCACCCGCTCGTGCTCGCGAGCTTGAATCACAGCGCCGACATGGGGCAAATCGGTCAGCACGGCGAGTCCGTGGCCGCCGGAGTCGATCGCGTAGATCCAGAGTTCGTCGGTGGTGTGTACGGCGGCGGCAGCGAGGGCTAAACTCAGCAGCAGCGATGTTTTGCCGCTGCCGGGCGCGCCGACAACCGCCAGATGTGCGCTGTCGAGATCGAGCAACAGCGGCGTGCGCCGATTCTCTTGCGGCAGATCGAGCAGTCCGACCGATGGTGCGAGTTTCCGGCGTGGCGGGTCGTGATCCGGTAGTTCGGCCAGCGTAATCTGTCGCGGCAGCGGCGGTTGCCAGATCGGCTCAAGCACCAGATGATGTTGCTCCAGGTGGCGCGGCCGGCGGGAATCAGGGCGGCGCTCAGCAGATCGAGGTCGGTGCGCCAGGGCAAGGTAGATGAGGGCGTTGCGGCGCCTGGCGCAGGCGTTATACCGACAAAGCGCACGCGCGGGCCTTTAGCCTCCGAATCAGGCGCACGATAAGCGCCGCTGATCTGGGCCACCTGAAACAGCCGGTTGTCGTCGCCGACGCGCATGTAGGCCCGGCCGGGCACATCGGTCGGCAGAAACGCGGCATCGGGCTTAAGGATCATCTCGCGGCTGTCGTCGCTGCTGCCGAGACGCAGCGCAATAAAGAACTTCAATTGGCTGCGGATCTCATCGCTGACGGCACGCGCCGGTTGTTGCGTGGCGAGCAGAAGATGCACGCCGAGCGAGCGGCCTTGCTTCACAACCCGCACCAGTTCGCCGACGAAATCCGGCTGAACGCGGGCCAGTTCGTCAAATTCATCGACCACAATCAGCAGGTTCGGCAGCGGCGCCAGTTTCTGCCGGCCGGCGAGCGCACGATAATCGCCGATGTTCTCAACCTTCTCGCCGCAGATTTCGGCGGTTTGTTTAAGCAGATTCTTGCGCCGCCGCAGTTCGCCGGTAATAGCCGCAATTGCCCTGGCCGCCATGCGGCCTTCCAGATCGGTGACGAAGCCGGCGCAATGGGCCAGATCGGCGAACATCGCCAGGGCTGCGCCGCCCTTGAAGTCGATTAGCAATAGTTGTAGCCGCTCCGGCGGGTGTGTGATACTCAGTGCGGCGATAATGCCCTGGAGCAGCACGCTCTTGCCGGCGCCGGTCGCACCGGCGATGATCCCGTGGGGGCCGTGGGCTTGTTCACCGAGATCGAGATATAGCGGCTTGCCTTCAGATAGTGCGCCGATCGGCACATCATTACGCCACGCGCCGGTTGGTGGGTCGCTCCAGAAGCGCGGCGGCGATAATGCTTCCGCTCCACTTATTTGTAAGAGATCGAAGAGCCGGACGCTGCGCGGGATCTCCTGGCTACCACCGGCTTCGGCCAGCCGAACTGCCGCCAGGCGGCGGCTAATTGATCGCATTGGATCGGTGCAACCTGGTCGGGGGTAAAGCGATCACGGGGCCATGGTGCGCCGGCGCGCGTCCAGCGTGCGTTGCGCGCCTGAGCTTCGAGCACGGCGGCGCAACCTTCCGGCACCAGGTTGTAATCAGGGCCAGGACAATCACGGCGATCTGAAGTTCCGCCCCACGGCGGAGTAACTCGGCGAATGAAGGGATGGCAGCCACGGTAGCCGGCTCATCGATCAACACGACCAGCCATGGTTCGTGGGGCAGTGCGATACTGCCGGCGTCACGAACACGGCGCTCGCTGCGCCGGGCCAGTTCATCGACCAGCTGTGCCAGCAAGCGGTTCACTGTCGCAGGTGTATCGCCAATCATGCGGGCGGCATGCGCACTGTCGTTGTTGAGCGGGATTGCGTGCGGCAGCCAGCGTAGCCACTCCCAATCGGCGGCGACACCAGTCTGATGTGCGACGGCGATCCGCAGATCGGCCGGCCCGTGCAGGCATGCCATCTGCCAGATCATGGCTTGCAGCAGTGGGAGGGCTGCGCTACGTGTCCCGGCCACACCAAGTGAGCCAAGATCGGCCAGAGGAATACAGATCGGCACCTGATGCAGCAGCGCATGCTCGGCGGCCAACTGTTGCAACTGCCGATCTGCTGCGGCATCGCTGCCGGGTGCAGGTATACGAACCGTGTAGCTCGGCGGCAGATTGCCGCAACCGGCCCGCAACGCTAGAAAATCATCATCGCTGATGCGTCGTTCCCAGAGCCGTGGTTCAGGCCGGCGGGCGATGGTGCCGACAGCCGCGATATGCAGCAGTTCATTCGGGTCGGGGGCCAGATGTAACCGCGCCGCTCGTTCGTGTTCGTGCAGCCGCCGCAAGCGGCCACGCTGCGCTGCCAATTGATCCTCGAAGAGTGCGCGGCGGGCCGCATACTCGGCGTTGTCGCGCATGGTTTCGCGGCGAGCCTGATAGATCGCCGCGCCGACGCCGAGCATTGCGATCGCGCTCATGGGCAGGCCAATCAACCAACCGCCGCTTCCCAATCCCGCCGACACGGCGAAGATCAGCGCACCTGCGAGCGGCAGCAACACCTGCACCCAGGGGATCCCGTCGCGACGCAGCAGTGCCGGTGGGGTCGGGAGATCAATTTGTTCAGCCGGCCAGTCGGGCCTGATGCGCGGCGGACGGTTAAAATCCTGCCTGGTCATAGCTCCTCGCATTCCGCATTCATACTAAGGGATGCCTGCGGTCTGACGGGCGCGTTCGCGGGCCGATTCGCGGTGCCACTCGTCGCGTTCGCGTTCGCGGCGCTGTTGTTCGGCCCGGGCGCGCTGATTGGTGGCAAGCAATGTCTGCGCCTGTTGGCGACAATCCGTTGCCAGAAAACGTAATTCTCGTAGGCCGGCGACAAAATCCTGATCGAAATCACGACGATGGGGACCCAGCCAGCCGTCTACGGCGGCAATACCGGCATCGCCGCGCTCGAATGAGTAGCGCTCCAATTCGTTGGACATACGGCGAAGGGCAGTTGCCGCTGCGGTGGCAGCCTGAAAATCCCAGCGTACATCTTCCCAGTTAGGCGACCATCTCGGCATTGGTTTCTCCCGGTAAACGAACATAGGCCGGCGGCGGCACGCGATACTTTTCAACCAGCATCGGATCTACTGTCCAGGGTAGATAGCGTAGCTCCTCCGGCAGTTGCTCGAACGGCATATTTTCATAGGTGGTATGGGCCTCGGTGGGGCTGTCGAAATCGCCGTCGTCAACCACGATCACGGCCGGATATTGCTGTGGATCGTGGCCGGCGCCATTGTTGATCGCCAACTGATCATCGGGATCGTTATAGTGGCGCAAAACCGTATTGCCGAGCACATCGGTGTATGCACCGCCCGGCCCGTTCTGCTCAATCTCGTCGCGGAGTTCGTCGATCGGTCGTACGCCGCCCAGGGTTGTGGCACTCGGCACCTGACTGTCGTGGTTGCGTAGGGCTTCAAGTACCATTGGATCGTTCAGGAGCGTAAAAACCATCCCGGCGCCCATGCTGTGGCCGGTAAAATGCAGATCGCTACCGGGCGGCATGGCTTTAATGCAGTCGAGTACCTCTGACCGCACCATCACGTAATATGGATTTGCTTCGGGATCGCTACCGGCGGCGGTAAGTGCGACGGCATACAATCCGTTCGGCGAATTGCTGATATTGTTGATGTCGAGGCCGTAAATCCCGATCACGTATTCATGCTGATTGATCCGGGCGAATGAGACCTGTTCGCCGGTGTATGGACTGATCAGGGCGTGTGGGCCGTCCATCAGTGCGCCGGGCGAAATACGGTACGGACCGCCGCGATAGTCGTCGCCGGGCGGGAAGAGTTTGTACGGGCTGACATCGAGGACGCCGCGCTCGGGATCACGGATCGGCTCGGCATGCGGCCCGCTCAGCGGGCGGGGATTGCTGATCCCGGCGGTTGCGAACACCTTGTCCAGCCGGCGGTTGATCTGTTTAAACAACTCCGGTTCAACATAATGTTTTTGTTGCCAGAAGCTCCGTTCGAACAGGCCAATAACATCGCCGGCGACGATGTCGTTGAAAGCCCAGTCTTCAAGGCCGAAAATGGTTACTGAGCCGACCATGCCGATCGTGGCCACCAGAAGGGTTGGCACAACAATATAGGCATTCAGGTGCGTGCCAAGCGATCCGCCCTCGCGAAGCGAGAACTCGGCGACGCTTAAACCGTAGTTCAGCAGCAACCCGGTGGTATTCCAACTAACCCAGGCGGCGGCATCGTGCAGATCCTGGGCAACCCATGCTGCGAGGATTGCATGCAGCCCTGCGAAGCGCAAATGCACCTCATTAGCGCTTATGTTCCATGCGGCTATGCCGCGCACCACCTCGCCGACGGTTTCATAGGTGAGTTCGGCGGCGTCGGATGTGCGCCTGGCGATGTGTTCGGAAACGGCCTGCATGCGCTCGCCGTAGGCCATCCATAAAGCGTGGGTATCGACCCCGTGCTCGATTGCTTTAGTCACCACATGGATCATGAACTCGTTTAGATTTCTGGAAGGCGGCGGAATTGGATCGCGTAAACCGTTTAAGCCGCCGATATCGGCGTTGCGAAAGGCGGACGCAATCATGCGAACGCGCTCGGCGAGTACTTGCTGCTGCCGTTCAACTTCGCGGATCTCCGCCGGCAGGTCGTGTGGGTCGAGCACATAATATTCTTTACAGCGGGCGGCGAAATGATCGAGGGCGGAGGCCAGTCGGTTCACTTCGGCTGCGATAGCCATTCCGATCTGCTCGGAACGATCGGCGAAATGTTCAAGGGCTTCAGGCCGCGCACCGCTGTTCAGATGCTCCATAGCTTACTCCGGTAGGAATGCAGAATTGGGAATGCAGAATGACTGTAATCTGGGCGGCTTGCTGTGATCCACGACTGCACGCCGCTGTGCGCCGGTTTCTGCATTTGCACTACGCTGCGTACAGTGCAGTTGCGGCACGGCGTAGTGCGAAACGGTCGGTTGGGCGAAGGGTCAGACAATCCGGCTGATTATGAGCGGGTTCGCCCCACCACGAGTTCCGGGCGCCGTGGACAATTGCTGCGGCGCGCACCCGAGGTTCAGGCTGCATGTTCACGGCGATCAGGCTAAAACGCCCCGGTTGTGGGCCTAGCTGCGACAGAAATTCGGCGATCAGGCCGGGGGCAAGATCGCTTGTTTCCAGGATGCGACGAGCGAGTTTTGGTTGTTGGTTGCCTAATGCATCGATCACCTGTGTGAGAACCGTTGCATCCACAGTGAGATCCGGGCCGCCCCCGGCGCTGGTTGTCAGAGCGATCAGATCCAGGAGGTCTGACGGTCCAACTGCGGATTCAAGCCGGTGCCGGTCGGGAAGAACGGTGTGTAAAACGGCCTGACCCTGGGCATTCCAGGCCAGGGTATGTTGAATCCGGAGCAGGCCGTGGCGACCGGCGAAGATCAGTTGGTGTTCACCACGCACTGCAAGGGTGAGCATATGTGCCAGGTCGGCCTGGGGCATGCCGTTTTCGGCAAGCAGATCGCGGGCACGCAATCCGGTGGCGGCGGCCGCAAGCACAACTGCCAGGGCGGGCGCGTGTAAGCCCAGATTACTTTGCGGGCCAAGGGCCGGCGGCGGCAATTGCATTACGCCGAGCAACAGCGCTAATTCGGCCTGACTGAGTTGAAATGATGATCACTCATAGCGTGTTCTCGTTGCAGCGCTACGACAGTCAGGCCGTCGCAGCGCTGCAAGCATAGATCTACTGATTACCGCCGGCCTGCATAATGTTCTGGTTGATCTTTGCAACCTGCTGGCGCAATTCCTCCAGGGTGCGCTGCACCGTCAGAAGCTTCTGATTGGTGTCGCTCCAATGGGTGCGAAACTCCGAGGCCAGCCGGCCATCCCAGTTGTTGGCGTCGGAAAGCAATTGACCTTCGCGATTCAAATCGCCGATCTGCTGGAGCAAGGGGCCGTTGACGATCTGCTGAAAGCGGGTGATGGCCTCACGGGCGATGGCGGTCGAAAGCACACGATCCATTGAAAACCTCCTGCGGTTGCGCCGCACGGCGCGACGATTGTTTCGCAGGGTATACCGCCGCGAAGGAGGAAAGGATACGGAGTTGCAAGTGGAATATGGATCGTGCTTGCAGATTAGAATGCGGCGTGCTATGATCGGCGCATAGGCATGCGTAAACAGCGCATTAGGATGCGACATACAATAGAACGACGTATCTCACGTGACTGAATCAAGCCTAATTCAGGGGTTAAGTACAGCGCCGATCGTGCTTGCCTCCGCTTCGCCTCGCCGCCGCGAGTTGTTGGCGGCGCTCGGAATCGCTTTTACCGTGATCGCCACTGATGCGGAAGAGTGTGTTGACACGCCGCCCGATGCAGTGTTGGCCGGGTTACCGCCGCTCGATCTTGTAGTATCGGATCACCCAACCCTACGCGCCTGGCGAAAGGCCTCGGCGGTGTTGGTTCCCGGCGCAGTTGTTCTTGGTGTGGACACAACCGTCGTTATCGACGGAATGGTGCTGAATAAGCCGCAGGATGACGCTGATGGGCGGCGGATGCTGGCGCATCTTTCCGGTCGAACTCACCTGGTGCATAGCGGGATCTGTGTGTTGTCGGTCGCCGATGGTTCGGCGTCGGCCGAGGCGATCGGCCTTGGCACGCAGTGGATGTGGCTGAGCCTGGTGACGAGTGAAGTAGAATTTTATGATCTGACATCGGATCAGATCGCGGCGTATGTTGCTAGCGGCGAACCGCACGACAAAGCCGGCGCCTACGGCATTCAGGGCCGGGGCGGGCAACTGGTACGAGCGGTGCGGGGCAGTTACACGAATGTCGTCGGGTTACCGTTGGGCGAAACTGCACATTTGCTTGCAGCCGCCGGGGTTGCGATATTGCGAGATCCGGCCGAGTGTTATCGTCAATGGGTGAAGAGTCAGGGAAAGGAGCCACTGCCATGCCCCCCAACACAACCATAAAGCTGTTGATCGTCGATGATCACCCGCTCTTTCGCCAGGGGGTGCGCTGGGCCCTGTCGTCGGAAGATGATCTGGCAATCGTCGCCGAGGCCGCCAGCGCCGAGACTGCGTTGGAGTGGTTGCAGGAGGCCGGGCCGAACCAGGAGCCGAATGTGATGCTGGTCGATCTCAATCTGCCGCGCATGAATGGCCTGGAGTTGACCCGGCAGGTGCGGCGACAGTACCCGGGCACCGGTGTGATCATTTTGAGCATGCACGAGAACGACGAGCAGGCATTTAATGCACTGCGCGCCGGTGCAGCGGCATACCGCTCGAAGGATGTTAAGCCGCAATCATTGGTTGAGATCGTGCGCCGGGTGGCGCGCGGCGAATATGTGATTAATGATGTGGTGCTTGAGGAGCCACGGGTGGCCAGCCGGGTGCTGACTCAGTTTCGCAATTTGCCGAATGCGACTTCGACCAGCCCTGAGGCGGATTTCCCGATCTTCACGCCACTCAGCGACCGCGAGATTGAGGTGTTGGAGCGGATCGCCAGCGGCGGCAGTAACAAGGAGATCGCCGATTCACTCGGCATCAGCACCCAGACGGTGAAGAACCATATCTCTTCGATCTTGCGCAAGCTGTCGTTGAATGATCGCACCCAGGCGGTGTTGTTCGCGTTGCGTCGCGGCTGGATCGAAACGCCGAACGAGATCAAGCAAGGTCAAAGCAGCGGCGAGCCTGCATCTGAGAATTAGGAGACCGGGCCGGATTGGGTTCAGGGAGGGTGCTGGCTCCGCTGCGTGGCCTCTGTCACCCTGAACCCTGAGACGACGCGCAGGGCTAATTTGATCGCCGCTATTGGGGTTTGGGTTGCGGCGTTTCCTGCTGGCGCATAAGTGCGACGAAATTGGCGCCATATTGGACGAACGAGAAAAGAAATGGGATCATCGCCAGTGTGAGCGTGATCCGGCCGATGCGTTCCTGACCGGCCAGATAGAGCAGTACGGTCAACGTCATAAGAACCGTGGTCGCCTTGCCTGCGCTCTGGGCGGTGGTGACGTGAGCACGGCGCCGTAGCACCAATCCCCCCGCCAACAAAATCCCGATATCACGAAACAGCATCAAGCCGGTTGCCCACCAGGGAAAGCCGCGACTGCGCGAGAGAATGATCGCGGTGGCGTCGATCAGCAGTTTGTCGGCGATCGGATCGAGGATCTCGCCCAGGCGCGAAACTTCGCCCCGCGCACGGGCGATCGGGCCGTCGATCGCATCGGTGAACATCGTCAGTGCGAGGCATATCAACGCTTTCCGGTGCTCTTCGGGCTTCAGCAAGTAATAGATAGTGAGCGGCACCAGGCCAAGTCTGCTGATCGTCAGTATATTCGACGGATAAAGCAACTCCCTTGGCCGCACAAGTTTGCTGATACCCATATATCGTCCTTCTAGTACGCTCAAGCGTACGTACGTTTACGGCGCACAGCGCACGGTGACGGCCTCAAGGCTGTTACAAACCCGCGACGGACGTAGGCCGACCGGTACGAGTGTTGTTGTGGCGCATCTAAGCCATCTGAAGCTCAGATGCGCCGCAGCATTTAGGAATAGGAGGGCGGCGGTGCGTAGGGTGTAGGCGGCGGAGTGTCTTGATTCATGCGCTGAACCGTCTGGCCGAGAAGATGCCCAAACACGGCCTGGCTGTAGAACATGGTAAAGAACACGCCGATTACCAACAACGCACTGCCGAGCGATCCGACAAAGCTGCACAGAATCTGCAGCAGCCAGAGCACAACCCAGGCGCCTAGATCGGAGCGTGTGATTTGAACCACATCACCGACTTTCAGCGTTTCAGAAAGGCTACCGGTCTGGACATAGCGCGCCAATGCGGCCAGGGTAACAGGTTGCAGCACAATGCTGAGCAAGAGTACCACCGGCATAATACAAAGGCTTAAGCCGGCCATCAGGATCCCGATCTCTTCTTCCGATGTGCCGCCGATCACGGCAACGACTGCGATACATGCCAGCAAACAGGAGAACAGAATCACCGGCAGATTATAGACGATCTGAATGATAATGCCGTACAGCCCGTCGATGAATTTCTCGCCGAAGCGATCCCAACGCGGCAGCGGCCGAGGGTTGCCGGCGGCAACATTGCGGGCGGCTTCGAGCATGAAACCGGTGAGCATGATTGGGCCGAGGATCGGTACCAGCAGCAGTAAGCCGCCGATCAGCACCGTCACAATCCACTGTTCGTCGTCGAGTACATAACTGAAGGCGCGTGCAAGATCCATCTATCTCCTCCTAGATGTTAGGCGATGAGCAAAGGTTAAGAACACTGGGCGAACGAGAGCGGGCCTGATATGCACTTGGTACTTATTGTACGAACGATCGACGATTTATGGTGCAAGATCCTTCCGAGGCTCAACGGTTCTGCGCGGCAACATATGCCGGCGATTGTTGTTCGATCGGCGCGATTTTATCACCGATGTAATGGTATCGATGCTTGTGTCGGTGCGCAACCCGGCGCTTGCTCTCCGATCGGGTCTGGGACTGGGTGATGGAGCGGCAATTTCCTATGCACCCGGCAGAGCAATCCGCTCAGCGGCGACATACAACTGCGTTGTAACCAGATGCGCATAAACGATCGTCGAGGCAATCAGCCAGATCAACACGATCACGGCGATCAACTGGCCGGGGAAGGTGAGCGGCAGGATAAAGGCCAGCAGAATCGCAAGGGCCGACGCCGGCAAGTAGGCGAGCAGGCTGGCCAGTCGAGCGCGCAGGAATGTGCCGCGCGCGCTCGACATCACGGTATAGCGCAGAATAGCGGGGTTGAGTGCTTGCTCAGGCTGGCCTTCGCGCACGAACATAATTCGGCCGACCGGTGAGACGCTGCACATAAACATGACGAACTCGAACAGACCGATCAGGCCGACCAATCCGAAAACGGCGCGCGCAATCTCGTCGGGAGCGGTGATGCCGGCGATCAGGAGTGCCACACTGAGGCAGATCAACAGCAGTGCGCCGATCAGGAGCGGCAGAATGAAGAAGGCGAAGTCAACCAGCAGCGCGAAGAGGCCGGAAAGCCAGCGGTTGACCCAATCCGACCAGGGCGGCAGCGGCGTGGGATAGCCTTTACGGCTGTTATCGTAGCTTTCGATCACGAATCCGGCCGCAAGTGGTAATCCAATCGCGGTGATGGCAACCGCGCCGTGAAGCAGGCATTTCCACCACCAGTCCGGATCGCGATGGACGGTTGCCATTGCGGCTGGGAGAGTCAGTTTCGGCGCCGGGGGCGGAGCATAAAAACTCATGCCGTCTCACCAAGCAAATAGTGACGGACGAGATCGAGCGCCAGGGTACCGATGAACTCCCAGCCTTCGGGTTGACGGAGGTCGTAGCTGCGGGTGACGGTACGATTACCGGCGGGGGTATGCAGCACGACACACACCTCGGTGAAGCCGTCGGCGTTCGGTGTGCCGGCGGCCTGAGCGGCGAGTCCAAGATCGCTGCGCCAGCGTTCGGCGACATTGGTAGCGCCGGCGGTTGCAAGCGACAGTGCGGCTCCGGCGTCGGCGGCTTGATCGAGCGGATGGATAACCACGCCGCGCAGGTGATCGAGCCCACCGGGAGCGGCGGCGATCGCGCGGTAGATTGGTGCGCCGACGCTGCCCTCATACAGGCTGAGGGTCAAGCCTTGTTCTTGCAGCAGGCGTGCGACGGCGGCATTCAGGGGTTCGTCGCCGACGAGATACTGGCCGAGGCGGGAACGGATGGTGGTTTCGGCTTGCATAATCAACGCCTCGGCCTCGGCCTGACTATTTGCGCGGGCGCCGATCCGCAATTCGTAGCGTGCCTGTTTCGCCGAAATACCAACCGTGGGATTGGTTTGCTGCATCAGGTCGGCGATCATCTCGCCGATCACACTCTCGCCGAGGCCGGCGGCGTGGAGGGTTTTGATCAGAATCACGGCGGTAATGCCACGCTCGTCGCGCAGATAGGGCAGCGCGGCATTCTCGAACAGGTAGCGCATCTCGAACGGCACGCCGGGCAACACAATCACGGTGCCAAGTGCATCCTCGACAATGAACGAAGGCGCGGTGCCGCGGGGATTCTCGATCGCACGCGCACCGGCGGGAATATAGGCCTGGCGGCGATTACTCTCGCTCATCGGCGCCCGAAAGCGGCGAAGCGCGCTTCGATCTGGCTGAGCAGTTCGGGGCGAAACTCCAGGGCGCGATTAAAGGCCAGCGCAACCGCCTCGCGGGTCACATCATCGAGGGTCGGGCCAAGGCCACCGGTGCAAACAACCAGGTCGGCGCGGTTAAGGGCGCTGCGAATCGCATCGGCGATCCGTTCGGCATTGTCGCCGATAACGGTTTTCCGAAAGACATTGACGCCCGCAGCGGCGAGGTTGCGGGCGAGGTACGCGGAATTGGTATCGATGGTGGTGCCGAGCAGCAACTCTGAGCCGACGGCGATAATTTCTGCATCCATAGGATAAATTGGAGACTGCCCCCGCCGGCATTGCCGACGGGAGCAGTCAGGAGTGTGCTTTCTAGCGGAAAGGATTTTCGTCGTCGGCGCGTTCGTTGTTGGCGATACGCTGGCGATATTGGCTCCACAGCTCTTGTTCGCGACTGGCGGCGGCCTGCTGGCCGACGGCGAGGGCGGATTTCAGGCGATCCGAAAGGCTCCGGCCGCCGGTATTCACGCCGGTCGTCAGGCTCTGGCGCAGATCGATCCCCGAGCGCGGCGCAAGCATGGCAACGGCGGCAGCGCCGATCGCGGCGCCGACCACAAAGCCAATCAGGAAACGACCGCCGGCGCCCTTGGCACGCCTGGCGTTCTCGCGGCGCAGGGCCTCGATAATCTGGACCGCAGCTTGCCGCTCGCGCTCAAGCGTCTCGATCGTGGTGGCGCGCTCGGTTCGGATCACTTCGGCGAAACGCTGCGCCGCCTCGGTCAGCGCGTCGGTCTCTACTGACATGGTAGCTCCTTCATCTCTACACGCTGAAGTTTCAGCATCGTCATTCTGAGCGACGCGCAAGCGCAGTGAAGAATCGCTTGCCCTATAGCAAGATGCCTGATGCGTGATGCCTGACCGCGCTGCCGCGCGGTTCGCCAATCCGGTATTCGCTCCTCGATTAGGCTCAGGCGTTTTGCTCACCGCTATAAGGCCGCAACCCTTCACTTTGCTCAGGGTGACACATGGCACATAGTATTGGTTCTGTCATGCAGTAAGCGCAGTGCATGGTGCGCTCAGCGCAATCTTTTGCCCCTAGCTTCGCGCACGTACCTCGGCGACAGCGCGCTCGATGAATGCATCGACTGGAATGGCGCCCAGATCCTCGCCTGAACGGAGGCGAACCGAAACCGTATCAGCTTCCTGCTCTTTGTTGCCGATTATAAGCATGTAGGGGATCTTCTGCAACTGAGCGCGGCGAATCTTCCCTTGCATGCGGTCGCGGCTTGCGTCGATCTCGACCCGCAGGCCGGCGGCCTGGAGCTTTTTCCGTACCTGGACGGCGAAATCGGCCTGTTTGTCCGTGATCGGGACGATCACGGCCTGCACCGGCGCTAACCAGAGCGGGAATGCGCCGGCGTAGTGTTCGATCAACACACCCATAAAGCGTTCCGTTGTGCCTGTGACGGCGCGATGGAGCAGCACCGGCGTATGCGACTGGCCGTCCTCGCCGATATATTCGCAGTCGAGCCGGGCCGGTTGGATGAAATCGACCTGGATCGTGCTGAGTTGCCACTCGCGGCCGAGTACGTCGCGGGCGATGAAGTCGGCCTTTGGCCGTAGAATGCCGCTTCGCCGCGTTCCTCGAAGTAGGCGACGTTGTTTGCGTCCAGTGCTGAACGGAGTGCATTCGTGGCCTGTTCCCACTTTTCGTCGTCGGCGACGAATTTGCCCTCATCGCCGCGCAACGAGAGGCGCACCTTGTAATCGCTGAACTGGTATGTGTTCAACACTTCGCGGATCAGGTTCAGCGCCAGCGTAAACTCCTCTTCGATCTGGTCGGGCCGGCAGAAGATATGGCAATCGTCCTGCGTGAGCGCGCGCACCCGTGTCAGGCCGTTCAGCGCGCCGCTATCCTCGTAGCGGTAGAGCGTGGCGAATTCGGCCCAGCGCAACGGCAACTCGCGGTAGCTGATCACTCCCATCTGATTATAGAGTGTCATGTGGCTGGGGCAATTCATCGGCTTGAGCCGGAACACCAGATCCTCGCTCTCAACCATCGGCGGGAACATGCTGTCGCGATAGTTCTCGTAATGGCCGGACTTGTGATACAACTGCTCCTTCACCACATTGCCCGTCCAGACGTGCTGGTAGCCGTAGCGCGTCTGCACTTCGCGCACATACTGCTCCATCTCGTGGCGAATAATCTCGCCCTTTGGTGTGAAGAGCGGCAGGCCGGGGCCAACCTCTTCGGCGAAGAAGAACAGCCCGAGATCCTTGCCCAGACGGCGATGATCGCGGCGGCGGGCCTCTTCGAGCATGTGCAAGTATTGATCGAGTTCGTCTTTGCTGTTCCAACCCGTGCCATAGATTCGCTGAAGCTGACGATTCTTCTCGTCACCGCGCCAGTACGCGCCGGCGATACTCATCA
Source organism: Oscillochloris sp. (assembly GCA_012032775.1). Classification (GTDB taxonomy): domain Bacteria; phylum Chloroflexota; class Chloroflexia; order Chloroflexales; family Chloroflexaceae; genus JAAUQO01. The sequence continues at coordinate 24,683 of JAAUQO010000004.1, read as the reverse complement.
GTTTAAAGCTGTCGGCGGGGATCTTGCCCGTGCTGTCGAGATGCGGGCCGCGGCAGAGATCCTCGAATGTATCGTGCTTGTACGTCGAGATCACCGTATCGCCGTGGTGCGTTTCGCCGTACTCGTCCAAACCTTTCGCAAGCCCTGCGATCAGTTCGATCTTGTAGGGCTGATCCTTGAACAAGGCCAACGCCTCTTCGGCGCTTACCTCACGGCAGACGAAGGGATGATCTTCGGCGATAATCCGGCGCATCTTCGCCTCGATCGCGCTCAGATCCTCGGGCGTGAGCGAGCGGGGCAGATCGAAGTCGTAGTAAAAACCGTTCTCAACCGGCGGGCCGATCGCGACCTTGCCCTCGGGGAAGATTTCGAGCACCGCCTCGGCCATCACATGGGCCAGCGAGTGGCGTAACTTGTAGTATGGGTCGCTTTGTGGATCGACAGGCATAATGGATCTCCTTGTTTCGTCGAATCTGATGTTATCTTCAGGCGAATGCTTCGCCCCTACACGGGGAACCAATCGCATCCTCACCCGGTCACAATCACCATGCGATCCTCCTCCACCCGCACGTCCTGAATCGTTTTGCCCTGGAGGGCCAGTTCAGTATTAAGGCGGGCGATTAACGGTTCAATGATCTGCGGGCCGGAGACAACCAGGCCGATCGGGCCGTCGATCTCCGGATCGCGAACGACCAGTTGGCCGGCTTCGGCGGCCAGGGTTGCGCTGGCGGTGCCGTTCAGACCGTATGCGCTCAGGGTGACGAGCACCGTGCCGGGAGTAAAGTTCAGGTTGGCGCTGTCGAGCGGCGCGAGCGCCTGCGGATTGGCATTCAGGTAGGCGTTCGCCTCTTGTTCCAACACCACGATCTCGCCGGCCGGCAGGGCCGCGATGACATCGGGAAGTGCGCCGGCGGCCTGATCGATCACCCCATCGACATTGGTGGGACGGCCGAGTTGCTCGGCCGCCTGATCGCCGATATAACCGCTGATCAGCGGCCGGACTACTATGCCGTAGGCGGCAACCAGCACCAGGATCAGTACACCCATCCAGGCAATTGCGCCCAGGCAACCCGAACCCTCATTGGGCCGGCGACGGCGCTGATAGGCTCGTCGGCTCATAGAAACTCCAATCAAAAACCCTTCGTCCGCTATGGGACGAAGGGTTGCTTCGTGGTTCCACCCAAGTTCGAATGCAGCATGCAGCGTGCAGCATGCCAAAACATCCTGCTTTATCACTGCATTCGTACAACTTTAAGGATGCATTGTATTTTCTGCATGCTCAATTTTGCATTCCTTGCGGGCGCTGTAACGTGCGCACACGTGCCGCCATACTTGCCGAGGCGTTGGGGCGACATGCTCCGAGGTGGTTTTCGTAAGGCTCCTACCGGGCGCGCTCTCAGTCGCTGACGCGCCCTCCCTGGACGGCGGTGGCCGCACTACTCGTCCTCATCATCACAACAGTATGTTGTTGTAAAGTGCTGGTTTAATCTTAGCAAGGGCGCTACCTGTCGTCAAGTCGGACCTATGGACGAGGAATGTTATGTAACGGCCGGTATTGGTCGCGCGTGTCGCCCCGAATATGTCAATTCTTCGTCCGATCCCGAAACAGGTTTCAGGTGTCGCAGCTCTATCATATCTCGGTTTCAGTGATTTGTAAGAAACCTGTGAACCCCTTTGTTGCGTCTTCTTTTATGACCCGGGTTATCTGGCTGGCCGCGTAACCGGTTGATCTGTCTCCGGCAGGGCGGCGCAGTGTAGCGGCGGGCGGAAAAGGTTTTAAGTGAGGGAAGCATGAATTTACGCAAGTATGTGTTATGCCTGGCCATAGCGACGGCGGCCCTGGCGACGTTGTTGGCTTCCATGCCGGCGGCGGCGCAGTCGAATGCTGATCGCCTGATCTGGTCTACGATCGCGGGTGTGCCCGCCGACATTATTCTGGAGGATGTCGTGATGGTCGGCAACGACCGGGCCTGGGTCGTCGGTCGCAGCTACGATGCCAACGGCGGCGGTTCTGCCTATCGGCTGACATTGGTGAACGGGCGCTGGCAGGTGGAGCAGGCCGGGATCTTTCGAGCCGGGCTGTATGATGTCGCCGCTCTTGACGGCGAACGGATCTGGGTTGTGGGCGAGCAGGGGTTGATCGTGCAGCGCGACGCAAGCGGGTGGCGCGAGGTTCCGGCGCCGAGCGATACGATCCAACTCCACGCTATCCAGATGTTGGGCGACGGCAGCGCAGGTTGGGCTGGCGGCAGTGAGTACGGCAAGCCGGTGATGCTGGCCTATCGCGACGGTGTTTGGCAACGGGCGCCGATCGAGACGCCCTTCGACGGTATGGCGGTGAGCGACTTGCATCTGAGCGGCAACGGCGGTTGGGCGGTCGGCAGCGCGATCTGGCGGCTGGAGAACGGCAACTGGAAGTATGAGGCGCCGCTGCGGCCCTGTGGTGAAGAGTACGGCTGCGCAGGTGGCCTGGCGGGGGTGCGGGCGATCGACGGCGAGCGCGCCTGGGCGGTTGGATCGTGGGTGGGGATTTGTGCCGCCTGCTCGTCCAATCCGTACATTGTGCAGCGGAGCGCCGACGGCTGGCGCAATTCGTTTCCGCGTGGTTTCAGCGGTGTGATCCCCGAGCCGCCGCAGTATCCCGACACAAGTTATCTGGGGGCGGTCTATTTCAGCGACGCAGATAACGGTATCGCCGTGGGCAACCGCTTCTACCCCGGCACGGCCGAGTTGTTCGCGCTGCGCTACCGGAACGGCAGTTGGAGCTATGAGTTGATCAAGCCGCGCTCCACAGCGTCGCTGACAAGTGTCTATTTCGCCGATCCGACCCGTGGTCTCGTAGTGGGCGCCGAGGGTACGTTGCTAAGCTACGGCTATGGCGAGCAGGCGCCCGGCGGTGAGAATCCCGCCCGTCCGGTGGCTGATCCCAAGCTTCCCGGCGTGCGCTATTTCGCCGAGACCGCACATACCTTGCGCGGGACGTTTCTGCGCTACTGGGAGAATAACGGCGGCCTGGAGCGCTTCGGCTATCCGTTAACCGAGGAGTTCGCCGAGGTGAATAGTGCGGACGGCAAGACGTACACGGTGCAATATTTCGAGCGGGCGCGCTTCGAGTATCATCCCGAGTATGCCGGCACGCAGTACGAAGTGCTGCTCGGCTTGCTCGGCAATTGGGTGACGGAGGGCCGGCGCGGCGAGCAACCGTTCCAACCGGTGGCCGACCCGCGCATCCCGACTGGGCGCTACTTCCCCGAGACTGGTCACACACTTGCGCCGGAGTTCCTGAACTATTGGCAGCGCAACGGTGGCCTGCCGATCTACGGCTACCCGATCAGCGAGCCGTTCTACGAGGTGAATGCGGCCGACGGCCAGCGCTACCTGGTGCAATACTTCGAGCGCAACCGTTTCGAATACCACCCGGAGTACGCCGGGACGCCGTATGAAGTGCTGCTTGGCCTGCTTGGGAATGAGTATTTGCAGGCCCAGGGATGGCGATAAGAATACGGAATACCGAGTCGGGTTGAATTGAAGAACGAGCGCGGGCGCAGTACAGCCCCGCGCTCGTTGTTTCAAAGGCACTACTCTGCTGCAATGGCGTAGCAAAATGGCCGCCGGCGGGCATCCTGCGCCGATACTATCCCAGCGGCGCCGCGAACCACAATTGCCAGAGATCGAAGCCGAGTGCGCCCAGGACGAGCAGAAAGATCACGCCTGAGAGCGGCAGCATGTCGAAGCGACGTGGATGGCGGACGCGCCAGAAGTAGCGCAGACTACGCACCAGCAACACGATCGCCAGAATATCGAGCACGATCACCAACGGCAGCGTTGCGTCGGTAGTCAGGCCAACCAGCGGCAGCACAACCGGCAGCACCATGTACTGCAAGGTGCAACGTAACCCCGAGATCAGCAACGAGAGATCGAACGAGCGATTGGCCGGTCGATCGGCGGGATTTTCCGGGGCTTCATCGTCAGCTGCGCGTGCAGCTTCATCAGCGGCAACGGTTATTTCGGCGTGTACCGGCTGCGGCTGCGGCGACACCCGGAGCAGGCGGTCGAACACCCGGTCAACAGTATCGATCATACGCATAGCATTTGTTTTCCAGGCCATGGCAGCAAGTTTCGCTGCGGCGATCTGCCGGCCGACGGCATAACAATAATAGTATGAGCTATTGTACTATTTTTTCCGGTGTAGAATGCAGCGAGGAACGGAGCGCAGCATTTCTGATGTACGAATCTGATGATCGCCAGGGTTCGGATGATCTGCGCGCCATTCGTGCGAACCTGCACACAACCCCGCCGCCGGATATGGAAGCCCTTGCGGCATTGATGGAGCGGCTGCAACCGCTGACTCAACACAAGGTACGGGCTTGCCCTGTCGGTACGCCTTTTTGCGATTCTTCGCATCGTTCTGGTTATGTTGGCACACTTGATGCAGCAAGGAGGATGTTGCAACTGAGCATCAGCGGCCTGTAGGCCGAAAAGATAGATCCGGAAGGAGGCTACCCCATGACGACGATCTATCGTGTGTACAACAGCGAGTCGGAAGCATTGGCATCGGCGCGATCGCTGGTGGAGGCAGGGGTGGACCGTGAGAAGGTGCGCGTGTTGCGCGGTTCACCATTACACGACGCCAACCGCGAGCGCGAGGGCACATTCGCCGATAAGGACGGCCGCATGCACGACGCCAATCGCGAACGTGAAGGCACTTTCGGTGATGTGGATGGCGATTTGCACGATGCGAACCGCGAGCGCGAAGGTACATTTGCCGATAAGGACGGCCATATGTACGACGGCAATCGCTGGCGTGAGGGCGAGTACGGCGATATCGACCACGACACCGTGACCAGTATGTCCGACAATGGGACAGACGTTTCGACGGTGAATCATGCGGAGTTGATAAAGATGCTGCGCGGCGCCGGCCTTGGCGAAACTGAAGCGCGGCGCGAGATTGAGGCGCTACACCACGGAAAGACGATTCTGATGGTGGCGGACAGCAAGGAACCCGCCCATGTCGAGGGGTTGCTGAATCGTTTATAAAGGCGTGAGAAGCCCGTAGAACGCGCCCGTGGAGCTGCTGATTTTTGCGGTTCTACGGGCGCATTTTTATCGGAACTGAAGATCGCGGAGTGTGAACTCAAACCTGCGGCGCTCGCCGCGCAGCAAAAATGCAAGCAGTACTTCGGCGCCGGCCGCAGCGGTGAGTAATGCCAGCGGACGGGTGAGCGGGTAGTCGCAGCCGTCGTGGCCTACGATGCCGTGCGGCAACACATACTCTGCATCCCACAAACCACAGCTGTAGTCGCCGTGGCCGCCCAGAGCCAGATGCAGACACGGAATATCCAGGCCCGCCGTCGCCTCTGCAACAGCCATGCGTGCCGGCGGGTTGTCGAAGGCATCGACCACAACGGCGCTGTTGCGTAACAACGTAGCGGCATTGGCGGTGGTCAGTTCGATCTGCTGTGGTTCGACTCGTGCACCCACGCCACGATAGAGCATGGCGGCCAGCGTACGGGCCTTGGCTGCGCCGACATCCTGCTGCATCCAGGGTTGGGTCGAAAGGTTATGTGCTGCGATCCGATCGCGGTCGATCACCCGCAGCCGGCGCAGGCCCATGCGGGCCAGGGTTTCGGCCAGGTTCGCGCCGAGGGCGCCCGCGCCGCAGATCGTGACGAGTTGATCGGCGGCGGGGCTGAGATCGCGGTAGTGTTGTTCGTGCAGGAAGAAACTCATCTTATTCCTCCAGTTCGTAGCGCGCGAACCCCGGCGCGCTGTCCACCACCCCGACAATACTGCTCAAATCGAAGCGGTCATCCTCGCCGTTAAGACAGATTCCGGCCGAGGTGACGCCAAGATCGGTGTCGATCAGCGTTACACTGCGCCGGCCGTTGCGCTCCCAGGCGACGCGCAATTGCTCGCCGACCAGTTCATAACCGCGCAGTTGGGCGCCGCCGATCGCTAATGCCGCACGGAGCCGCTGCTCGGTTTGTGCGGCGATCGTCTGGTTGCGCTCGGCGTTGTTACGTTCGCTGCACAGCACATAGGCAGCCCGCTCACCGGCGCCCAGGCCGGGAACATTCGGATCGAGTTGGGCGGCAGCGAACCCGGCACGCAGTTGTTCGGCAATGGCCGGATCGGTGCGCCGATCCGGTTCGTCGTACCAGATCGTATTGCCCTCGACCCGGCCGACAATACGTTCGAAGCGTTGGCCGGCTTCGACGAGTTGAACCACAACCGGGCCGCGGATTGCGAAGCGTTGCATGGCATCGGAGGGGTTGAATGGTATGGCCAACCATGCGTCGCGGCGGAGCGGCTCCAGCAATACCAGTCGCAGGTGTGGCCAGAGCCGCAGATACTCGCCGCGCTGCCAGGGCAACGCCTCGCCGGCAATAACGGCGGTGCGCGTGTTGAGCGCCCGGCAGAGCCACCAACCCGAACGACCGCCGCTGATCAGAAAGCGATACACAACGCCGTTTACGCGCACCTGTACCCGGCCGCGATTAGCGAGCGGAGCGATGAATTCCCGGCCGCGCACGAAATCTTCGGCGCGGGCCAGGGCGTTGATCAGATCAAGGATCTTGCTCATGGCTGCGCCTTTCTACCAAAGCAAACTGCGGGATGATGGTCATTCCGAGCGCCGGCGAGGAATCCCGCCTGGGACACTTCGCCGGCGCTCAGCGTGACATTCGCCATTGAGCCACTATGCGCCTTTTGGATTGGCTATGCCGCACGCTTCGGCAGCGGCACCCCCATCACCTGCTCCACCAGTTCGGCCCGGCTGGGCAGCGCCAGCAGCGGCAACAGGTTCGGCAGGCTGTAGTAGTCGCCCTTGAACTCCCACAGCGTCAGGGGGACACCCTGGGCGTGCAGACTGTTCAGGAAGCTTTGGTCGCGGCCGCCGACCGCCACCAGGGTGACGTTCGGGCGCACACCGACACGACGCACATATTCGGCGTAGGCGTCGCTGAAGCGCGGCGCAGTGTTCTCACCCATGTCGGTGATCACAATCACCTGCTCGACGTAGTGCCGTTCGCGGGCCAGCTTTGCGAGCGGCGCGCCGATGCTGGTTGCGCCGTTGGCCTTGACCATGCGAAATGCCTGTTCCCAGGCGCTACGGGTTGCGCCGTTGGCCTTCACCGCGAAGCTCTCGCTGTCGAAGGCCAGCACCTGGAAGTCGGCACAGATCGCGCTCACCAGGGCTGCGACTTCCTGAGCCACTTCGATCGCCTGAGTCATGCTGCTGCTCTTATCGACGAACAGCGCCGTCGGGCGATCGATGCGCGCCATGCTTGCGACGCGCCGGTCGGTGGCTTCGGTCAGCACCGCCGTAGTCTCGGCGTCGAGTTCGACATGGCGCATGGCCTGGGTTGCCTTGAGCGTCGAGACGCGGCTGTCGCCCTCGGCGGCCTTGAGCTTGGCGTCGATCAGCGCCTTCAGTTCGGGATTGTCGAAGGCGCCGCGCTTCCGGAGCGCCTTGAGATGGTTGATCACCTCCTGCGGCGTCATCACGTCGATCAACGCCGCCAACACACTCGGTGTCAACGCCTTCACTGCACCGACCGCCGTGGTGTAGGGGATGCGCTGCGCGACGATCAGCCGGGCCTGCTCGGCCGGATCTGCGGCCTGGGCCAGGTGCTTGAGGGCCAGCAACGGGCTACCCTCGGGCGGGCGCTCGTCGAACAGCACTTGCTGCGCGTAGGCGCCCGGCGCAATGCGCAGGCTGGCGTAAAGGTGCTTCAGATCCTGCTTGCTGCGCATCACCGCGCGTTCGAAACGAGCCGGCTGCATCTCCAGGCCGCGCAGATAGTTGGCAACGGCGCTCTTGAAGCTGCGCGGCGTCTTGCCGATCACACGCTTGGTGTGATCGAGCGCGGCGGCGAGCATGTGCGGCGGCAGTTTCTGGATCAGCACCCAACCGGCCGCGCGATGCTCGACAAAATCGCTGGTGAGCAGATGGGCCGCGAAGAGCACTTTGTGGTCGCGCACTTCGCCGCGGTTGCTGTACCAGACCGCCAGGTGGCCGTAAAAGAGCGGATCACGGCTGATGGCGTCGCTATGCAGCGGAGCAAGGGTGTCGAGCTTGCCGTGCGGCGTGGTCAGGAATGTGTTCAGAATCTGGATACGCACATCAACTTCAGTCATGATCCACCTCCTCTCGAAAGGGCGAAGCAGTTCATATGCACGATGAGCCGCCTGCCGGCCTCGTCGCTTTTCTAGCCGTAATATGCGATCGGGCGGATGATTATGGCTTGCGGTTCGCGGACGATCACATACTCGTCGAGTGTACGCAGTTCGCACTGATAGCGTTGGGCGATGGCCGCGCGCAGTTCGGCATCGCCGGCGTCGGGAGTCAGATCAAGGGCGGCGAAATCAAGCTGCTCACTACGACCATTGAAGCGAACATGCACTACCTGATTTTCACTGACGAACATGGCGACACCTCCTTTGATTCCGAGTAGCTATCGAACATCAACCCACATTTCTGCACGTACAAGTTCCGGCGGCGTTGTTGCTGCTCTACCACTGAGCTACCCCGGCATGTGGCGCCGGGGACAGGACTCGAACCTGCGACCTTCGCGTCAGAAGCGCGTGTACGCCAGCGTGGTGAGAGTACGTGCAGATATAGGTTACGGCGTGCGAGTTATTCCGGCCGTTGAACACGTATCTATCGCGGATGCCGATTTCGCCACTCCTCCGATTGGAGCAGGCAGGACTCGAACCTGCACGTCTTTGCAGACAATAGATCCTTGATGTGTGTATGCCGAAACAGTTGGAGCACGCCGAATCAATCCGAATTGCGAACCATCGAACAATGCGGTGAGTGAGCTATAGCGATCCTACCAGAACCGAGAACCGGGAACCGTTGTAGCAGTACGGAGAACCGACTTCACAATCCGGATAGGATTGCTCTAAGAACAGCAACATGCAAAATCTCGCATGTTGATGTTTGCATTGGAACATGGTGCGCCAGGAGGGATTTGCACCCCCTCAGCCGAATGGCGGCGGTGTTACAGACCGCTGAGGCTCTCTTGCGCCCAGGCTGACGCATACGTGGTGCGGAAGGCGCGACTCGAACGCGCACGAGCCATATGGCTCGCCAGCCTCTCATGCTGGTGTGTCTGCCAATTCCACCACAACCGCATGGTGCTCCCGGCTGGATTCGAACCAGCACTGGGCCGGGTTTGAGCCGGCGGCCTCTGCCGATTGGGCTACGAGAGCGAATGGTCGCGCTGGGGCGATTCGAACGCCCACGCGGGTTGCCCCGCACCGCCATCTGACGACGGTGTGTCTGCCAATTCCATCCACAGCGCGCTTGACCGGCGGGGGATAAGCGGATTGCACGCCTGCGTCGCTCCCGCGACGGCCTGCCGTTAGCAACGGCGCCCATTACTACTCTGGCAATCCCCCACATGGACATCCGTGCGAGTACCGCCCTCGCTGCCGGCGTTTTGCAGACGCCTGCCTCACTTTTCGGCCTACGGATGCTGGGAGGGCGTGCCGGTGCTGCCCCGGCGCCTCCTGGTTCACAGCCAGGCGCTCTGCTGCTGAGCTAACGTCCCCATGAATTCACTGTTTCTATTTGGTTCTGAAAGGTTCTGTGTGGTTCACAACCACAGTATAGCAGCAGAACACAAAACAAGATCGGACTTTAGTCCGATCTTGGACTGTTGGTGTTTGCTCTGGACTTTTGAGAGCCTCAGATATATTTTGTGGCTCGCTTTCGTTCCCCATGGTATGTGCCGCACATGGGCTTCCGAATGCAGCACGAGTTTCTTCCACTCTGCGCGCTGCGGTCGGAATAACCGTGAAATGCGAGCATTACAACAGCCCTACGGACTGGGGAAACGAACGGAAATTCAAATTTCTTCGATCTGCTATACTACATGTATCTTCAGATGAGAAGCCTATTATGTTTCCGGCTCTAGCTGAAATTTGCGTTGCTGTACAGCAAGATCTGCGACCTCATTCAACCAGGGGTTGTCTATGCGATTCCTCTTTGATCCGCTCAAGGAACGCGAACAAAAGTTGGAGCGCTTTCGCCAAAGCTTTCGTATCTTGACCTCCGATGGACAATATCCGCCGGAACGGCAACAGCGATTGTTCCAGGCATGTCAGAAGGTCGGTCTTGATTGGGATGAGGCGCGCCAACATATTCGCAGTGATGCGTTGCATTTTTTAGCACGGGAAGTCGATCGCATTATTGCCGACTCAATCATTACTGCCGAAGAAGTCGCTGCGATTCGCCGGCTTCAGAAGCGACTCGCTATTCCCGATGAGGAAAGCGGACAGTTGCTCGACAAACTATACGATATGGTTGAGCGGCGACTTGCTAATCGGATTATTGAGTATGCCGCATATGTAGGTGAAGGCTCGGTTGTTCAGACGCTTAAGCAAGAGATCGAGAAGTATGATCTTCCGCTTTTACGTAGTTCGCGCCTGATCGCCCAGATCGATCGCCAACATCAGTTGGCCCGTATGATGATCGGAAATATTCCGGTCATCATGACAAACATTCCACTCGCTAAAGACGAGGCATGTCATCTTGATCAGCCCGTAACGGTGCTGACAGGTGGCGATTTGGGCTTGCTCCAGGGTCGCTTGATTATCACTACGCGTCGTCTGATGGTGCTTGCTGCTGAGGGTGGTATTCAGGCTGAATGGGTTGAGTGCCGCGCAGTTGAGATGCTTGATCGCTCACTGGTATTGGTCACTTCCACTCATAATGCGATGATTATGTGTGATGATCCACAGTATGTTGCGACGATGATCGCGGCGGCACGCCGAAGGTATGGGCCGCAGTCTGTTCCGGAGGCGATTCGACCGGGTAAGCGCTTAGGATGACCAATCGTAAGGCCCGTCTGCGTCGCACGATCGGGTATCGCTACGCTGCGCGGCGTTGATACTCGCCCGCCTGGTACATGCAAAGCTTCCAGATTGAACTATTTTGGGCAGCGAAACAAGGCCGCAACAACGGGTGGATTTTGCGCAATTTGCTGCAAGGATCAGCCGTGAGCTGCGGCTCTACCGCCGGGCGAGCCGGGCGTGCAGGATGCCGGGCTGGAACTGGATTGCGGCAATCTCGCCGCTGATCTGAAGCGGGTGCGATTGGCTTGCCCGAGCTGCATAATCGATCGCTGCATCCAGATGCAGTTCACGGCCCGCGATTCTGATTGGGTACGGTTGTCGCCATTCGCCGGTGCCGCGCATAAAACCGAACGCTCGCCGGGCCGACCAACCTGGATCGAGGCGGAAATCGGCGGCTTGCGGTGCAGGCCGGTAACTGCCCGGCCCTTGTGGTTGCGCCACGGCCCTACCTTCAACCAGGGCGGCGAGCGTTTGCAACAGCAACCGGCCGCCAAGTGCGCCCGCCCGGACCTCGGCGGCGGCGCCCGTGGTGCCCGCCGGGAGTTCAAACGGCGCCTGGGCGCAGATCGGCCCCGTATCGAAGCGCTCGTCCATCAGGTGAATCGTCACGCCGCTGCGTTCGGCGCCGGAGCGAAAGGCCCAGAAAAGCGGCTCCGGCCCACGCAACTCGGGCAAGAACGATGGATGCAGGTTGAGGAAGCCGTGGCGCGGCAAGCGCAGCAATCCAGGCCCAATGCGCCGGGGCCAGCCGCACACGATCGCCACATCGGGATGCATATGTTGCAGGAAATACGGCGCCTGCGCTCCGGAGCTGTCGAAGCCGAATACCGGCACGGCATGGGCAGCGGCGAGGGTGCGTAATGCCGGCGGCGGCGCAGCCAATGCGATGCCCGAAATCGCGGCCGGCGGCGGCAGTTCGAGCGGCGCTGAACCGGGCGGCGCCGGCAGCAACAACGCCGCCGGAACCACATATGCCGCCAGGAGTTCTTGCAACGCGGCTTCGGCCAGGCGCCCCGGCAGCGCCAGACAGATCACCCGCAGCGGCGGAGGTGACGCGCTGACATCAGGTATAATAAGCGATAGCGCACGATTGAATGGGTTCATCACGATTGATTGAGAGGTGTACTATGGCGCGAATGGTTAACTGCGTGAAGTTCGGCCGTGAATTGCCCGGCCTGGAACGTCCGCCGTTCGCCGGCTCCCTTGGCCAACGGATCTATGAGCATGTGTCGCAGCAGGCATGGCAGATGTGGCCGGCCCAGGCGACACTAATTATCAACCATTATGGCCTGAGTCTCGGCGATCCGAACGCTCAGAAGATTTTGATGCAGCAGATGGAAGAGTTCTTTTTTGGTGAAAATGCTGCAATCCCCGAAGGTTGGACGCCGCCGGTGCCGCAAGCCAAAGGCGGCGCGCCGCGTCGTAAGTAGGATACCAGGAACAGGATACAGGGCCGGCTAAGCTGAATTGCTTATGCTGTTTCGGGCTATAATGCCTTGGTATGGATGCTGCACAAACCACGCGCAGCCCCAGCCTCAGTAACCGTTTGTTGCGCGGCAGTGGGCTGCGACACCTGATCCCCTATGCCCGACCGTACTACGGGCTTTTGTTTCGCGGCACAGTGTACGCCTGTATCGGCGCAGCCGCAAGCGCCTTCAGCCCGGTGCTGCTTGGCCGCGCCGTCGATGCCTTGCGTGCCGGTGTACGCCTCGATCTGCTTGCGATCTATGCCGTCGGCTTGATCGCGCTTTCCGCCACCCTGGCCTTCTTTCGCTACCGCCTGCGCATGCTCTCCGGTACAATTGCCGTCGGCGTGACCTATCAGATGGGCGCGGATCTTTTTGCGCGCCTGTTGGTGCTCGATCAGAAGACTTTGCAATCGTACGGCACCGGCGATCTGCTTTCACGCGGCACGAGCGATTTTATCTACATCTGGCGTTTCTTCAGCGCCGGCTTTCAGATGTCGGCTCACGCCCTGTTTCTGCTTGGCATCGGCTGTACGCTGATGGCGCTTACCAGTCCTTTGCTGGCGGCGATTGTGCTGATCATGCTGATTGTGAGCGTCGGCGCGCAGATTAGCCTGGGGCGGGGGGTCGAACTGGCCTTCGAGAATGTCCAGCGTGAATTAGCCCGCCTCTCGGCGTTCGCCCAGGAGCATCTGAACGCCGCACGCACGCTTACTGCCTACAGCCAGGAGCGGGCCGCAATCAAGGCGTTCGCGCAGGTGAGCGATGCTTATGCCCTTGAGAATATGCGCTATGTCTTGCATGCGAATGCGGTTACGCCAATTCCGGCGATGGTAGTGCGGTTGGCGGCCACACTGGTGCTGGCGATCGGCGGTGTGCTGATCATCCAGGAGCGCTTAACGATCGGCCAGTATGTGCAATTCATCGTCTACCTCGGCTTGCTGAGCACCGCTGCCACCCAACTGAGCCGGGCAATTGAACGGCTTCAGCAGGGGAGCGCCGCCGCCGGGCGGGTTGGCGATGTCTTGATCCGTCATCCCGCCGTCGCCGATCCGCCCGACGCCGTGCGGCCGGAACTGCGCGGCGAGTTGCGTTTGGAAAACGTGAGTGTCAAACTCGGCGATCAGTGGGTGCTGCGCGATATCGACCTGCATGTACCGGTCGGACAGACGATTGGCATTGTTGGGTTAACCGGAGCCGGCAAGAGTACGCTGCTGAGTCTGCTGGTGCGTGCCCGCGATCCCGGCCGCGGCCGGATACTTATCGACGGCCACGACATTCGGCAGATCATGCTCGACACGTTGCGCCGCGCGGTTGGTTATGTGCCGCAGGAGACATTGCTCTTTAGCTTGCCGCTGCGCGAGAATGTCAACTTCGGCGGCGAAGACATCTCCGACGAGGCGATCCACGCCGCGCTGCTGGCTTCACGTCTGGCCAATGATCTGCCGCAATTGCCCCAGGGCCTCGATACATTGGTTGGCGAGCGGGGTGCGACCCTTTCCGGCGGGCAGAAACAGCGCACTGCGATCGCACGGGCCTTGCTGCGCGAACCGCGCATGCTCCTGCTCGACGACTCACTTTCCAGCGTCGATGCTCATACCGCCTCCGAGATTCTGCGCGAACTGCGCACCGTGCGCGGCGGGCGCACCTGCCTGATTGTGGCGCAGCGGATGGCCGCGGTTCGCGATGCCGACCGGATCATTGTGCTGGAGGACGGGCGGATCGTGGAACAGGGCGATCACCACGAACTTATGGCCTTGGACGGGCGATATGCCGCCATGGTGCGGCGTGAGACGAGCGAAGAGTGATACGGTGATGCTGCGCCGAACCCATAGGCAGGCCTCAGCGGTGATCTTCGGCGTCGAAATCACTCGGTCGGGATAACAGCAAGAAAGCAGGTTCATGGCGATCGATCGCCCACAAGGAGCCAATATCAGCCAGGATAGCGCATTGTTGCGCTTGATCGGCACAACAATCGCGCCGCATCGCCGGCCGCTGATTGTGGCATTCGTGCTGCTGATCGGTAGTGCGGGCTTGAATCTGGTGCCGCCGTACTTACTTGGTCTGGCGATCGACGGGCCGATCGCCGCAGCCGACAGCAGCGGGCTGTGGCCGATCGCGATCCTGTATGGCGCAGCGGTGATCGGCTTTTTCTGCTGCAATATGCGCAAACCTATTTCTTGCAGCAGTCCGGGCAACGGGCGCTGGCCGATCTGCGTACACGCCTGTTTCGCCATATCCTCGGCCAGGATCAGTCGTTCTACGGCCGCTATTCCACCGGCGAACTGGTTACCCGCATGACCGGCGACATCGACGCGCTTAATCAGTTGCTCTCGGCCAGTGTGGTGACGATCCTCACCGAAAGCGTAACCCTGATTGCGGTGATTGTGGTGATGTTCGCCGTGAACTGGCGCCTGGCGCTGCTGGCACTGGCGGTGTTGCCGGTGTTGCTCTTTGTGACGCGCTATTTCCGCCGCCGGATTCGTGGTTCGTCGCGCGGTGAGCGCACGGCCCTGGCCCGGATCAGCGGCTTTCTCAACGAGCATCTGCATGGCATGCTGCTGGTGCAACTTTTCGGGCGCCAGGCTGCCAGCGCCGAGATCTACGCCGGTTTCAACCATGCGTACCGGCAGGCGCTGCTGATATTGCGCCGCCATAGTGCGCTTTTTCTGGCGGTGCAGGAGATCCTGTCGTCGGTTGGGTTGGCGCTGCTGTTGTTCGGCGGCGGCAGTGGTGTATTGGCCGGCTGGGCGACATTGGGTATGTTGGTGACATTTATCCAGTACGCCGAGCGCGCATTCCAGCCGATCTTGCGGCTCTCGGAAGAGTACAACTCGGTACAGATCGGCCTCGGCGCCGCCGAGCGGGTCGAGCGTATGCTTGCCAGCCGTTCGCGTATTCTCAGCCCGGCCCAGCCGCAGCCGATGCCGCCGGTGCAGGGCGCACTTAAACTGGAGGATGTCTGGTTTAGCTATGATCCTGATGCGGCGGAGAAATTGGCCGCGCAAACCGCGAACCGCGAACCGGTAAGTGGGAATGCGACAATCGCGCCGCAACCGGCAGGATCGGGCAACGGCAAAACACCGTCCTCAGCCCTCAGTCCGCAAACCGCAAGCATTGAGTGGGTCTTGCGTGGGATCAACCTGGAGATCCCGGTCGGTCAGACGGTCGCGATCGTCGGGGCGACCGGCGCAGGCAAGAGTTCGTTGGTCGGGTTGCTGGCCCGCCTGTATGATCCGCAAGGCGGGCGGATTTTACTCGACGGCGTGCCGCTTACCGATCTGGCCCTTGCCGATCTGCGGCGCGCAGTCGCAGTTGTGCCGCAAGATCCAATCTGTCTGGCCGGCAGTATCGCGATGAATATTCGCCTCTACAGCAACGATGTCGATGATGCAACGGTGCGCTGGGCGGCCGAACAGAGTAATGCGGCGCACTTCATCGAGCGCTTACCCAATGGCTACGAGTACCATGTCGAGCCGGGCGGCGCCAATCTGTCGGTCGGCCAGCGGCAACTGCTCGCCCTGGCGCGCGCCCTGGCGCTCAGTCCACGCGGCGTACTGGTGCTGGACGAAGCCACCAGTAGTATCGACACCGCCACGGAGTTATTGATCCAGGAGGCGCTTGCCCGCATTCTGCACACACGTACCAGTATCGTGATCGCCCATCGCCTGAGCACCATTCGCGACGCCGACCGCATCCTGGTGATGGAACAGGGTCGCGTGATCGAGGATGGTACCCATAGCGAACTGCTTACCCGCGACGGCGCGTATGCCCGTTTGCATCGTAGTGGAATGGGAATGACGGCGTGAAATGCGGAATGCGAAATTGCGCAATGCTCTTGATATAATGGCGCATTGTTGCGTGGGCAATTGAATGGTTACCCGCTAACTTCTATACTTTTCATGAAACTGCTGAGCCGAGGAAGCTTGTTGTTCGCGGCGTGCTTGTTGGCGCTGTACCTCTGGTATTTCGCCGATCACGCCCGCCTGATGCTCGCCCATCCCTATCCGCTCGATTACGGCGAAGGCCCGTTGCTGGCCCAGGTGGAGCAGTTACGCAGTGGAACGCCGATCCCGCAACTCTATGCCGATCCCGCGCAGCCGCCGTATCTGATCATCAACTATCCGCCGCTTTACCTGTTGCTGACCGCCTGGCTCTCGATTCCACTCGGCTCGGTGCTGGTTGCCGGCAGGTTGCTGTCGTTGTTGGGCGCGCTCGGCTGCGTTGCCGCGATCGGCTTGCTGGCAGGTGGACGCCGGAGCTATGGTGTCTGGATTGCGGCCTTGTTGCTGCTGAGTGTGCCGGTGGTGCGTGAGTGGGCCGCGCTGATGCGGGTCGATCTGCTCGGGATCGCCTTTGGACTGTGGGGCTTGTTGTTGCTGCTCCACAACCGGCACGGGCGGATCGGGATTGCGTTCGCCGGCGGATTGTTGTTGGTGGCCGGTTTATACGTCAAGCCGTCGCTGATCGCCGCACCCGGCACGGCGCTGCTCTGGCTGTTCTGGCAATGGTGGCGCAGCGCGGCCGGCGAGCGTATGGGCGTTATCCGCCAGTTTGCGGCGCTGATTGCGGCCCTGGCCCTTGGCGGCGGCCTGTTTGGGCTATTGCAAGTGGCCAGCGACGGCTGGTTTGCCCTGCATGTGGTGGCGGCCAATGCCAATCGCTGGGAATTCGCGTTGGCGCAAGGATTCTGGACCCAGCAACTTCGCTTGCGCTGGCCGCTGCTTGCTGCGGCGCTGCTTGTGATCTGGCTGCAACGGCAGGCGATCGAGCGCCTGTTGCCGGCCTTGCTCTACAGCGGTTTGGGGCTTGTTACCGCCGTCGGAGTGGGCAAGGTCGGCGCCTACAGCAACTACTTCCTTGAACTATACGCCGGGTTGATCTGGTTGATTGCCTTGGGTGTAGGGAATGCAGCCTACAGCATGCAGCACGCAGAACCCAAAACGCAGCATCCCGAATTTGAACTGAGAGTAACGGCGTTCGCTGCACTTGTGGCCGCCTCGATGATCTACTATCCGCCGCTCTGGGATACTGAGCGCTTGCGCCCGGCCGGCTTGATCGAGCCGAGCCCGCCCCAGATCGCGATCGGCAGATACGGAGTTTGGGACGATGCCGCCCGTGAGGCCGATCTGCTCGCGGCACTCGCCCGAGTCGGCGCTGCACTCAATAGCGAAGTGCAGGCGGCGGGGCCGCTGTTGTTCAGCGATCTACCCGGAGTCGCCGCCGCCGCCGGAGTCACGTCGCGCATCCAGGTTTTCGAGGCCCGGCAGTTGTTCGATCAGGGACTTGCCGACCAGACCGGGTTGCTGGCCGAGTTGGCCAACGGCGAGTTGCCCCTGGCCACGATCGACTACCTGGGCAACTGGCTGACCCCGGAGATGATTGTGCTGTTGCAGCGGCGTTATGCGCAGGACGGCGCCTATGGCACGCTTGATCTGTTTCGACCGGTGGCGGCGGGGCTGCGTAGGGAGCGCGATCTGCCATTTCCCGCAGTGGGTCTGCGCCTGGACGGCTATCGATTGGTGGCTCCGCTCGCCGATGGGTATGAGCCGGGCGAGTTGCTGACGCTCACATTGGAGTGGTTGGCGCCAGGGGCCGAAACCGCAACTCCACCTGTGCATATCAGTCTGCGCGATGGGTCGGGCGAGGTGCGGGCCGAGAGCGAGCGCCCGCTGCTGTATGGCGTATTCCCGCCTGCGCACTGGCCGCATGATCGGGCGATCCAGCACATGCAGCCACTGGCACTGCCCGCCGATCTGCCGGCCGGGCGGTACAGCCTGCATGTCGCCGTCGCCGACAGTGCGCCGCAGCCCCTGGCGGAGATCGTGGTGCAGCCGGCCGGTGGCATGCTGCTCGGCGAAACCGGGCATTTTGTGCCGGCGCGCCTGATGCGGGCCTGGGCCGAATTTGGCGGAGTCGATCGCGCCGGTTACCCCCTGACGCCATTAGTGCCGTTCGAATGGGGCCGCTTGCAGTGTTTCGAACGCACCTGTCTGGAATTGCGCAATGGCAACGTGGTGATGCGGGCGTTGGGCCGGCGCATGTACCTGGCTGAAACCGTGCGCGGCGCCCGATGCGAAAACGCTGCACCGGCCGGCGATGCGCTCTGTCCGGCATTTCATGGCGCGCCTGAGCACTATGGCGCTTTCGGTTCGGCGCTGAGTGGTGAACTATCGCGGAACGGCTGGATCGTCCAATGGACGGACGACGCACGCCTGGAGCGAGCACCCGGCACAACCGCGCCGATCGGCTTAGGTCGCCTGGGTATGAGTCGTTGCGGCTTGCCCCCGGACAAACCTATCGCTGGCCGTAAGGGCGGTTTAGATGAACAAAAATTTATCTGAACCGGCTGGATCAACGTAAAATGATGGTGCCAAGTTGCCCACATGGGTGCTTGGCTCGGGTTCGAGCGGCGCCAGCGGCGATGCCTTGAGTGCCGTCGAGTTCAATGGTTACCTGAACCTGACCGATGGGCGTATGCTGGCCTGGGTGGTGAACCTGCGCACCGGCGCGGCGAACGCCTTCTATTTCGCCGAGCACTCGATAAACAGCGCCAACATCGTGTTGACGATCTGCGGCAGCCTGCTCAGCGATCCGACTCGCCCGGCGGAGTTGGGCACGCCGCTGCTGGTTGATGCCCGCGCTTTCACCTTCGACAACTATTTCACCGGCACCGAGAAGCGTTATATCGATGGGATGACCTTTGCGATCGGTGCCGAGAAGTACGTCTTTCGAGCCGGCGCCTGTTTGCGTGAAGCTGTTGCAAGATGGGTATGCTATACTTTTGTGAGCAGACTGGTTCGCATGCAACCAGTGATCGTTTCAGCAAACACAATCACCTGACACACGCATATGCTGTGCTGCCGCTGGGCGGCGATTGTGATCTGGTATGAAGGAGTTCTCACTGTGATCGCACAAAGCCTATCTATCGCCCTGATCTTGCGGCGTAATCCACCTCGTCTGGCTGCGGCGATCAATTTGCTTTTAGCGGCGGCCGCTCGTATCAGCGATGATTATGAATTGATCCTGGTTACGTGTAGCGACGACCGGCAACTGGTCGAGACCACCGATCGCCTGGTTGCCCGCCACGAGTCGGTGCTGGTGTTGCATCATTCGGCGGCCCGCAGCTATGCCTATGCCATGCGCGATGCCTGGAGCGTTGCCCGCAGTGAGTTACTATTCGCGATCGATGATGATGGTGTTGCCGCAGCTCGGGCTTTGCCCCAGTTGCACGCCGCAATGCAGAATCACGCAGTTGCGCTGGCCTATCGGACGGCGCGCCCCGCAGTTTGCGCGCCGATCTTTCAGCTCGCTCCGCCCGGCGCAAGATCGGTCTGTCGCTCCACGATCCGGCCCTACGCCTCGGCTTGTTCAAGAGCGAGTTGATTGCGCTCTTCCCGGAACAGCCCGAGCCGCAACTGGTACATGGCCAGCTTTATGCCGCCGCCGCCGCCGCCGGAATGCACGTGGCGCAGATCGCTATAACCCCGAGCGATCCGGCTGATGCTATCGGCGCGCTTTCAGGTTCGGAAGAGTATAATCCCCTGCCGCAACGACGGGCTGCTTTCGGCGGCGTGATGCTGGCGGTGCTCGGTGGAATCTGGTTGTTGCGCCGCTGGTTGCCCGGTTCACGGGATGATTAAAACGTGTCACCGGGCACGACGAATCGCAACATCCGGGCGCGATCGTTCGTCGTATCGGCGGAATGAGCGCACCGTTTTGCGCTCTGCGACAAGGTTGAGAAAGGAGCATTGGTTATGAGCCAGCCGGAAGATCCGAAAGGGCCGAATCCGCAGCAGACCGATCTGGGTCAGGAGTTGCGTGAACTCGGCCAGCAGATCGAGCAGGCGTTGCGTACGGCCCTGGAAAGTGATCGTGCCCGACAGGTGCGCGACGATATCGCCGCCGGAATGCGTGAGATCAGTACTCAGATGCAGTCGGCCGTCAAGTCGTTGCAGGAGGATCCGCGGTTTCAGGATCTTGCCGAGCGTGGCACTCACGCGGTCGATCGCGCCCGCGAAAGCAAGGCTGCGCAGGATTTTCGCGAGGCATTGACTCGTGGTATCACCCAGTTGAACGACCAACTTAGCGCCTTTATTCAGCGCAGCAGTGCCGACACTCCGCCCAGCAGCGCTCCTTCCGGCGACATCCCTCCCGCAACCGGCGAAACCACCCGCCTCGATCCCGACGAGAAGTAGTAGCAAGTTCGACACCCTGTTGCGGCGATTTTGCCTTCGCAACAGGGTGTCTTTGTTCCAGGGATCAAGAACATATGTGTGGACGTTATACGCTTGCGATCAGCGGCGAGCAGGCCCAACAACAGTTTGCCTTGCCCACAACCCCAACCCTTGCGCCGCGCTACAATATTGCGCCAACTCAGTCGGTGGCGGTGGTTCGTGCCGCCGAGCAGCGCCGCGATTTGGCGCTGCTGCGCTGGGGCTTGATTCCGGGCTGGGCGAAAGATGCTGCGATCGGCGCCCGTATGATCAACGCCCGCGGCGAAACTGTGGCCGAAAAGCCGGCCTTCAAACATGCCATGCGTCGCCGCCGCTGTCTCATCCCCGCCGACGGCTTCTATGAGTGGCAGGCCACGGCGGAGGGCAAACAGCCGATCTATTTTCAGATGGCCGATGGTACGCCCTTCGCCTTCGCCGGCCTTTGGGAACAGTGGCGTGGCCCCGATGGCCCGGTTGAAAGCTGTACGATCATTACAACCTCGGCAAACGAACTGGTGCATCCGGTGCATGATCGTATGCCGGTGATTGTAGCGCCCGACGATTATGTCCGTTGGCTCGCGCCTGAACTCGATGATGCGGCGGCAGTAGCGGATTTGATCAAGCCGTTTCCGGCCGATCGGATGCAGTCGTACATGGTGAGTAAGGCCGTGAATCAGGTGCGTAACAACGGGCCGGAGTTGATCGCGCCGGCAGGAGTGTGAAAAGGCAGCAGTTGGAATGCAGCATGGCTGCAATGCGTTCCAATGCTGCCACATCGATGCTTCAAGATCGATGCCTGATACCTGATGGTTGATTGCCAACCAGGGTGTCAGGCATCGATCTTTTTCTCGTGATCCAATGCCGTTGTAACACCCTGCACCGAACAAACTTGTCTGAGCGCGAAATAGTGCTATAATGACACTATCTTATGTTTTGCGAAGCGGAGGAAGGAATTCAATGAGCGCTTCGTTCTTTTCGATCTACCGCCACGGTTTCGCCCGCGTAGCCGTAGGTGTGCCGGCGGTGCGAATCGCCGATCCGGCTTTTAATGCCGCCCGCACGATTGCGATCGCCGAGCGGGCCGATCAGCGCGGCGCGGCGTTGCTGCTCTTGCCCGAACTTGGCCTTTCGGCTTACAGCAACGACGATCTCTTTCAGCAAGACGCATTGCTCGATGCGGTATTAGCCGGACTGCAAGCGATCGTCGCCGCCAGTCTCAATCTGCGGCCGGTGATCTTAGCCGGCGCGCCGTTGCGTCACGAGCATCGGCTCTTCAATTGCGCCGTCGCGATTCAGGGCGGGCGTATTCTCGGGGTGACGCCGAAGAGTTATCTGCCGAATTATCGCGAATTCTATGAGGCCCGGCAGTTCTCGGCCGCTCGGGAGGCGATCAGCGATCAGATCGAACTCTTTGGCGCAGATGTGCCGTTTGGGACGAATCTGATCTATCGCGCCGCTGATCTGCCCGATCTCGCGCTCCATGTCGAGATCTGCGAGGATGTCTGGACACCGATCCCGCCCAGCACCTATGCGGCCATGGCCGGCGCAACCGTGCTTTGCAACCTGTCGGCCTCGAATATCACGATTGGGAAGGCCGACTATCGCCGGGCACTCTGTGCCGCGCAGTCGGCCCGTTGTATTGCCGCGTACCTGTATTCGGCCGCCGGATTTGGCGAGAGTACCACCGATCTGGCATGGGACGGCCACGCATTGATTTATGAGAACGGCGAGTGTTTGACCGAGTCGCAGCGTTTCGCCGGCGACGAACAACTGATTCTGGCCGATGTCGATCTGGAACGGCTGCGCCAGGATCGCATGCGCCAGACCAGTTACGGCGATAGTGTCGGCGAGCAGCGTGCCCGCCTGCAGACGATGCGCCGGATCGATTTCCGGCTCGATCCGCCGCCGACGGATATTGGGTTTGAGCGGGTGGTGGAAAGGTTTCCATTTGTGCCGAACGATCCGGCCACCCGCGACGAGCGCTGTTTCGAGGCCTACAACATCCAGGTTCATGGCCTGATGCAGCGGCTCACATCCTCCGGCATCAACAATGTGGTGATCGGTGTTTCAGGCGGGCTCGACAGCACGCAGGCGTTGATTGTGGCGGCAAAAACCATGGATCGGCTTGGATTGCCGCGCACGAATATTCTGGCCTACACCATGCCCGGCTTTGCCACCAGCGACCGCACCCGCACCAACGCCCACGCCCTGATGGAGGCACTTGGCGTACGTGCCGCCGAGATCGACATTCGGCCCTCGGCCACGCAAATGCTGCACGACATCGGGCATCCCTACGCCGCAGGCAAAGCGGTCTACGATGTCACATTCGAGAATGTCCAGGCCGGCGAACGGGCCTCGCACCTGTTCAGATTGGCCAATCACCACAATGCGCTGGTACTCGGCACCGGCGATCTGAGTGAAATGGCGCTCGGCTGGGCTACCTACGGCGTCGGCGATCAGATGTCGCACTATAACGTAAATGCCTCGCTGCCGAAAACCCTGATCCAGAGCCTGATTCGCTGGGTGATCCGCAGCGATCAATTTCCTGATCACGCCAATCAGATCTTGCAAAGCATCCTCGATACCGAAATCTCGCCGGAACTGGTGCCGGCCGGCGAAGGCAATGCTAGCGAGCCTGCCCAATATACCGAAGCCAAAATCGGGCCATATCCGTTGCAGGATTTTAACCTTTATTACACCACCCGTTATGGCTTTCGACCCAGTAAAGTCGCATTCCTGAGTTACCATGCCTGGAGTGATGCAGGGCGCGGCGCATGGCCGGAGGGCATGCCGGCTGCCCGACAGATTGACTATGATCTGCCCACAATCCGGCATTGGCTGAAGGAGTTCCTGTTTCGCTTCTTCCAGACCAGCCAGTTCAAGCGCTCGGCGATGCCGAACGGTCCGAAAGTCGGATCGGGCGGCTCGCTCTCGCCGCGGGGCGACTGGCGGGCGCCGAGTGATGCAGTGGCGACGGTCTGGTTGGAAGAGTTGCGTTCGTTGGAAGAAGTCTAGCAAGGTGTAAAAACCGCTCCATGTTGCGATCGAAGTTCTGTTTCCGCCACCGACACCACTATTTGTTTGTGCTGGTTTTGCTGGTATTAATCGGTTGCAGTGCTGCGCCGTCCGGCCCGGTTGACGGCGCGCGTGTGTATACGATCTACTGCGTCGGTTGCCACAGTCGCTCGCCGCAAGCGCCGGCGGTAACCGGGCCAACCCTGGCGATGATCATGGGCCGGGCCGAAGTTCAGGCCGATCCGGCTGCCTGGTTGCGCCAGGGGATTGTGAACCCGAATGCCGAGATCGCGCCGGGGTACCAGGCCGGCCTGATGCCTGCCACCTACGGCCAGAGCCTTGCGCCGGCCCAGATCGACGCGCTGGTACAGTATATGCTTGCTGCGGATTAGTATGGCCGAGCTTCCCGAAGTCGAAATCCTGGCCGCCGACATGCGCGAACTGGTGGTCGGGCGGCGTATTCTCGGCGCAGCCGTGTGGCAGCCGGCGGCGGTGCGCTTTCCGGCGCCCGAACTTTTTGTTGAACAACTGATCGAGCGGCGCATTCTGGGGGCGCAGCGCCGGGCCAAATATCTGCTCTGCCCGCTTGAAGGCGATCAGTTGCTGACCTTCCATATGATGCTGCACGGCACGCTTGATCTGGTGCCGGCCGACACTGCGCCCGATCCAATTACCATGCTGACATTGGCCCTGGAAGGGGCCGAGGATTTGCAATTGCGTGATCGCAAAGGCTTCGCTCGCGTTGCCCTCGGCGAGCCTGTCGATCTGACGAAGCGGCTCAAGATCGATACGCTTGGCCCCGAACTACTCGACCCGGCCTTCACCCCTGCGGCGCTTCAGGCAATTCTGGCGCGCAGACGTGGCGTCCTGAAGCCGATCCTGGTGAATCAGCAGATCGTCGCCGGCCTTGGCAATCGCGATGTAGACGAGAGTTTGTGGGAAGCGCAGATCAACCCGCATCGCGCGGCCAATTCCCTTGAACCGGCTGAGATCGAGCGGTTACTGGCGCAGGCGCGGGACGTACTTCACGAGGGGTTGGCGTTGCGCGGCACAATGACCGACCTGCGCGGTGTACGCGGCAAAGCCCGCCAACGCCGCAAAATTTATGGCCACGATGGCGAAC
>JAAUQO010000177.1 GCA_012032775.1 Oscillochloris sp. | reverse complement strand
GCGGCCTGAATCGTGGTGATGCAGGGGACGCCAAGCTGCACGGCGGCGGCGCGAAAACCACGGGCCGGTGGTGTGATGTTACACAGTGATGG
The DNA here is from genome assembly GCA_012032775.1 of Oscillochloris sp. GTDB lineage: Bacteria > Chloroflexota > Chloroflexia > Chloroflexales > Chloroflexaceae > JAAUQO01. The sequence goes on along the minus strand of JAAUQO010000177.1, from coordinate 12,381 downwards.
CGCGGCCACGGTGGATGCGCCCGGCGTAACGGCTGTCTTCCTCGGTTGGCAGCGGCGATGTGACGAGGAGAACTGCATCGATAAAGCGCTCCAGCTCCTGCGTTCGTTCAGCTTCGCTGCGCGGCTCCTCGGAACGGGCCTGGCGAGTCAGGTCGATCTGATTGACCAGCGCCCGATGCACGGTGCGCTCGCTCTCGGCGCCAACCGTGGCCGTAAATGCGTGCAGGGTTGTTTTGACGAAATTCGCCAATGCGAACTGTTCCGTCGGCGAGGTGGCAGTTGTTTCGGGCGTTACCAGAGCCAGAGCCGCGCCGTCGATCAGCACCGCCTTGCGGGCAACCCGAAAGTGATGGGTCAGTTGCTGTTCGCATAGATCGGCAAAACCATCCTCGTCCAGCACGGTGCTCCAATCGCTGTCGGTGCGCCCGACCAGCGGCACGCCCGGCAATGGCCGGAAGGGCGTGCTGACGATCGGGCCGGGCCGGCCGTAGGTCGCCAGTACATGATCGATCGCGCCCTCAAGATCGTCGCCGGCAACAACCGTCACCAGGGTTTCGGCATCGACATGATCGCTCAGCCGGGCCTTGAGCGCGGCTTCGCCTTCCGGCGTCTCGCAGATCAGCGCCACCCGCCCGACGCCGTAGCGCTCCAGGTAGCCCGGGCCAACAACTCCAGATGCTCGCCCATCTGCTCGCCGATCAGCAAGGCCAATGATCCGACCAACTCGGCCAGGCGCTCGGACGGCGGGCGACCGAAGAGTTCGGCGCCGGTGGGCGTGCGCTCGTAGCGCAACCCACCCGAGGGATGAAAGGTTTCGCCGCTGACATTGCGGTCGGCGAGATAGTAGATCGTGGCGATTGCGACATCGAACTCGGTAGGCATGCGTTGCAGGTAGAGCATGCTCATTACGCCGTCGCGCACTTTGCGGGCCTCGCGCTCGATCTGTGATCGGGCGAAGAACGGTTCCGGCGGCACCAACGAACCTTCAACCGTCAGGCCGGCGTGCTCGGCGGGCAGATAACCACCGGTACGCAGGCGATCAGCGAGTTTCGCGGCGATATTGGGCGTCATCAGGAAACTGCTCGCCGAGGCGGCCTGATCGTCCTGGGTGCGAATGCGCCCGGCCAGCACTTGCAACGGCGCCGTGCGGGGTCGGCGGCAATTGCGGCAACCTGATTAGTTGCCAGTAGTTCCAGCAACGGCTCGATCGCAGCGCCGATCCGCAGCGACTCGATCAGCGCGCCGTGCAGATCGTTCAGGCGTTTGTTCTCCAGAATCAGCCGGGCGCGACGCATAAACAGGCCCGGCCGCTCGCCGGTTCCGCGCAGTCGATCACCCTCGACCGGGCCGGGAGCAAGGGCATTGATCTGGACTTCCGGCCCCATAAAGCGGGCCAGCACCTCGGCCATTGCGCGCTGGCCGGCTTTGCTGACGGCATAGTCGGCGCGATTGGGATAGGCGATTGCAACGTACTTCTCGCCGCCGAAATAGGATGAGACATTCAGGATGTAGCCGCTGCCCTGGGCCTTCATCAGCGGAGCGATTTTGCGGATCAGCGAGTAGTTGCTGATCAGATTCGCTTGCAGCGTATGGCGCCAGCCGGCCGGCGGCATATCGATCACCATCTCCTCAACCCCGGCGATCCCGGCATTGTTGATCAGGTAATCTACCCGTCCGAACACAGCGATCGCGCGATCGACCAATTCAACCAGATCTTGTTCACTCGCCACATCGCAGCCGTCCATCACCTGTACCCGGCGCTCGGGCTCGCTATAGCCGATCTCGCACAATTCATGTACGATCGTGTTGCGGATCTGCTCAAGCTTGTGGTGATCGCGAGCGGCCAGCAGCACCCGTGCGCCGCTGATCGCAAGCAAGCGCCCGACCTGGCCGCCGATCCCGGCGCTGCCGCCGGTGATCAGGGCGGTCTTGCCAAGATGCAGGCCGATCAAACTCTCGGCCCAGCCGAACGAGGGCCGCTGAGCGCCGGTGGCGGCGACGATATTGTGTGGGAGATACAGGTTGATCTCTTCGAACTTGTGACTACTATAGAGCAGTTGGGCCGCCCAGGCACAGGCGAACTCCAGGCTCTCCTCATCAGTGGTATGGTAGCGCAGTACCTGATTGGCCCAGACCGGCGGCAAAGGCCGGGCCGGGCTGTCATCGGCGGGTAGCCGGGCGTGATCAAGGGCGGCCTCGTGACGCCAGACCCGGATCAACTGCTCGACCCCGGCCCGCAGCAAATCGGCGTAACGATTGCCGGCACCGTCGTCGGCATTACTACAGAATACGACCCGCGGCGGGAACGCCTCGGCGGCAGCAACACGCCGCTCTTGCCAGAAACGGGCCAGATGACTGGCCATCGCCACCGCGCCGGCCAACTCGTTCTGGAGGAACGCCTGAGCCTCGGCATCGCTCAGATCGACCAGACCGGCACGCGGTTGGGTGCCGCTGGCGGGCAAAATCACGGCGCCGTGGGGGCCACCAACCTGCTCCGAGATCCAGGTAAGAGCCTCAGTAACACTTTCCGGCTCCAGGGGATCGAGGTAGAGGATAATCGGCGGGACATAGCCGGCGCCACCGAAGCGCCGGCTATCTTCAAGCATCTGCTCCATCTGGGCAATCGCGGAATGGGAGCGCAGGCCGATCACCACTTCGCCGCGGCAGAAGCGCAACAAGCCGGTGAGGGCCATCACATCTTCGATCTGATCCCCGGCGCAGATCAACGTCACCCGGCCGCTGCCGTCCACAGCACGCAGACCAGGCCGCGAGTTAAGGGTAGTACGGCTCTCGACCGGCACCGCCATCCCGTTCGTCACCTCGATTGTTGCGCCGCTAAGGGCCGCCGAATCATCGGAAGCAAGAAACAGAACGGCCGAGGCGACATCGAGGGTTTTGGGAAAGCCGGGCGCGAGGGCGCCATCGCCATCGGTGCGATGCAGGCGCATGATCGAGAAGAAGCCATCGGCGGTACTGCCGGCGGCCTGACCTTTCAGATCGTCCATGCGCTGGAAAACCGTACGAATGCGGTCGCTGTCGATCGGGCCGGGGCAGATCAAATTAACCCGAATCCCGTGCGCGCCAAGCTCGCCGGCCAGACCGAGGCTAAGGGCATTCAAAGCCGCCTTCGGCACAACATAGGGAATACGCCCGTAATAATCGGTGCGTGAGAAGATCGTCGAGATGTCGATAATGCTGCCGCCGGGAGGCATATGCGGGGCGACGGCGCGGGTAAGATTCCAGGCGATCCCGACCAGATTCCCGATCCCATCGTCGAGCGTTTCCGTCTCGCCGCCGAGCGACTCGCGATCGAGCGGGATCTCGGGCAAGCGCCGGCGAGCGCCGGCACTGCCGGCGTTATTCACCAGCACATCGATCCGCCCGTGGCGTGCGATAATCTGCGCAACGCCGTTACGAACCGCAGCCGGATCACTGCCATCCATCACCAAGCCCTCGAAGCGCCCGGCATCAAGCCCAAGATCGGCGCGCACCTGCGCCACATAGCTGTCGAGTTTGGTCGGATTACGTCCAGTGATGACAACTGTCGCGCCCGCCTCGATACAGCGGCGGGTGATCACTTCGCCGATATTCCCCGCGCCGCCGGTGATCAGAACGATCTTGCCGGACAAACGGCCCGCGCCGAACGCTGCGCTCATCGCTACATCCTCGTTTGTGATTACTTGAACATTCTGGTTATGACGTATTGTAACATCGTTTTGCACAATATTCCGGTAACAGATTAACACTATTAATAGAGAGACTTTATCCTATATCGGCGATTGGGCCGCCAAAACCATCACCACCAGGCAAGCACATACGACCATAGGGCGGCACGCCGCACCGATCGGGTATAATGCGAACGCCCCCCGGCATCAGCCTGGCCAACCGGCCGGAGACACGAAGAGGTAATGGTATGACGACAGTGTTGCCTCGCCGCAACGAGGTATCGGTTGAGCACACCTGGGATCTGGCGAGTATTTTCGCCGATCAGGCCGCCTGGGATGCGGAGGCCGCCCGGATGCTGGATCTGGTGACGACGATCGACGGCCTGCGTGGGCGCCTTGGTGAATCGGCAGATCAGTTGTTGGCGTGGTTACGGCTGGCCGACGACCTGAAAGTCGGCCTCGGCAAGCTCTATGCCTATGCGCAAATGAGCTTCGATGTCGATACGACCAATCAGCAGAATGCCGGGCTACGTGAACGCGCGATCGGGATTTACTCGCGCATCGCCGCCGCCGCAGCGTTCGCTGAGCCGGAGCTGCTCGACGTACCTGCGGAGCAACTGGAAACGTTTCTCAAAACCAAGCCGGAGCTGGCGATCTACCGGCACTATCTGGATAATCTCCAGCGGCGACGGGCCCATGTGCGCTCGGGCGAAGTGGAACAGTTGCTGGCCAGCGCGGCCGATCCACTCAGTGGCTTTTACAGCGCCTATCTGATGTTGGCCGAGGGCGATTTGCAGTTTGCGGCCGCGACGGACCACGCGGGCGACAAGCACGGCGTCAGCCGCGGAACGATCGATACATTGCTGCAAAGCCCCGACCGCAGCTTGCGCAAGCATGCCTGGCAATCGTATGCCGACGGCTTGCTGAGCGTACAGAATACGATCGGCGCCCTGTATGCCGGCAGCGTTAAATCCGATGTGTTCCAGGCCCGCGCCCGCGGCTACGACAGCGCAATTGCCGCTTCGCTCCACAGCAGCAATGTGCCGCGCGCGGTGTACGATAATGTGATCGACGCCTGTAACCGGCATCTGCCGATCTGGCACCGCTATTGGGATGTACGCCGGCAAGCACTCGGCCTTGAACAGATGGAACCCTGCGATATTTTCGCACCGCTGAGCGCTCATCCACCGCATATCAGCTATGCGCAGGCGGTCGAGATGATCTGCGATGGAGTCGCAGCACTGGGCGAAGATTATGTTGCAGCGGCGCGTACCGGCTTCACCAGCGAGCGCTGGGTCGATATCTACCCCAACCATGGCAAAACCAGCGGCGCCTATTCGGGCGGTGCCTACGGCACCCGGCCGTTCATCCTGATGAATTATGACAACTCGCTGATCAGTGTGAGCACCCTGGCCCACGAGTTGGGCCACTCGATGCATACCTATCTGAGCACCCGGCATCAGCCGCCGGTCTATAGCGATTACTCGTTGTTTGTGGCCGAAGTGGCCTCGAACTTCAACCAGGCCCTCTGGCGGGGTCGCATGCTGGCCGGCAACCTGGAGCGCGATTTTGGGATTGCGCTGATCGAAGAGGCGATGTCGAATTTCCATCGCTACCTCTTTCTGATGCCGATTCTCTCGCAATTTGAACTGCAAGTGCATCGCTGGGCCGAGGAAGGCCAGCCGGTGACGGCGGCCCACATGGGCGAGTTGCTGGCCGAGCTGTTCACCCGCGGCTATGGCCCGGCGGTGGCGATCGATCGGCCGCGTGTTGGGATTACCTGGGCCGAATTTCCGCATCTTTATGCGAATTTTTACGTCTACCAGTATGCGTCGGGGATCGCGGCGGCCAACGCACTCGCCGACCGGGTTTTGCATGATGAGCCGGGCGCCGTCGAGCGCTACCGCAAGTTCCTGAGCGCCGGCGGATCGGTCTATCCGCTGGAGGCCTTGCAGATCGCCGGGATTGATATGACCAGTCCTGAAGCCCTTGAACGAGCATTCGGTGTGCTGAGTGGTCTGGTGGATCGCCTGGAGCAATTACTACAATCTTAACGTCTTCTTTCGGTAGCCTGGCCACGGAAAGAACTCACGCGATACGTCTGAAAGGAATATGGAATGACCGTCGATACACAGAAGGTGCCTACGCGAGCCGAGGCAGCGCCGGAGTATATCTGGGATCTGACCTTGATCTTCGGCGATAGCGAAGGCTGGGAGCGCGAACTGGTTGCCGCCGAGAAGCAGGCCGGCGAACTGGCGGCGATGCAGGGCACCCTCGGCTCCGATCCCGAGCAACTGCTCGGCGCACTGACATTACGCGATGAGGTTACGAAGAAGCTGTATGCGATCTACATGTACGCCCACCACCTGAAAGACTCCGATGCCACCAATCCGATTGGGCAGGGGCTTTCGCAGCGGGCCGGTTCATTTGTGGCCCGTACAAGCGCGATCCTGGCCTTTATCGAGCCGGAGATTCTGAGCATCCCCGCCGAGACGATCGAGACCTGGGTGCGCGAAGAGGCCGGGCTGCATGTCTATGCCTATGAGTTGGAGAAGCTGAACAAGCAGCGCGAACACATCCGCTCGGCGGAAGTCGAACAGGTGATCGCCGAATTCTCCGACATCACCCGCGCCCCATACAGCACCTTTGAGATGCTGGTAGACTCGGATGTTGTCTTTCCTTCGATTGAGGACGAGCAGGGCAAGCAGGTGCAGCTCTCGCATGCCCGCTACGGGCGCTTTCTGGAGAGCAAGGATCGCCGGGTACGCCGCGATGCCTTTAAGCAGTACTACAGCGCGATCACGCCCTTCCGCAACACAATTGCGACAACCCTCGGCGCCGCGATCCGCACCCATGTGGTTGAGGCACGGCTACGTGGCTACAGTTCGGCACTGGAGGCAGCGCTCAAGCCGAACGAGATCCCGACCGAGGTGTATCACAATCTGATCGGCACGGTCGAGGCGAATCTGCCGACGATGCACCGCTACATGGAGGTGCGCAAGCGGCTAATGGGCCTGGACGATCTGCATTTCTACGATCTGTACACGCCGCCGGTAGTCGAACTGGATCGCACCTTCAGCTACGAACAGGCCCGCGACCTGGTGGTGGATGCCTTTGCGCCGCTCGGCCCCGCGTATGCGACGGCGCTGCACGAGGCATTCGGCAGCCGGTGGATCGACGTGTACGAGAATGTCGGCAAGCGCAGCGGCGCCTATTCGGGCGGATCGTACACCACGCCGCCCTACATCCTGCTGAACTACCAGGATCGGCTGCACGACGTGTTCACCCTGGCCCATGAACTCGGCCACTCGATGCATTCGTACTTCACGCGGCGCAACCAGCCCTTTGTTTACGGCAACTACACAATCTTCGTGGCCGAGGTCGCCTCGACATTGAATGAGGCGCTGCTGGTGCATTCGATGCTCAACAGCAACCCCGACGAGGCGCTGCAACGGCGCTTGCTGGTGCAACAGCTTGAGGATATCCGCAGCACCATTATTCGCCAGACGATGTTCGCCGCCTTTGAACTGTACATGCACGAGGTTGCCGAGCGCGGCGAGCCACTTACCGCCGATGCCCTGAGCGCGAAATACCGCGAACTGGTGGAGCGCTACTATGGCCCGACCCTGGTGATCGACGAAGAGTTGGCGAGTGAGTGGGCACGCATCCCGCACTTCTACTATGGTTTTTATGTCTACCAGTATGCGACCGGCCTCTCGGCAGCGCTCGCGCTGAGCCGGCAGATTATCAACGAGGGCGCGCCGGCGGTCGAGCGTTATCTCGCATTTCTGCGTAGCGGTTCGTCGCGCTCGTCGATCGACCTGTTGCGCGAGGCGGGCGTCGATATGACCAGCCCGACGCCGATTCAGGCGGCGATGGACACCTTCGCCGATCTGCTCGGCCAGTTGGAGCAGATCGCCGTGTAGCGCCGCAGTATCTTGCGCGCCTATAGTGGTGAGCACAATGGGTGAGCCTGATCGAGGAGCGCATACCTGACAGGCGATTCGCGCGGCAAGGCGATGGCGCGTTGCGCCGACGCGAAGAGCGGTATCAGGCATCTTGCTATAGACAGCCATGGGCTGTCGGAAACACCGTTGCGAAATGGTGATACGCTAAGCGTAGGGAATGATCCGTGCCGATCATGTGCCGGATCATTCCCTACGCTTTTTCCGGTTCCCGGCGAAGGAATCCACAGGAACTTGATGCATTTGGTTTGATCTCGACACCTATGCCGCGACGATTCATCATCATCTACATGTTGGGAGCCGGCTTCTGGCTGATCGGCACGAATGTCTTCCTGCATCAACTTACCGGCGACATGCTGCATTTTGTGCGTTGGCAACTCCTGCTGGATAGCATGTTCCTGATCGGCAGCGCCGCACTTTTCATATGGATGAGCCGTTCCGCCCATGCGCGCCATGGGGCGGCGGAATCAGCCCAGGCGCCGACACTGTTCGCCGAGAGTCAGGCCGTGATGTTATTGATCGACCCGCAAAGCGGCGCAATTATCGACGCCAACCCGGCTGCGGTGCGTTTTTACGGCTACGCCTACGAGCGATTGCGCACAATGACGATCACCGATATGAATACGCTTCCGCCGAATGAGGTGCGCCAGGAGATGCAGGCGGCACGCACCCAGGAGCGCACCTTTTTCCGCTTCCGTCACCGCCTGGCGAATGGGATGGTTCGTGATGTGGAGGTATACAGCGTACCGTTCAAGCTCGGCGACCGGCTGCTGCTGCATTCGATCGTCCACGATGTGACCGAGCGCAGCGGCGTAGAAGCCCATCTATCGGCGCTGATCGATTCGGCCATGGACGCGATTGTCAGCATCAACACCGACCAGGAGATTGTGCTCTTCAATCCGGCGGCGGAGCAGCTTTTCGGTTGTTCGCGGGCCGAAGCGATTGGGCAGCCACTCAGCCGGTTTCTGCCCGCCAATGCGCGATCCGCTCATCTGCGCTATGTCCAGCACTTTATTGAGACCGGGGCAACAAGGCGGCATATGGGCAGTCTGACAGCGGTGACAGCCTTGCGGGCCGATGGAAGTGCATTCCCGGCCGAGGTTTCGATCGCAACCATTACTGCCGGCGATCAACGGCTCGCAACCGCGATTTTGCGCGACATCAGCGAGCGGGTGCAACACGAGCGCGAACGGGAAGCGTTGATCAATCTGGCGACCGCGCTGCGTAACGCGGCGAACCAGGCCGAGATTGTGTCGATCTGTCTCGATCATCTGAACGCGATCCTCACGGTTGAGCATACGGCGCTGATACTGGCCGATCCGATCGACGAGGTGGTGGAACTGGTACATGGGCACGGCCTGTGGACCGCGTTGCTCGGCTTGCGCTTTGCGGCGGGCAGCGGTGTCACCGGAAGCGTGATGAGCAGCCGTGAACCAATGCTGTTCACCGATATCACCACCGAACCGGAGTTGCTGCACCGGGAGATCTTCCCGCCCGGCGTGGCCGCCGCCTGCATCCCGCTGGCGACAAAGACCCAGGCGATCGGCGCGCTCTGGGTGGTGCGCCCCAACCCATTCACCGAACACGAGCGCGGCCTGCTGCTCACGATCGCCGACATGGCGACGAATGCCATCCACCGCGCCGCGCTGTATGCGGAAACGGTGCGGCGTCTGCGCCGGATCGCCGCCCTACGAGCGATCGATCTGGCGATGATCAGCAGCAACGAACTACAACCGGCGCTTGATCGCATCCTGATTGAGGTGATCGCCCAACTGGAAGTCGATGTGGGAGCGGTGTTACTGCGCGATCCACACCAACCGTTATTGCACCTGGTGGCGCAATATGGTATGCAACACCTGAGCAAGGGCAAGCCCCAGGTACAGATTGGTGAGGGACTGGCCGGACGGGCTGCGCTGATGCGACAGCGGCTGGCCTACCACGATCAAGCAGGCGAACCGAATCTGAAATTGGCCGCAATTGCCGCCGAAGAGGGCCTGGTGCAGGGCTATGCCGTGCCGTTGCTGATCGCCGACGAACTGATCGGTGTTCTGAATGTCTTTCGCCGTAGCTACCGGCCGGTGGACGCCGAATGGCTCGACTTCCTTGATGCATTGGCCGGTCAAACGGCGATCGCGATCCACCGCGCCACCCTGATCGCACAACTTCAGCGCGCCAACGACGAGCTTTCCGCAGCCTACGACGCCACGCTGGCCGGTTGGGCGCGGGCGCTGGAACTGCGCGACGAAGAGACGGGAGGACACGCCCAGCGGGTGACGAAACTGACGGTTCAACTTGCCGAAGCATTGGCGATACCGCCGGATCAGATCGCACATATGCGGCGTGGCGCCTTATTGCACGACATTGGAAAAATGGGCGTACCCGATGCGATTCTGCATAAACCCGGCCCATTAACCGCCGAGGAGCGCCGCGAGATGGAGCGCCATCCGATCTACGCCCAAATGTGGCTCGCTCCGATCGGCTTTCTTCAACCGGCGCTCGATATTCCGTTCTACCACCACGAGCGCTGGGACGGCAGCGGCTATCCGCAGGGGTTGTGCGGCAACGCCATCCCGCAGGCGGCCCGTATCTTCGCCGTGGTTGACGTTTGGGATGCACTTACCTCCAATCGACCATACCGCAGCGCCTGGACGCCCGACCAGGCCCGCGCATACCTGGCCGAGCATGCAGGCAGCCTTTTCGACCCTGAGATCGTCGCAGTGTTTTTGCAATTAGTAGCGCGTGACGAGCCGTCGCACAGCAGTGATCGGTAAGCCAACCAACGCCATCGGCCCTTGTTGGCCGGCGGAAGTGTGGCACAGACCTGTTTTTTGGCTCGTCACACGTCACTCATCACTGCTCTGGGGCGGAGCCGACGCCGCAGCGACGATCTGTTGCAGGTATGCTTGCCAGTGCCGCTGGTTGTCGCGCACCACCCGGCGGACGGCGGCAAGATCGCCCGAATCACCGGCTTCGACGGCAGCAGCCAGCGATTCCTGGAATGCCCGGCCGAGATCGGCCACCGCCCGGCGCAATTCGGCGGTCTGACGGCGTTGACGATCCAATTGATCCTGCAGCCACTCCGTTAAGCGAAGTTGCTCATCGAGTAGCTCACGCAACCGCTGTTCGCGGGGCGTGATGTGTTGTTCAGACATAGCGCACCTCATATGTGCAGCGCCGGCCAGCAAACCACGCGCCGGCGGCGAATCAGGAACCGATTACCACGTAGTATGCACCACCGGAAACAAGCCAGGCAACCCATGGCTGAGCATGTGGTGCGACGAAAAGTCGTGCATGCTGACCATCGCCGTGGGCGTAAATGCCTCGGGGTACGAAACCGGCCTGCGCCGGCGGATTTTGTACAAGGAATGTACCAGTGGCTCCAAGAAGTTGTCATTCGGGCAGACATAGGTGATCGGATTTTCGACGCCGTCGGGGTTGCCGGCAACGGCCCTGTAACGACGCGCCCCGTCGTACTCATAGTTGCTCCGGAACGAGACCCCGTACACCTCTACAAGCATTATCGCGGATACGCTCCCATCGGGAACCTCGGCCACGGAGTAGCTCCCGCTGCCCTTGCCGATGCAGTTGCTGCGCTGCCCCTCGTGGCTCCAGGTCGCCGTACCCGCGACCGCCCGGTAAGTCTCGCTCAGGTAACGCGATTGGGGATTCCGGTCGAGCAGCATGGTCGCCTCGGCGGCGACGTACTCCTCCTCCTGGATACTCTGGCCCTTGTAGGTGGCCTTTCCCGACGCCTCGACCTGCCAACCCCGGCAGCCCACATTGGTGACGTGAAGGCTGGGCGGGGTGATCGGCTGCAAGACGTGGGCACGATCGCGCCACTCGCTGTTGCTGATCACCACAGTAAGTTCGGTGATCCGCTCGGCCTTCAGATCGCGGCAGAAAGGCACCCAGTCCCGGTTGGTTCAGTCCTCGATATGCCAGTCACCGTCGGCCCGGTAGATCGCCCGCACATGGGCGGTTGTGGCGTCGCTACGCGGGTAGGGGTTCTCGAACAACACTGCGCGTACGGCCGGGTCGTTGAACTTGAAGTGGAAGGCGTGGCTGGCCAGGTGCCCCACCTTGCCGTCCAGTCTGTAGGCGCGGTAGGGATCGCCGCCGAGCTGCGGCGCATGCTGCGATGTGTAGCCGGCCGACGGCTGAAGCAGATCGTAGCGCCGGTAAAGATCGACGGGGGGCCGGTTGATGTTGTGCAGGGTGAACTCGGGAAACTGCGTGGCGAAGCCGCCGGCGAGCAGGCCGTTCAGGTTCTCCAGGCTGTTGCTGAAACTCTTCGCCCGCTCGAAACTCTGGCGCACCGGGGCGCCGGCGTCCTGGCCCCTGGCCTGGAGAAAGAAGGGCAGCAGATAGGAGCCGTACTGATGCCCCGCTTCGGTCCAGGTCTCCAGCGAGATCTGGGGCGCAACCAGCCACTTCTCGGCGGAATCATGCTCAAGATCGCTATTCGGCACAAGCCCCTGATTCTCGACGTAGTGGATGGCCCAGTCGGCCGTCGCCTCCTTCCACCAGCGGTACTCGTAGTAGCTCGAAACCTGGAAGGCGTTCTGGAAGACGTGCATCAGTTCGTGGATCAGGGTGCTCCGTCCGACGGTCGCCGAGTAGTCGCGATCGATCAGCATGTGTAAGCAACCCAAGCCTAAAGGCTAGGGCTTTGCCCTGGCACTACTGGCGAGACGCCAGTACCCGAGCAGTACGGCACGCTTACCGGTGCCCGGCGACCAATATTGATCGCC
>JAAUQO010000003.1 GCA_012032775.1 Oscillochloris sp. | reverse complement strand
TGCGCGACTTGTTCCCGATAAAGGTACTATTGCGAATCACCAACTGCCCGGCGACATTGTCTTTCGGGCTGGCGCCGTCGGTGTAAACGGCGCGCCGAAACCGAACCGACCATCCCAGCTTCCGGACGCGATCCCGCCGACCGTGCTGTCATTATTGATGAAAGTACTGTTGATGATGGTCGCCGGGCAGAGCAGGTTATGAATTGCGCCGCCATTAATGCCGCGGTTGCCCTCGAAGTGGCTATTCTCAACCCGCAGCGTGCCGAGGTGCATCGAGATCGCGCCGCCGCCCTCCTCATCACGCCCGGCGGTGCTGTCGTTATCGTAGAACTTCACATTCTGCACGATCAGGTTACCGTAGTACACCACGCGCACGCCGCCGCCCGTATCGGAATAGCCGTCGCGGACGGTCAGATTGCGCAGGGTGACTGTGCTGCCGAAGACATAAAAAACGCGCACTCGACCCTGACCACTGAGTGTGACCAGATTACCGCCATCAACGATTGTATCTTTTTTCAGCTCAACCTGACGTGTGAGCTTGATCGTTACCGGTTGGGAGCCACAGTTAAAGGTGATCGTACCACCGGCGGCGGCGGCCGAGTGCAATGCGGTTTCGGTACAACTGGCGGCGCTGCCTGTGCCGACAACGCCGGCCGCAAAGGCCGACTGCGGTTGGGCCGCCATCAGGAGGCCGGCCAGCAACAGACACACCAGCGTCGAACGAACCAGGAAAGCTGCGATGGTCTTCGTCGTACGCATAGAATCGCTTACTCCTTAGGCCTTTAGATGTCAGAAGTGATATCTAAAAGTTTAAAATCCGTTAAGACGATACCATGCAATGCGTTCCGGCTCAATCCGATCTCTCAGTACTTTTATACTTTCCTTTAACCTTTTTGCTAGTACCGTGCGTAAGCCGGATGTAGGAAGCGGCGCTGCCGAGGCTGCAAAAAACCCCTGTGATCGCACTTGATCACAGGGGAAAGGTCGGGCCTGCGTGGGCCGCACGCCTTCGGCGCCCGTTACTGCGCACTATGTTATAAGGTCAGGGTTGCGCCGGATAGAGCCGTACAAGAAGCATGGTGATGATTGCAGCAGTGGTAAGATGCAGCAGAGCCAGCACCAGACGCGTACTCCAGGCAACATCCATTGAGAGCGGGCTAATCAGCGACAACAACGCAACCACAACCGCCAACCCGGTAAAGATCGTCGCGCCCCGTTGCGTGAAACGCAGCAGCAGCGCATAGATACCGGCGCCGACGAGGGCCGGCATCAGCGCGGAGAAGATAAACGGCAGCGCATTCAACTCCTGGAACGGCATGCCCGGGCCGAGTTGCACCATAAACGGCACTCCGGCGGCTGAAGCGACAACGAACACCAGCAAGTTCACCACCGCCGCCAATACCCCGGCGACCAGCGCCACCACCAACAGACGAGCCGAACCGGAAGCGGGCAAACGTGCAGCGATCGACATAGAAACCTCCTCCATATTAATTAGCCGTCTAAACACATGATCAAAAAAACCAGGCATTGCAAGGCTGATGAATGCTTTGCGGCTCATCACCAATCAGGAACCCTAAGGGTCGGTACGGGCGAGATTGGCTCGAACCTGGATCAGTAAGCGGCGGAGCAGAATCCGCTCCTCGGCAGTCATTCCGGCGGTCGCCCGGGTTTCAACATCGGCCCACGCAGTAACGACATCGGCTTCCAACCCACGGGCGCGTGGGCTGAGAAAAACCCGCGACACACGCGCATCTTCCGGATCGGGCCGGCGATCAAGCAGATCCTCTGCCGACATGCGTTGCAGCATCTTAGTGACCGTGGGCGGCTCAACACACAACGACTCAGCAAGCTGCGACTGGCTGCATCCATTATGCGTCCACAACTCCAGCAGTATCATCTCCTGCCCCACCCGCAAGCCATGTGCCCGCAATGCCTCGTCAATCGCATACCGATGCGCTTTGCAGAGTTGCGCCAGCGCATAACCGACGCTTTCTTTGATCTGTTGTGCCGAACGATCCATCGTCATAGTTAGCCGTCTTTCTATTAGCCGTCGAAATAATAGCACAGGAACGCGGCAATCGTCAACCCTTCAGCCCAGGAGCACTGCGTGAGCTTGTGCGGTGCGGTTTCACGCAGGCTGCTTTACACCCCGAAGCAGATTTGCCGCATTGGAACACAGCGAAAAAATGGCTGCATGCTGCAATGTAGGCAGATATGGTACTATAGCGCATCACCACGCAACCCGTATTGAAGGAGCGCTGCAGATGGGTTTACTGGATGGAAAAAAGGGGCTCATCCTTGGAGTCGCCAACGATCACTCGATCGCCTGGGGCATCGCACAGGCCCTGCATCGTGAAGGCGCTTCGTTAGGCTTCACGTATGTTGGAGAGACACTGGAGCGCCGCGTGCGCCCGTTGGCCCAGAGCTTGAATGCGCCGCTGATCGAGCCATGCGATGTGGCCAGCGATGAGCAAATCGCCGCACTGATGGAGCGGGTCAGAGAGACATTCGGCACGATTGACATCCTGGTACACGCAGTTGCCTTCGCGAATAAAGACGAACTCAACGGCGCATACCTGAATACCAGTCGGGCCGGTTTCGCCCTGGCCATGGATATCAGCGTCTACTCGCTGATCGGCGTTCTGAAGGCGGCCGAGCCGCTGCTCAATCCCGGCGCATCGGTGCTGACCCTTTCCTATCATGGCGCACAAAAAGTGATGCCGAACTACAATGTGATGGGTGTGGCCAAGGCCGCGCTCGAAGCCAGTGTCCGCTACCTGGCCGCCGATCTCGGCCCGCACAATATCCGGGTTAATGCGATCAGCGCCGGGCCGATTCGCACCCTGGCCGCCAGCGGCATCGCCGGCTTTCGGTTGCTGCATAAGGCGATCGCCGAACAAGCGCCGCTGCGCCGGAATGTCACCATCGACGATGTCGGCAATGCCGCATTGTACCTTTGTTCCGACCTGGCCCGTAGCGTTACCGGCGAAATTCATTATGTCGATGCCGGCTTCAACGTGATCGGAATTAGCCAGGAAGACTAAGGTGAAAAGATTGCCATCTTCACCCGCAGTCACGATTCATCTCCTGATCATCTGCGTAACGTAGCCTTACCCTTCCAAAGCGCAGAAGCGCAAATCCCAAAAGCAGGGCCGTTTCGCGGACGGCCCTCCTTGCCGTCTCAGGAGAACCCCATGGACACGCGATGGATGTCGGTTATCCGTTTCAGTAGCGTTACCGTCCTGCTGCTTGTACTGCTCTCAGCCCTGAACCAGCGCGCCGTCGCGCAGGAACCAATCACGCTCTCGTTCAGCGATGAGAACGTGGTTGTGCAATCAGTTGGCCCCACCAGTGTCAATTACGACTACAATATTGGGGTCACCCCGGCCGATACCTTTGTTGCCTGCATGCCCGAGAGCGGTGCGGTCTTTGAGCCGGGCGCAACCCGCGTCGATTGTACGGCCGGCGCAGGCGATCAGCAGGTGCAGGGCAGTTTCTATGTGCTCGTTACCAATGGCGATAATACCGATGTTGAGATCTACAACATCTTCGCCGAGCCATTTCCGGTGGAGCCGGCCGGGTTTCTCACCTATAACGTCGAACTGCGGAACATAGCCAATGCGACGGCCCGCCAGGTGGTGTTGACGACCACATTGCCGCCCGCGATCAAGTTTCTGAGCAGCAACAATCCGAACTGCAATACCCGTGATCTGCCGCAGCTTACCTGTACGATCTTGACGCTCAATGCCGGTGTGCCACAGGGCTTTCTGATCCGCGCTCAGCTCAATCCCGGCTTTACCGAAGCCTTCCAGTACACCTGGGATGTGAGCCTTGGTGATAATCAGGTCGATCTGCGCGCCGACAACAATCGCTTTACCGTCAACACCCAGGTACAGGTTCGCCAGGCTCCGAATCGGTTGTTCTTGCCGCAATTGATGGAATCGTAGCCCCAAACGTAGCGGATGCCTGCCGGACTGTACACGTCGTCGCCAGACACTGCATGGCAGGCATCCCAACATCCCGCTTTAGCCGCGCCGCAGGCAACACCGCTAGAACGGAACGACGATCCGGCAAGCATAACCTGGCAGACTCGCGCCCAGGTCAGGGCCGCGCCAGCGGCATCGCGCTACACGCGGTTTGACAAGCAGCGCCGGTTTCGCTATTGTTTCCCCTTGAGCGTCGTGTTGCTCTTGTTCAGGCGGTCATCGCTATGCGCCCCCTTGTCTATGGATGGCCCATTCTGGTCGGCGCGCTGCTGCGCATCGGCTGGTTCTTGGTGCATCCGCACCAACCTTTTGTCGATGAACTCCATTATCATCAGATCGCCGTCACTTTGGTTCAATCAGGAACCTACCGTGATTTGTTATGGCCACCGGGATGGCCGTTCACGCTCAGTGTCCTATATACCGTCTTTGGCAGTCAAGTCGTCGTTGGTCTCGTGTTTAATACGCTCATCTCATGCCTCACCATCGGGCTGATCGGGTGGATCGCGTATCGATTATTTGATCCCCACATTGCCTGGGCGAGTATGTGGCTTATCGCGGGGATGCCCTCCTATATTCTCGTGAATACTCTGTTGATGTATGAGGTCTGGCTGCAATTTTTGCTCATCTGGAGTGTGATCGTTGCGATCCAGCCACGGTGGAGGGTGGCGCATGTGGTTCAAATCAGTGTGTTAACCGCATTGATCAGCCTGATGCGACCCTTTTGGCTGCTCTTGCCGTGCCTCCTCTGGATTATGCACCACGCACTTGCTCCCGCCCAGGCGCGCTTCGGGCCATGCGCTTCGGGCCATGCGCTTCGGGCCATTGATCCTGAGCCAAGGGCTGGCGATCCTGCTGATTACACCGTGGGTGCTTGCGACGAGTCTCGCGGTCGGTGAGTTCGTGCCGATTGCCCGCAACAGCGGACTGAATTTGTGGATTGGGAATAACCCCCGCGCCGACGGGTTTTATGTCTATCCCCCGCATGCCTACTTAGATGCGCAGAATGATGCCCTAGCCCGCGAGGCAGCCATGGCCTGGATCCGGGAGCATCCAATGCGCGCCCTTCAATTAGTGCCGGCGAAACTCTGGTATTTGATGCGCTGGGAAGAATGGCAGACCTGGATTTTTGCGAGCACGACCGCGTCACCGGTGCTTCCGTTTGAGCGGATCATTTCTTGGACAACCAACAGCTATTACTGGATGGTATTGGGAGCCGCCGGTGTCGGGAGTAGATCGCTGATGACCCGCCACCAACCGCGATTACTTATCCTCTGGATGTTGTTTGCCTATAATCTGTGCAGTTACCTCCCTTTTTTTGGATTAGGACGGTTTCGCTGGCCACTCCAGTTCATTCTGATTCTGTATGCGGGTGTTGGGATGGTCGCCCTGATCCGATGGATTCAACGCGCAACTATTGGTTCATCCCAGCACACCCGATAGCGACACCGGCTAACAAAGGAATGTGCTTGCGGCGTTGCATAACCCAACAAGGTTTCGCCGGCCACAGTTGCGCGCCGGGTCTCCCTCAGCCGGGTTTAAGGGATGAACAGGCCGTTCAGCGCCGATGGCGGTTGCATAGTTTTCCATATCGTGAAAAGTAAATCTATATTATGAAAATTACACACCCGATCGTGCGCTTGTCAATGCCGCAGACCCAGGTGTGTGGCGGCGCGGCCTGTGTAGGGGCCGTCATACTTGGCGCTTAGGCAACAAGTGCCGCGCAAGATTGTGTTATGATGCAAATCATTTCCCAAAAACCCGGTTTTGCCATATCATCCATATAGGTACACCGGCAACCCCGCCGATAACTGCATCAACCACCACTCCAACTTCTCATTGCGATGATGCAGCACTGGAACACTTCCAGGGTCGGTTGCAAGCTATTGCATGTGCTCTGCTACACTTAGCCTGGCCGGCATAACATCGTCGGCGCTATCACAAGCCTGAGACATGAGCAGTTTAACCGGAGCCTCTCCACAACCACCGATCGAATCACGCCACAACGGTTTACGCCGTATCTTTGTGCGCTTTGCGCCCTGGGTTGCATTGACTGCGGCGGCAGTACTGCTTTCCGGCACGGCTTTCGGCATGCCCTTGATCCCGGTGGCGGCTGTGCTGCTGGGAGCGCTGTATTGCTCGCTGGGGGCGAACATCGGGATCGCGATCGCAGCAGGGTTGTTTTATGGACTCTTGAGCCTGGGCGTGGCCGAACCGGCGTGGTTCGAGTGGATCGCGATGTACCTTTTGAGTCTCGGCCTGGCCGGGCTACTCTGGCAACAGCGCAACCAATTGCGGCAGCGCGTGGCAGCCGGCGAAGCCGAGTTGGAGCGTGCCCAGAGCGAGAAACAGGCGATGCTGGCGGCCGTGATGACGATGCCGATCGGGATGACGTTTTCCAGCCCGGACGATGCACAATTCACCGTACGCTATGCAAACCCGGCCTTCGGCGCGATCAGCGGCTACCCACCTGAAGCACTGATCGGATACGATTTTCGTATGCTTTTTGGCCCCGACAGCGATCCGACGGCGGTGAAGCGCTTACAGGCGGCGCTGCATGAACGCCGTGCAACCCAGGCGGTGCTTTGTCTGCAAGGTGGCGACGGCAGATCATTTTGGAGCGATATTGCCCTGGCGCCGGTCTATATGCCGAACGGTAACTTTGTGGGGATGATCAGCCTGTACCAGGATATCAGCGCCCGCCGGGCCGATGAGGAACGGCTGCAAATCCTGGAACGCCAGATTAAATTGATTTTGCGCACGATTCCCGAACAGTTCTGGCTAAAAGATTGCGCCGGGCGCTACCTGCTGGTAAGCGAAGCGTTGGCGCAATTTCATGGCCTCAGCAGCGATGCCATGATCGGGCGTACGGCGACCGAACTTTATCCGGCCAACCTGGCCGATTTTATTACCGCCGGCGACAAACATGTATTCGAGTATGGGCAGAACTATTATGCCGAGCGCCTGATTAGCGGCCCCGATGGGCAACAATATTGGTTCGACAGCAGCCGCACGCCGGTGTACGACGACAACAGCAAGCTGATCGGGTTGGTGGGTCTGGCCCGCGACATCAGCCGGCGCAAGGCCAATGAAGCCAATCTGGCGCGCCAATTGCGCTATGCCGAAGCGCTGGCCCGTTGTTCACAGGTGTTGCTGGCCAGCAGCACCGCCGCCGAAGATCTGGCGGCGAATGTGACGGACGCTATCGCCGAATTGCGCAGCGCCCTGGACGTAAGCCGGGTGGTGGTCTATCAGTACAGCTCGCTTGAAGCCAATGCGCAGATGAGTTGTCTGGCGGCAACAGTGGCGCCCCACGATCCGGAACCGCTGCTGGTTCCGGTAACCTGGGGCGAAGCGCCGCCGGAATTGATCGCCGCACTCCATGCGCGGCGGGCCTTCGGCGGGCCGACAGCCGGACGCTACCGCGACTATCCACAGTTTCAGGCGATGTTCGACCGGAACATGATCCTGTCGTGGCTTGCGGTGCCGATCTTCCTTGGTGAACGGCTCTGGGGGCATATCGGCGTCAGCGAACGCCGCGAGCCATGCGAATGGGATTCGCCGCTGGTGCAGTTTTTGAACACCGCCGCCGAGATGATCGCGTCGTTTGTCCGCCGCCTGGAAACACTGGAAGCCTTACAACAACGTGAGTCGCATTTGCGAGCTGTGCGCGACGCAATGCCCGATCCACTTTTCACCCTCCACGCCGATGGCCGGCTCAGCGATCTGCATCTGACGCCCGACAGCCGGCTCGTAGCCGAGGCGGAACGACACGAGATCCTGAGCATCGATCACCTGATCGCAGATACTTCGGTTCAAATTTTGCGCCAGGCAGCAACCGCAGCCTGCCGCTCCAACGCCGTTCAGCAATGCGAATTGCATGCCGGTAGTCCGGCCGATCAGGCGATCTACGAAGCCCGATTAGCACCGATCAACGCAACCGAGGTGCTGGTTGTGATTCGCGATGTAACGGAGCGCGAACGCGTTGCCGAACAACTGCGGCATGCCGCCACTGTGGCCGCTGCCGCCGATCGCGCCAAATCAGCCTTTTTAGCCCATATGAGTCACGAGATCCGCACGCCGCTCAACGCGGTGATTGGGATGGCGGAATTACTGCGCGAATCCTCGTTACCTGCTGAAACTCAGGCCGCCCTTGAGACAATTATGATCGGCGGTGAAACATTGTTGGGCCTGGTGAACGATATCCTGGATCTGGCCCGTATCGAGGCCGGGCATCTGGATATCGATCGCAAACCGTTCGATATCCGCGGCGCGATTGAATCATCGGCGCTGTTGATACGCCAGAAAGCCGAGGAGAAGGGGCTGGATCTGCGGATCACGATCGCACCGGCGTTACCGCACTATGTGCTCGGCGATGCCATGCGTCTGCGGCAGATTCTGGTGAATCTGTTGGCGAATGCGATCAAGTTTACGCCCGGCGGCTATGTGGCGATCGAAGCTCGCTATCAGGCTGATACCGGCGAGATGAGCATTCTGGTCAGTGATAGCGGGATCGGCATCGCCAGTGATCAGCTTGAGGCGATTTTCGCACCATTGTACAGGATGAAGGCCAGGCCCGTCAGCGCCAGGGCGGCACAGGCTTGGGTTTGAGTATCAGTCGCCAACTTGCAACATTGATGGGCGGCCGATTGGCGGTGGTTAGTACACCCGGCTTCGGCTCGACCTTCAGTTTGCACCTGCCGATTACGGTCGGTCAGGCGCCGATCCGTACCAGCGCTCCGGCGGCGCGTTTCCGCAGCCCGCGCAACCTGCTGGTGGTTGAAGACAATCCGATCAACCAGATGGTGATCCGCAGCATGCTTGAACAACTCGCATGCCCGGCCGACATTGTGGCGAGCGGCGAGGCAGCCCTTGCCGCCCTGGAGCAGAAAACCTACGATGCCATCCTGATGGACATTCAACTGCCGGGGATAAGCGGCGTGGAAACAACCCGTGCGATACGCGCCCGCGGCGATCAGATTGTGCAACCGCATATTATCGCCCTGACAGCTTCGGCGATCGCCGGTGATCGTGATCGCTACCTCGAAGCCGGCCTCGACGATTACCTCAGTAAACCGATCCGCATCGATCAACTGCGCAGCGTGCTGAATGTCGCGCCGCAGACCGCAACGATCAACTGGGCGCACCTCGATACCCTGGCGCAACATGCCGGCGCCAGCGGCCATGTACAACTGCGCCGCCTGATCGGCCTGTTTGCCGCTGTCTTCCCCCAGCAATTAGATGAACTGGAAGCGGCAAGCGATCGGCTCGATCGCGATGCCGTTAGCCACATCGCCCATATGTTACGCGGCGGGAGCAGCCAGGTAGGGGCGGAGTGCTTGAGTGAAGCATGCGGTGCCTTGGAGGCTCGCGTCGCCGGCGCCTCGGCCGAGCAAATCCGCGCCATGGTGAGCGATATTCGCGTGCATTTTGGCGAAGCGCTAACGCTGCTCAAGAAACGCTACGAGGTGCAGGAAATGATCGATGCCGAGGATGCCGCCGCTGCACCCATTCCGCATCATATCTCGCTTCGCCCCGCGCCCAACACCGAATCTCCGGCTTGATAGTTCTGGAGCCTAATGCGAAACAACCGCCACGCAGGCGATAAACTTCGCGGCGCAATTGCCCACGCGATTATGCGGCATGGTGGCTTATAATCGCGGAGCACAACGCTTGAGCCTGATCGCGGAGCGCATACCCGACTGGCGAGCCGCGCGGCAGCGCGCTCAGGCATCACGCATCAGGCAGCTTGCTATAGCAGATGCAGCGCATCGCTCAGGCAGGCCGCAGATCAAACGGCTGCATCTTAGGCGTCATCAGGCCGGTATTCAGCAGTGCCGCCAGGGTCAGCATCCAGCCAAAACGTCCCTGCCGCAGTGCGCCATATTATCGACCGCTCAACAGTGCCTTGCAACCTGTGGTATACTGGACGCCGGTTTGCTAGTGATTGTGATGGACACAAAGTCCTATTGGAGAGGAACATATGCGCCGACCGAGAATTGGCGGACGGCCCCGTGGGCGCCGTCGTGAGTGTGAATTTACCAAGCTTGGTATTTTGCCCGATTACAAAGACATCAAGCGGCTGCAGAAGTATGTGACGGCCCAGGGCAAGATCCTGCCGCGCCGCCGCACCGGTGTCACGGCCAAAATGCAGCGCCGCCTCTCGGTGGCGATCAAGCGCGCCCGGCATCTGTCGTTGCTTCCGGCCGCACCGTCGCACGTCCGCTCGTAATTCCGTAGCATCGCCTCGTCTGATGCCTGGCTGCCGCACCTCTGGTGCTGGGCTGTCCAGGCATCGCGCATTGATCAGCCATGAATGAATCCGCACAGTCGCAGCCAGTTGCTGTACGCCCCGATGTCTGGACCGCAGCAGTACGCCGGGCATGGCAGTCGGCGGGGCTACGGATCACCGAACCGCGTGAGCGGGTGTTAGCGGCAATCGTTCGCTTTCGCACCCCTTTTTCCGCCGAACAATTGTATGCTGAATTGCCGGAAACCGGCCGGGCGACGGTGTATCGCACCCTGGAACAACTTCACACAACCGGCTGGGTCGCCCGGATCCACGCTCAGGGCGGTGAAGATGGCTATGTAGCGAGTTATCCCGGCCATATGCACCACCTGGTATGTACCAATTGCGGCGCAGTTGTGATCTTCGAGGGTTGTGTCGTCGATGCGCTGGTGGATGAACTCGCCCGCCAGACGAGCTTCGCGATTGAGGGCCACCTGTTGCAGTTGTATGGGCGCTGCGAGCGTTGTCGATAAGGGGTAGGGACGCAACCGGCTGCGTCCCTACGCCATACGGGCCGTTAGGCTTCCAACGCTAACTCGCTGGTACAGAAGGCGCAGCGCCGGGCCTGAGCCGGTACGCTGCTCAGGCACTCAGGGCAGAGCCTGGTAGCGGGCGGCGGCGGCGGTTCGGGCGCGTTGCGCGCGGCAAGCGCATTTACCGGCGCAACCACAAGAAAATACAGCGCCGCCGCCGTGAGCAGGAAGTTGATGATCGCATTGATGAAATTGCCGATCATCAGCGGCCCAAGCTGCACCTGAGAGAAGTCGGGTTGGCCGAACAAGGCACCGATCAGCGGTGTCAGGATATCGGCGGTCAATGAACTCACAATGGCGCCAAATGCAGCGCCGATTATCACACCCACCGCTAGATCGAGTACATTGCCGCGCAAAATAAAGTCACGAAACCCCTTGAACATCACCCGCGTCCTCCTGATATAGCCTAACATGTAAGGATATATTGGTGATCAGCCTGCTCTGGCCATACGGCACCCCTCCCGCCGCTCCACCAGCTCCCTGGGTTACCGATCTGACCCTTGAGTCTATTATACAGGCACTGAGCCTGAATGCCCGCTATGCCGGTGCCACCAGGGCGGTGCTGAGCGATCTGTGCCGCGATCTGCCGACGATCACAGCCCGACAGGAGTTGCTGGCGGACTTGCTGGCTGCGCCGGAGTTGGCGGCACAACTCGAAGCAGTGTTGCCGGATCTGGCCGCCGCCGCCCTGGCCGGCACCGCTCGCTGGGCCGACGAAGATGCGATCTTTCAGATCGCCGGGCGGTTGCGTGAACTGGAAAGCTATATCGGCGCGATCAAGGCGGCCGGCGCCGCGCTCGATGCGGCTGCGCCGGGATTAACGGCGGCCGGCTGGCGCCAGTTGCAGCAAGAACTGGCCGGATTGGCCGCTGAGCCGAGCTTTCGCGCCCTGGAAGCGGAGTTGCCGCAGTTGCGCGCACAGCTCGACCGCGCCGCAAGTGTCACTCTGGGCATCAACCTCGATCCGCAGTTGCGCCCGCAAAGCGCCACGTTGATCAGTATCAATCCCAGCCGCTTCAATGGCCCTCGTTCGCTGTTTGGCCGGATCTTCGGCGGCGACCTCGACGGACAGAGCGGCCTGAGCCCGCTGCGTAGCGCCGACGAGCGCCAGGCATTCGGCCCCGACCGGCGCTTATTCCTCGATCTGGCGGCGCTGTTGGAGAATGTAACAACACCGATCGCCGAAGCGCTGACGCGCTATGCGCGCTTACATGGTGCGCCCCTGGCCCGGCTGGAGGCGGAGTTGGCGTTTTTGTTGGGCGCGGCCCGCTTTGTACAGAGTCGGCAGGAGGCCGGGCTGATTTTGACCCGACCAAGCCTCGCGCCGCCCGAGGCCCGGCTGATCGTGGCCGAGGGCTTGTACAATCTGGAATTAGCATTGCGCCTGCGCCATGCGCCGCCCGGCGTCGATCTGCCGGCAACCGCCGTGCCGAACGACATCGCCTTTGATGATACAGCCGGCCGGATCTTTATCCTGACCGGCCCGAATCGCGGCGGAAAAACCACCTACATGCGGGCGATCGGCCAGGCGGTGGTGCTGGCCCAGGCGGGCTTACCATTACCGGCGAGCAGTGCCACTATCAGCCCGGTACGTGCGATCTTCACCCTTTTTCCGGCCGCTGAACGGGCCGAAATCGGCAAAGGCCGCCTGGATGAAGAAGCGGCGCAACTGGCGACGATTGTGCAGCAAGCCGACGCCGAAGCCCTGGTGTTGCTGAATGAACCGCTCGGCAGCACCAGCCCGCGCGAAGCAACCACGATCGCCGGAGATGTCCTTTGCGGCCTGCGCATGATCGGCGCCCGCGCGATTCTGGTAACCCACGTCCATGAACTGGCCTATAATGCCGCAGAACTGAACCGGCGCGTTACCGGGCCGAGTACAATCACTACGCTTGTGGCCGGCGCCAGTGCCGACAATCCCGATCACGCCATTCGCACCTACCAAGTAACCGCAGGTCTGCCCGACGGACGAAGTTACGCCGCCGATATTGCGCTTGCCCACGGCTTACATCTTGAGCAG
This sequence comes from Oscillochloris sp., assembly GCA_012032775.1. Lineage (GTDB taxonomy): Bacteria > Chloroflexota > Chloroflexia > Chloroflexales > Chloroflexaceae > JAAUQO01. Next base: position 54,212 of record JAAUQO010000003.1, on the reverse strand, counting down.
ATTGAGGCTACGCTACGAGCGCGCGGCATCATCGACACTGAGTGATAATCCGTACGCAGCCGGCCCGCCTGTATCAGCGTGGGCGGAATGGTTCTCGTGCTTCGGTTTGGCGGCAACCCGAAACAAAAAACAGCATGATCATGGACAACTTGATCACACGCCATATTACCCATGCGGGAGCACGGATCTACCGCTTACCGATGCGGGTCTTCCCCAGCCTGATCGCCTTTGCGCACCTGGTGATTAGCGAAGGGTATGTCGCGCTGGTTGATGTCGGGAGCGGCCTTGGCGACAGCCACGCCGACTTGTGCGCGGCATTCGATCGGCTGGCGGTGCTATGGGGCGAGCCGGTCGGCTGGGATGATCTCGATCGGATCGTGATCACCCACGCCCATATCGATCACCACGGCGGGCTCAATGCCATTCGGACACTTAGTGATGCGCCGATCGCCGTTCACATCCTTGATCGGCGGGTGCTGGTGCATTATGAAGAGCGGCTGGCACTCACGCGGGTTCGGATCAGCCAGTTCTTGCAGCAGGCCGGTCTGGATTCTGATCAGCGTACACAATTGCTGGCGCTCTACAATCAAAGCAAAGGCGTCTTTCAATCATTGCCGGTGCAAGACAGCGTCCAGGACGGCGATCTGCTGGATGAACGGTTTCGCATTTACCATGTGCCTGGCCATTGTCCCGGCCAGATCTGCCTGCAACTCGACAACATTTTGCTGAGCGCCGATCATATTTTGCCCGACGTGGCGCTGTTTCTGGCTCCCGAAAGCCTGACGGCCTCAACCGGCCTCGAACATTTTCTGCAATCCCTGCGCAAAGCGGCGCAGATCCCCGATCTGCAAGTATCGCTGGGCGGGCATGGTGCGCCGGTACATACTATTGCGGCGGCGATCGCGCAGATCGAACAGCAGCAGCAGCGGCGTATCGCCCGGCTCCACAACGCATGCACCCAGGCCCAGACATTGGCCGAGTTGGCAGCGGCACTGTATCCGCGGGCACAGGGCTACGATCAGCTTTTGGCCCTGCAAAAAATCGGCGCGTATGTAGAGTATCTTGATCAGCGCGGAATGTTGGCGATCGTCAACTACCGTGAAGTCGCCGCCGATGAACACGTTGCACCGCGCTATCAGGCCTGGCGGTAGCAATGTCGATTTCGACCGCTACGCCCTCAGGGCTTGAGCAACATCAACCATCGCAGTAATTCCGACCGCAAAGATGCGCAACGGCGCGGAATGTTGGGCAAACGCTGCCGCTTCCGCGCCCTGCTACACTGCGGTAGCGACCACATTGTATGATAGGGCTTCAACGACAAGGTTCACCGCCCCTGAATATTAAGCGAACGCTTGTCGGAGGAACCATCCCATGCGTGTGTTACTGGCGGATGATGATCCAATTACGCGCCTAACCATTGGTCGCGCTTTACGCAGCCTGGGGTACCAGGTTTCGGAGGTTGCCGATGGAGTACGCGCCTGGGAGTTGATCCAGCAAGATTTCCACCCGCTGCTGGTGAGCGATTGGCAGATGCCGCAACTAAGTGGCGTGGATTTGATCCGCCAGGTGCGTGCGAGCACAATGCCCGGCTATGTCTACTGCATTTTACTCACCGCCCGTGAAGCAATACAGGATCGAATCGCCGGCCTCGACAGCGGCGCCGACGACTACCTGGTCAAGCCGGTTAGTCGCGATGAATTGCGGGCGCGTATGCAGATCGGCACCCGTATCATCGGCCTGGAACAACAACTGCGTGAAGCCAACGCCCGGCTGCAATACCAGGCCACCCACGACGGATTGACCGGCTTGCCGAACCGCAGTGCGCTGATCGAACGGACAACCCTGGAATTAGATCGCCGCAAACGCACCGGCAGCCCGCTCTGTATGGCCATCTTCGACATCGATCATTTCAAGCTCATCAATGACCGCTATGGGCACCTGACCGGCGACCAGGTGCTGAGGCATGTGGCGCAGGTATTTCAGGAGAATCTGCGGGCCTACGATATAATCGGGCGCTGGGGCGGCGAGGAGTTTTTGCTTCTGCTGCCCGACACCCAGATTGAGGAGGCCGAGATTATCGCCCAACGGATCTGCCGGTGCATCTGCGACCAGCCGCTGCAGCACACCGACGACGAGACGATTCAGCTCACCATGAGCGCCGGGGTTGCCGAGGCGCTGCCGTTCAGCCACAATGAAAGCATCTTTGCGCGGGCCGACAGTGCGCTCTATAGTGCGAAAAGCGCCGGGCGCAACCGCGTGGCGCTCAATCGCACTCATGAACGCTCGGTTAAGGCGCCCCCCAAGGAACGGTAGCCGGCCTGAAGTTCACGCACCGCAACCTGGCAGGCAAGCCGCAACTCGGCGATCAATGCATTGTATGGGCGGGTAGCTTGATCGGATTCGAGTTGTTGCGCCAGTTGCGCCACCGTCACCGCACCAAGTTGCAGCGCGCCGCCACGGATCTTATGGGCGATCTCCCGGCGGCGCACATGGTTATCCTGTTCGACGGCATCGGCAAGATCGGCCACGCGCAACGGCATCTCCTCGGCAAACACCTGCACCAGTAGCGCCAGCATTTCGACATATTCAGGGCCGAAGCCGGTGGTCAGGTCAGCGAGCACCCGCCAATCGATGCTCGCCGGTGCAGGCCGGACTGCTTGTGACAACTGATCATGCCGGCTCATCATCTGTTGCAGATCATCGAACACCAGCGGCTTGGTAAGATAGGCATCCATGCCCGCTTCCAGGTAGCGCTCACGGTCGCCGACCAGGGCCGAAGCGGTTATCGCGATAATGTAGGGTTGCCGGATCGCCGTGCCAAGGGCGCGAATGTGCCGCGTCGCCTCTTCACCGTCCATAAGCGGCATTTGTACATCCATCAGCACAATATCGTAGTCAACCTGCTTCACGGCAGCCAGCGCCGCTACACCATCAGCGACTAAGTCGGCCTGGTAACCCATCCGGCGCAGCAAGCGCTGCATCACCTGCTGGTTGATCAGATTATCCTCGACACACAGCACCTTGAGCGCCATAAGATCGGGCGGTTGCGCGTGACCGGCATCGGCATTCTGTAAGACCGAGTGCAATACTACCGCCAGTTGCGAGCGGCGGATCGGACGCCCGATTGTCGCCACAAAAAGCCCGCGATCTTCCACATTCAGCGGCGCGTGCGCCCCGGCCAACCTGAGTAGCGGCATACCTGGGGCCATTTCACGCAGTTTGCGCACCTGGGCGAAGACGTGCGGCTGCTGCGGCCGAATATCGAGCAATGCCACATCGGCCTGTTGGCCCGAGGCGAGCCACGTACATGCCGACGCAACATCGGTACAAACCGCCAACTCGATCCCGAAGCGAGCGAGGATCACCGCAGTACGGCTGCGGTTCAATGCTTCATCACTTACCAACAAGAGCCGCCGGCCGGCCAGCGACAGTTCGTCCGGAGGGCTAGCGTGAGATACCGGCAGCCGCACCTTCAACGTGAATGTCGATCCGACCCCTGGCTCGCTGAGTGCTTCCAGCGAACCGCCCATCCGCTGCACAATCTGCCGGCTGATCGGCAACCCCAGGCCGGTGCCGCTGTAGCGCCGTGTGTTGGACTGATCGGCTTGCACAAACGGCTCGAAAATCTGCTCAAGCGCCGTAGCCCCGATGCCAATTCCGCTGTCCGAGACCGCGATCGTGATCAGGCGCATCTGCGGCGTTTCCAACGCACTCGCCTGATCGGCGCAACCAAGGTGCAGCGCCACCCAGCCGCGCTCGGTAAATTTCAGCGCATTGCCAAGCAAGTTCAAAATAATCTGGCGCAGCCGATCGACATCACCGATCAGCATACGCGGCGTATCGGGTTCGATCGTATAGCGGAGATCGATCCCGCGAGCGAGCGCGTCATAGGCCAGCAGATCGATCGCATCCTCGATGCAAGCCAGCAGATCGAACGGTTCCTGAATCAGCGTCAACTCGCCGGCACTGATCTTCGAGAGGTCGAGGATGTTGTTTACCAGCGCCAACAAACTGCGCCCCCCGGTCTGGATCGTCTCGACAAAGGCCCGTTGCTCAGGATTCAGATTCGTATCAAGGAGCAAGCCGGCCATGCCGGTCACTGCATTGAGCGGCGTGCGGATCTCGTGGCTCATATGGGCCAAAAAGAGCGACTTGGCCCGGTCGGCGGACTCGGCCGCCTCTTTGCCGCGCCGTAACATCGCCTCGATCTCGCGTTCGGCGGTCACATCACGCGAAACCACCATAATCCCCTCGATCGCTCCATCGCTGCGCTGCAACGGGATCACCTGCTGGGCGATTGTACGCCCGAGTGATCGGTACTCGAAGCGTTGCGGCGCACCACTCAGCCCGGCTCGATAGTGCGGCGTCAGCAGAGCGGCGATATCGCCGGGATACAGATCGGCGAGTGGCCGGCCCTCGGCGGATAAGCCGAACTGCGGCGTGCTGTGCCGATGATCGCCGGCCAGCAACTTGATCTGCAAATCGCGGTCGAACATCAGCAAAACCGTATCGGGCAAATGCTCGGCAATCACCCGATAGCGCCGCTCGCTCTCGCGCAAGGCATATGTGCGATCGCCGACGGCGACAAAGGCGCTGATCATCTCAGCCACGGTTCGCATGAGCCTGATGCAGGCTTCGTCCCACAGCCGAGATTGCTGCAAATCACTGACTCCGATGTAGCCCCACCAACGACCATCGACATGGATAGGCATCAGCAGCAACGAGCGGATCCCGGCGTTGGCGAGCAATTCCTGATAGGCCGGTGCATCGGGGCAAAGCTGTCCCACCGGCCCGCCGATATGCACGCCCTGTTCCAGGGTTTGCAGCAAGCGCTCGGGTGTTGGCGACCAGGACAACCAGTTGCGGTGCGGGAACACCGGCACATCCGAACCGCGGGTTTCGGCAACCAGCTTCGAGCCGAACCCATGCACCGGATCGTGCAGATTGCAGTAAACATACAGCCGGTCGCCCGCCAGGCTACGGCGTAACTGCTCAAGTGCGACAGTGGCGGCGGACCAACGATCGCCCTCAGCGTCGGCAACCAACAACGCCCGCGAGCACTGTGCCAGCACCTCGGCATAATGAAACTGGCGCGCCAGATCTTCCTCGGCCTGCTTACGACTGGTAATATCAAACTCAATCCCGTGCCAGATCAGCCCGCCGGCGGCATGTGGGATCGCCGAAGCGCGCAGGGTTGACCAGCCGATCGTGCCATCGGGTTGGATGCGCCGCAACTCGATATTCAGTTCGCTTCCCTGTTTGCGGGCCAGCGCCGCAGCCTTACGCAGCGCGACTCGATCTTCAGGCAGAATAATCGTGAGCAAAGTTTCCGGATCCCGATACACATCGCTGGGATCGACCGCGAAGCGGCGGCGAACCCCGCTGCTCACATACGAAAACCGCCACTCGGCGCGCTCGGGCGGCTCCAGATACTGATACAGCATCCCGCCGGGCAAGTTATCGCCGATCGCACGTAGCATCGCCTCGCGATTAGCCAGGGCCGCCTGCGCATGCAGCGACTCGCTGACATCGCTCAAAATTATCACAAAGCCGCTGAACGGCTCGCCTGCCGAGCCGACCGGCGCAAGGGTCAGGCGCCGCCAGGCCGGCGGCTCCGCCGCCGAATCCAGCCGAAAAGTGGCCGCAAATGGGCGCTCGTCCGCCAACGCAGCCGCGATTGGGCTGGCAAGCGCCGGCACACCCTGGGCAAGAAGTTCATGGCTCGCCGTTCCAAAAGCAAGCCCCTGCGCAGAACCAAACAACTGCTCAAATGCATTATTGGCATAGTGCAACGGATAGTCCGGCGCCGCAGAGCCGATCAACGCCAGACCGACCGGCATCGCGCCGACGGCTTCCTGCAACCTGTGGTGCTCGCTCAGCGCCGCGCGCAACTCGGCGGTACGAGTTGCCACGATCTGCTCAAGGGCGTTACTGCTCTGCTCGGCGGCCGACAAACTCTCGGCCAGACGATCGACAAGCGACGACACGAGCAGTGTACAGAAACCGCCGGCAAGGATGAGGATCAGCACATTGCTGAGCGATGATTGGGCACTCCAGTTCAGGATCAGCCAGTGGTTGCGCAGCGCGATCCCAAGCAGCAGCAGCAGCAGCGAACCGGCTACCCAGATCCGCAGCGCCGCCGCTGCCGAGAGGAATGTCGCCGCAATTACCAGCGTAGCCATCCAGGCCGTCACCCCAGGTGGTGTAAAGCCTTCAAACAGCAGATAGACGGCGGCGAACAGACTGCCGAAGGCAACCAGAAGCCCGACACGCAGATTCAAATCGGTGCGACGGATGCCCGCAAACAACTGAAAAAGGCCGAGTAAAACGAACAGCGGCGCAAACTGTACCACCGGATCAAGCGTGAACTCACCGAGTACAAGGGCAACGGCAACCGGAATAAGCATCAGCGCCGCATACTGTAACAGGCGTTGCAATGCCGCCTCGCGCCATTGCACTAAGGCCGCCGGTGGCGGATCATTGGATTGGACGAACAAATCAAGCATGCCCGACGCCTACAACCATACTGAAGTTACTACATGCTCAGCTTTCCCACAGAAGGCAAAAATCGCCCGTGTATTGTAACAGGGCATGCATACAAAAACCGCCTTTCCAGATTGGAAAAGCGGTTCCGCACTCAACTTGCTCGATATTCGAGTTCGCGCGAACAAAACTCAGATCCCAAGCGCCGCAATCACCAGGCGGGCCGTAGCAGTGCCGCCCAGGCCCCTCAGCAATAGTGGTTGGGTTGCGATTTTTAGATTTTGCTTGTGGGCGCGGTATCGTGTATGCTGTAGCCGCATACTTGTTCAAGGAGTGACATGAACAGCGAGGCGGAAACAGCTACCGAGCGCGGTCCCGGTCGCCCGCGTGAACCAGAGATCGATCAGCGCATTCTTGATGCCGCCTTGCATCTGATGGCGCAAGGTGGGTATGTGCGCATGTCGATGGATCAGGTAGCTACGGAAGCGGGCGTTACCAAGCCGACGATCTACCGGCGCTACCCGAACAAAAACCGCCTGGCACTCGCCGCGATTGTGGCATTCTGCGACAAGAATCCGCCCGTCTATAGCGGCGATACGTGTGATGATCTGATCGCACAGATGCGCCAGTTGCAGCAGGCACTCGGCCGACCTCACGGCATGTCGATGTTGGGGACAATGCTGGCTGAGGAACATGAGACACCGGAGTTGTTGGCGAACTTTCGCGAATACCTGGTCTTTCCGCGCCGGCATGCGATCGCCGGTATTCTGGAACGCGCCCAGGCCCGGGGTGAACTCAGGGCCGGCGTCGATCTGGAATTAAGCGCGAACATGCTGGTCGGCGCCTACTACGCGCAGTATCTCTCCGGCATGCCTTTCAGCGCCGATTGGCCCGAACGGGTGGTCGATGCGGCGCTTGCCGGGATCAAGGCGTAGTCGCACAAGCAGGTTGGGCGCGCTAAACCGGCACTCGTTATCGGGTTTTTCCTTTTGTATCCTTACATTCCTATGTGGCAACATTTCTACCGACCAATAACCCTGGCCGCAGCGCTGGATCTTTTGCAGGCCCATCCAACCGCTCGCCCGCTGGCCGGCGGCACCGATCTGGTGGTTGAACAGGAGCGCGGCGTTCGTCCGACCGATATATTGATCGATCTGTCGGCCTTGCACGAGCTACGGTATGTCCGGCGCGAGGGTGCAAGCCTGGCGATCGGCGCATTGGCCACCCATAATGATCTGATCGCGTCGGCCGATTGCGTCGCCGCTGCGTTCCCGCTGGCCCAGGCATGCCTGGAGATCGGCGCACCGCCGATTCGCACCCGCGCCACTCTGGCCGGCAATCTGATCACCGCTTCCCCGGCCAACGACACAATCACGCCGCTGCTGGCGCTCGACGCCGAACTGGTGTTGGTCGCGGCCGGCGGCGAGCGCCGTTTGCCGCTGCGCGAGTTTTACCTTGGCGTGCGTCGCACGGCGTTGCAACCGGGTGAATTGCTGCGCGAGATCCGGCTGCCGCTGCTTGAAACCGGCCAGCGCGGGATCTTCTGCAAGCTCGGCCTGCGGCGGGCGCAAGCGATCGCGGTTGTGAATACCGCCGTTGTGATCACGACCAACGCCGACGACAGATTGCGCGATGTGCGGATCACCCTCGGTTGCGTGGCGCCGACGATTATTCGCGCCGCTGAGGCCGAACAGTTCCTCGCCGGCCGTACGCTTACCAGCGACAATTGCGCCGAGGCCGGACGACTCGCGGCGGCGGCCGTCAGCCCGATCGACGACGTGCGCGGCTCGGCTGCATATCGCCGCGCTGCCGTTGCCGCGATTGTGTCCGACGCCCTGAACCGGCTGGCTGCCGGCAGCGAACGCGCCGCTTGGCCGCAGCACCCGGTGTTGCTGGAAACGGCGCACACAGCGGAACCGCCCCAGGGTTCCGACCAGGCGTTGCCGACCGTCGGCGCGGTTGTGAATGGCGAAACCGTCAGATTTCATACGCAGCACACACTGCTCGACGCACTGCGCGAAGATGCCGGATTGACCGGCACGAAAGAGGGTTGCGCCGAGGGCGAGTGCGGCGCATGTACAGTCTGGATGGATGGCAAGGCGGTGATGGCATGCCTGGTGCCGGCCGGTCAGGCCGCCGGTGCGCAGATCACCACGATCGAGGGATTGGCGGCGCAAGATACAACCGAGGCGGGGCTGCACCCGCTCCAGGCCGCATTTATCGCCAATGGAGCGGTGCAATGCGGCTACTGCATCCCCGGCATGCTGATGGCGGGCGCCCAACTGCTGGCCGAACATCCCCAGCCGGATCTGGATCAAGTGCGGGCCGCATTGGGCGGGAATATCTGCCGCTGCACCGGCTATCGCAAGATCTTCGACGCCGTCCTTGCCGCCGCGCAGCAGTCATCATCGACACCCCAAGAATGAGTGCGCCGGATCTACATCGGCGTATCGTCGCTTTCTACGACGAAACCGATTGGATGTTCCGGACAATGGGCCTGCTGCGCGGTTCACCCGCGATGCACGCCGGACTCTGGCGGGGCGTAGCGACACATCGGGCCGCCCTGCACCGGCTCGACACCACATTGGCGGAGCGGGTCGGGGTGCGGCCCGGCCAACGCATCCTCGACGCCGGTTGCGGCGCGGGCAGCAGTGCGTTACACCTTGCCGAAGTGTATGGCGTACAGGTGATTGGCCTGACGCTGGTACCGCGTCAGGCCGCCCGCGCAAACGCCGCCGCCGGAAACCTTTCCAACGGCAAGGCCGGGTTCCTGTGCGCCGACTATACCCGTGCGCCGCTACCCGCCCGATCGTGCGACGTGGTCTGGGCGATTGAGAGCATTTGCCATGGGCCCGACAAGCCGGCGTTTCTGGCCGAGGCATGCCGTGGTCACAACGGCGGCCATCTGGTGGTCGCCGATCGTTTCGCCGCCGCCGACACGCCAACCCCGGCGGAACGCGATGCACTGCGAAGCTGGCTCACACCCTGGGCGATGCCGGATCTGGTGAGCGCGCAGCAGTTCGCGAGCCTGGCCCATGCAGAGGGCTTTACGGCTGTGAGCGTCGAAGATGCGACCGGCGCGGCCTGGCCCTCGCTGCGCTACCTGGGCCTGTTGGCGGCAATAAGTTTGCCGGCGGCATTGGGCCTTTACGCAGGCGGGCTGCAATCGGCGGTGCAGATCGCCGGAATTCGCGGTTGTATCAACCAGTATCGTACCCTACGGCAGGGCCTCTGGCGCTATGCATTGCTGAGTGCGCGCAAACCATAGTTATCGCGCCGCACAGCTCACGGCGTGGTATACTTCCTCTACACCAACAAGCTCACGGAGACGTTATGAGTCACGGAGCGGGGCCGCCCGCCGTTCTTATTGCCTGCGCACCGGAAGATATGCCGGCCGTGCGCGGGCTAAGTCAGCGCCTACGGATCGATGGTATGGCGGTACGCCTTCTGGGCGATCTGCCCGAGAATCAGCGCGCACTGCCGCATTCATTACGGGCCGCACTGCGTGATGTCGCCGTCGTGCTGATCGCGCTGTCGCGCCGTTCGTCGGATACCGAAGGAGCACCGATCGGCGACATCGGCCGCCTGATCGATGTGATCACCCTGATGCCGCAACGCCGCCCGCTGGTTGTGCTGAAACTGGCGCGTTGCGCAACGCCGGCAGCACTTGGTGAAGTCGATACGGTCGAACTCTTCGGTTACAGCGGCTACGAACAGTTGATCCGGCTCCTGCGCGAACGCGCCGGTCGCGCTCGGGCCGTCGCCGCACCTGAGCAACCGCCGCCGGCGCCACCACTGCCGCCGGCCCTGAGTTTGCGCGGACGATTCGGGCCGCCCGAACATGTGCGCCACGGCTTCATCAGGCGGCTTGGCCGTGGTGTACCCCGAGCGGTAGCGCTCCTTGATTCACGCCGGCTCCTGATCGTAGCGGGCGGCGGCGCGACGCTGCTCGACATGCGCGACAATGCCCCGATCTGGACGATCGACTGTCCGACGTATCGCAGCGCCTTGAGCCGGGATCAACGCTTGTTGGCGCTCGCCGATCTCGACCGTATCACGGTTTGGGATTTGAGCGACGGCCACATGCTTGCCCAATGTGTCGGGCATGATGGGCCGGTGAGCGGCCTGGCCTTCAGCAGCAATGAATTGACCCTGTTCTCGACCGGGCGCGACGGCACGCTGCGGCTGTGGCGGGTCAATCCCGACGCAACGCCGACCGGCGTAGCATTGGCGGCATTCGCCGCGCATAACGACGCCATCACCAGCCTCGCATTGCATCCCGACGGCAGCCTGATCGCCACCGGCAGCGCCGACCGCAGCGTGCGGATCTGGCGTTCACTCGACCGTTCACTGGTGCGAACACTCAGCAATCACGGCGGCAGCGTCGAGAGCCTGGCCTTCAGCCCCGACGGAACCCTGCTGGCGACCGGCGCCCGTGATCGCAGTGCGCGCCTGTTCGATACCCGCCACTGGGTGTTGCGCCACACGCTGGATCGGCATAACGGCGCAGTCGAGCGGGTCGCCTTCAGCCCCGACGGCGCCAGCCTGGCCAGTGGCGCAACCGACCAGATGATCTTCCTCTGGCGCGCAGCCGATGGCGCAATGTTGCAGAGCCTCAGTGGTCACAGCGGTCCGATCACCGGCCTGAGTTTCTCGCCCGACAGCGCCCAGATCGCGAGTGTGGCCGAAGATGAGCGCTTGATCGTCTGGAATTGCGCCGACGGGGCGCGGATCAGTATGCTACGGCCATTCAGTGGCCGCGTCACGGCAATGGCACTCAGCGACGACGGCGGTAAACTTGCGATCGGCGCCGCCGACGGCGCAACTGCCGTGTATGGGCCGGAGAGCGAGGCGCCGCCGCAAACCCGTTACGAAGATCATCGCGGAGCCGTGCAAACGCTCGCCTTCGCCACAGGCAACCGTCTGATCAGCACCGCCGCCGATCGCACCGTGCGGGCCTGCAAGATGGATCAGGACGAAAGCGCGATCCTGCTGCAAGTGCATGGCGCATTCCAGGCCAGCGCGCTCTCGCCCGACGGACAACTGCTGGCCAACAGCGACGGCGAGCAGACGGTGCAACTCTGGCGGCTCTCGCAGGAACACGAGGCGCCGGGCGGCACATTCTTGCGCGTGCTTCGCGGCTTAAACAGCCGCCCGCAACTGCTGTTGTTCGCGCCAAAGGCCGCAGCGCTGGCAGTCGCATGCGAGAATCAGCGCATTGCCGTCTGGCGCTTTACGGCCCGTTCGTCCCGCGATACACCCGATCTTGAACTTAGCAGCGATATCGGGCGCATCCGGGCGCTCACCTTCAGCCCCGACGGGATGCTGGTTGCAGCGGGCGGAGTTCAGGGCGGCGCCCAGATCTGGCGGCTCACCGACGGCGCACCGATCCGCTTGCCCGGCGCGATCGGCGAGATCTATAGCTTAGCCTTCAGCCCCGACGGCCTGAGCCTGGCCGCCGGCGATGGCCGCGGCCGGATCGCAATCTGGCGACTGACAGCCGGCGCTCGCCGACGCAGTAATGGCCCATCGCTGAGCATCGTCGGCCATGCCGGGCACGTCACACACCTGTGTTTCCTCCCGACCGACGGCACCTTGATCAGCGGCGGCGGCGATGGCACGGTGCGCATGTGGCGGGTGTAGGCACATGCATGTTTTGCATGCGCCTACATCCCCGCGTCGCGGATCGCCCGCAACACTCGCTCCGGTGTGAACGGCAGGTCGCTCACCCAGGCGCCGGTAGCGGCGTGGATGGCGGTGGCAACCGCCGGGGCGAACGGCACAAGCGGCAGTTCGGCCACACCGCGAGCGCCGTAGGGACCTTCGGGATCGGCCAGTTCAAGGATGATCGGCGTGATTGTGAGCGGCGCATCCAGGGCCGTGGGCAGCAGATAGTTGCTGAAGTGCGGTGTCAGCACTCGCCCGTCGCGCATTTGAAAATGCTCCAGCAAGCTGTAGCCGAGCGCCTGCGCAATCCCGCCCTCGATCTGGCCTTCGACTTGCTGACGATTGATCGCCCGGCCGACATCGTGGGCGCTGATCACCTGGAGCACCTGCACCATACCCGTCGTTACGTCAACCTCTACCTCAACCGCCTGGGCTGCGTAGCCATAGGCATAGTTCGGCTGCCCGGCAGTTGTCTGCGGATCGAGGGATGTGGTGGCCGGCGGGCGATACTGAACCGTCGCGCGGGCCGGGCGCTCCTCGTTCATCCACTCGCGCAAAGCTGCCTGCGCCGCATCGTGAACAGCCCGCCCGGCCATAAGGGTCAGCCGCGAAGCCGATGCCGAACCGGCGTTCGGCGCCTCGGCGCTGTCGTCGGCAATAATGGTTGTCTGTGCAAGTGGGATATTCAGCGCCGTTGCCGCAATCTGGCGCAGAATCAACTGCACACCCTGGCCGACATCTGCGGCGCCGACCCGAATGTGGGCATGCTCGATTGCGGCGGCGCCGAACAATTCGACGGTTGCCGTGGCCTGTTCGGGGAAGCCGAAGGAATAGCCGAGATTTTTGATCCCGCAGGCGATCCCCCAGGCCCGGCGGCGGGGCGATAAGGGTGGGGCATGCTCCACTCTTATCGCATCCACACATGCCTCAAGGCACGCACGCACACTCACGCCGGGCGGGAGCGGCATCTGGGTGGGTTCGATGCTACCCTCGCGATACAGGTTGATCCGCCGCATCTCAATCGGATCGATCCCTAAGGCGTGGGCCAGGCGCGTCACCATCACCTCGCTGGCGAATTGGGCCTGTGGCGAGCCGAAACCGCGAAAGGCGCCGGAGGGCAGATTGTTGGTATACACCGCCGTCGCATCGACATGGATATGCGGCACTTCGTAACAGCCGGTCGCAAAAAGCGCCAGGCATTTCAGCACTTCGGCGCTGGTCGATTCGTAGGCGCCGCCGTCGGCGATCACTTCGGACTGAACGGCGATGATCCGCCCATCGCGCCGGGCGCCCCAACGGCACCGAATCTGAACCGGATGGCGCTTGTGGTGGCTGATCATACTTTCTTCGCGGCTCCAGCGAATCGTCACCGGCCGGCGCAATTTCCAGGCCGCCAGCGCAACCAGGTGCTGCACCGACAGATCTTCTCGCCCGCCGAACGCACCACCGATCGCCGCGTATCGCACAATCACCTGATCTACGGGCAGTTGCAGGATCTCGGCGATCTGACGGCGATCCTCATGTAGCCACTGACCGGCGGTCTCCACCACCACCCGACCCTGTTCATCAAGGTAGGCGCTACCGGCTTCCGGCTGCAAATAGGCATGCTCTTGCCAGCCGGTGCTGAACGTGCCTTCAAGCACCAGATCGGCTTCCGCCAGGGCAGCGGCGGCATCGCCCTTGCGGATTGGGCAGCGCGAAACGACATTGCTGCCGTGGGCGGGATGAATCAGCGCTGCTGCCGGATCAAGCGCAGCACGCGGATCGCTCACCACCGGCAGATCCGCATAGGTTACCTGCACCAGGCGCGCGGCGGCAACCGCAGCCGCCCGAGTCTCGGCCGCCACCAGAGCAACCCGATCACCGATAAAGCGCACCACATCGCCGCAAAGCACCGGTTGATCGGCCTGGACAAGGCCATAAGCGTTATGCGGCACATCGGCGGCGGTAAAAACCGCCACCACGCCTGGCAAGGCCAGCGCTTGCGACGGATCGATCGCAATGATGCGGGCATGTGGGCGATCGGCGAAAACTACTTTCAGGTGCAGCGAACCGGGGCGGATACTGTCGGCGGGATACCGGGCGGCGCCGGTTACTTTCGCCAACGCGTCAGGACGTGCAATTGAAGCGCCAATCAGATCAGTCATAATCTTCTCAAGATGCGTAATGCCCGATACCTGAGCGCCCCAGTACGCGGCTCATTTACTACCCTCAGGCATTCCAGCAGTTTCAGCAAATACAGCTATCGTAAGCTTGTATCTTGCGACTCAAAGCGGTATTATCGCATTGAGCAGAACTCGCGTCAATCCACAGGACATACGCAGTCGGCGTTTTTGCCCCTTCAACACACTCAGGGCGAGCTGCCGCAGCACCAGACGACCGCGTAACTCCTGTCAATCTGAAGAGGCTCCGATGGCCACGCAACACCGGGGAACCAATCGCGGAGGATGTCTGTTCGGGCTTGGGTTTGGGATGCTGGTCGGGCTGTGTGTGGGCATCAGCGCCACCCTCGGCCTGACAGGATTGGACAGCCAGTACTTACTCGATCGCGTACGCGGCAATGCCCCGGCGCTGGTGGCCGCAACCGCCGTTCCGACGCCCCTGAGCGCGATCAGCGGCGCCTCAGCGGGCCGGCGCCTGGTGTGGGACGCAGCGATCCCGCTCGATAGCGACACCCGCGAACCGGAACTCCTGCTGATCAGCCGCAACCACGATCGCAACAGCGACACCATCCTGCGCTTCAGCCCCGACCAGCGCCAGGTGATCTGGGAGAGCGCGCCGATCGATGAAAATGGCTCAAGTTGGAGGGTCGCCTACGACGACGAGCGTGTGTTCGTCGCCACCGAGTTGCGACTACTGGCACTGAGCCGGGCCGACGGAAGCCTGCTCTGGGATGCCCAGCTCAGCGATAGCATTCAAACCTCGATCTGCCGGGATTGCCTGTTGGCGCTGAATGGAACCATTGCTGCGTACAGCCAGGACGGCGTGCTGCAAGTCTTTGCCGGCGCCGACGGGACACCGCTCTGGAGCCGGCGTATGCGCGTGGCGGCGCGACAACTGGTGCGCTTCGACGATCTGATTGGGATTCCCGATAGTCTGCCGGATGAGTCTGGAGCCGCAGCACTCTACCTCTTCGAGCCGGAAGACGGCACCCCGGCCGGCGAGATCGCGCCGTTGTGCGTCAGGCCCGACACCGGCTGGGAAGATCGACCGCACTACTTCGATCAGGTTATGCCCGGCCCCGACGGCATGCTCTACTGGTACCTGGATAGCGCCCGTTGTCTGGTTCGCCTCGCTCCCGGCGAACGTGAAGTTACGATCTGGGCCGGCTTGCCGGAGGATCGCTACATCGATGACGAGGATTTTCTTTTTGCTGCCGGAGCGCTGTTTATCGGCGGAGAATCGGAAATCCTGGCCATAACTGCCGACGGCACCGTCCGCACAATCCTGGCCGACGAAGATTACGAGCTTACGCCGATCAGCGCTTCAAATGACGTGCTGCTTGTCGAGGCGCGCCGCACCCGTGGATCGAGCCGCAGTGAACTCTGGCTGGTCGATCCGGTTTCCGGCGAGCGGCGCGGCGCGATACCGTTTCAAGCCGATACGCGCGTGAACGCCGACACCAGCGGTGATTGGGCGGCGGCGATCGTTGATGGTGGCGTAGCCGTGGTGGAAACCCAGGAAGAGCCGGAACAGCTATATTACCGCTTACTTGATCCGGCCACCAGCGACCTGCTCATGGAAAAAACGCTGCCAACCGAGAACGCAACTGCCCTGATCCGCGGCGCAGTCTGGACTCGCGAGTCGCTCTTTCTCTCCGCCGACGAACTCTACACCATCGCACTCAACGACGGCACGATTCGCTATCGCTGGCCATAGCGAAA
This sequence comes from Oscillochloris sp., assembly GCA_012032775.1. GTDB lineage: Bacteria > Chloroflexota > Chloroflexia > Chloroflexales > Chloroflexaceae > JAAUQO01. The sequence continues at coordinate 38,178 of JAAUQO010000003.1, read as the reverse complement.
ATTGAGCATCGGTGAAGCATGCGCCGCCGAAAGCCGTATCATCGCCGCAATTACAAGCGCATGCTTCGCCAACGCCTTGATGCTACGGGGAAACAAAAAGCGGTTATAAGGTGCTGTGCGGGGTGTTCGTTCGCGCTTCGCACAGACGAACACCCCATGCCACACCTACGCCGGCGTCGGCACAACCGTGCCTTTGGCGGCATAATATGCGCGGCAGTACTCCTCAAGGGTCTGCATCCGGCCGAGGTTGAGGATGCGGCTCGTCTCCGTCATATCGCACGACATCGCATCGTAGCTGAATTCGAGCAATTCCATAATCCCCGGAGCCGAAGGATTGAAGGGATAGAGCGCCCAGCCGATCGCATTCATCAATGGCGCCGGCAGGTGCAACACCCGGATCGGACGACCACGAATCCGCGACCAGGTCGCGATCATGGCTTCAAAGGTAGTATGTTCCGGGCCGCCGAGCTCAAAGGTGCGATTGATCGCCTCGGGATTGCCGATCGCATTGACAAAGGCCCGCGCCACATCGACCATGGCCAGCATCTGAGTACGTTTGTGGCCGCTGCCCACCACCGGGAAGAAGCCGAACTTCTCGACGATCGGCTCGCCGCGCTGCACAATTTCATAGAACAGGCCGCACGGTCGAAAGATCGTGTAGGGTACGCCGCTCTGCTGGATCGCCTCTTCGGCCATCAATTTCGCCCAGACGAATTTATAGCCGACCGGGTTGCGCGGGAAAAGGGTCGAAGTAAAGATATACTGCTCTACTCCGGCGGCTTTGGCGGCTTTCAGCAGATTCAGCGGGCCTTGATACTCGGCCAGGCGCCGAGACTGAGGCCGGCGATCTTCGCCGGCGCTGGTTGCCGAGATCACCACCTGCGCACCCTTGCACCCGAGCTCCAGGCTGGCCTGATCACGCAAATCACCGCCGATCAACTCGGCACCGAGCGCCCGTAGCGGCTCAGCCTTCGCTACAGAACCGGGCCGCACCAATACACGCACCTGCCGGCCCTGTTCACGCAGCATGCGCACCAATGTCTGACCAAGCGTCCCTGTGCCGCCAACAATAAAGATCATGGCCCTGCCTCCTCGCCTGGGCATAACGCCTGTTCCCACAAAACTCGGCTTGCTCCAGGATCGGCGTTGCCGACACCAGAGCAAGCCCACCTTCCAGATAATTCCGCGAGATACTGCGCAGTATACCACAAACGGCGAAATATTTACCCAGAAGAAGTATTTTATTGCCTATATGTCTAGACATATAGGCAATAAAACTGTATGATAACAATGAAATTCACCACCTGCGGGAAGGACGCGGCGATGAGCTACGAAATCACGCGCCACAGCGAATACTTGATCTGGGTGAAGGTTCATGGGCGCATGAGCCTGGATCACGCCGAGCATTACTACAAGGAAATGTGGGGCATGCTCGATAACAGCCTTGCACCGACCGATCTGCTGGTCGATGGCCGGCAGATTCACAGCGCCGATCAGCAGGCCCGCCGGCGCACCGAGCAGATTATGCATCATCCCCACCTTGGTCGGATCGCCTTTGTGGTTGCCGAGCAACACTTGCTCATGTTTGCGCCGCTGGTCCATCTAGTTAGTGGCATGGGCATGTTCGGCGATGAACACGCCGCGCTGCATTATCTGGATGAAACACGCGGCAAAGGCGCCCGGATCGACCCGCGGATCGTCAACGCGGTTCAACCCCCTGATCATGGCTCGCCACCTATCTCCGCCGACCCGGCCAGCCGCGCCATGCACTCGCTCACCGACTTGATGAACTCGTGGAGCCGTAATCTCCGCGATTGGGGCAAATGATCGACTGCAGTATCCCGGCAGTTGACGCAGCAGATTGCGCCCCTTCTACCCTTCGTCCGACTTGCGCCCAAAGCGGCGCATTTTTTATCCTCGCGCCTGCGTAACCCAGCACCGGTAGTATTACATGGTTCATCTCTGGAAACACAATACCACTAGAATGAAGTTGATAACCATATTGTATTAACCGCTTCACAACAACAACAAACGGGGTTACTATGGCACTCCATGCAACCAGCCCCCTGGGGCGAGCAATCGCACTCGTGACACTTCTGTGTATGATCACATTGGCAAGCGCATGTTCCGCGCCGCCGGCAACCCCATCCGCGCAACCCGCGCCGACTGAACTCGGCGTACAGCTCTCGTGGGTGCATGAATACTCCTCATCGCCCTTTTACGCCGCCGCTAAAAACGGGCATTTTGCCGCTGAAGGGCTTCAGGTGCGCTTTGAAGAGGGCGGTTTCAACAGCGCGGGATACATCGATCCAATTAGCCAGGTGCTCGACGGCAACGCCGATATCGGTATGACCAGCAGTTCCTCGCTGATCGCGGCCCGCGCCGCCGGCAAGCCGGTGATTGGAATCGGCAATATCTTTCAGCGCAGCCCGCTGGCGATTATCAGCCTTGCCGAACAAAACATCCTGCGGCCCCAAGATCTGGTTGGCCGCACAGTGCTTGTTGCGCAAGACGGAGCCAACGACAGTCTGCTGGCGATGCTCAAGATCCAACAGATCGATCCCGACACAATCACGATTTTGCCGCGAACAAGTTTCGGCGTCGATCCGTTACTCAACGGCGAGGCCGATGCGATTGTCGCCTGGATTATCAACGAGGGCGTACAAGTACGTGAAGCCGGCCGCGAACCGAATATCATGCTGATGAGTGACTACGGAATCGACACATACGACTTTGTGATATTTACCAGTGAACAGGCCCTTCAGGAACGCCCCGAGCAGATCGAGCGCTTTATGCGCGCGCTCAACCACGGCATCGCCGATGTTATCGCCAACCCCGAGCAAGCGATTAGCTACACGCTGGAGTTCAACCCGGATCTCGACCAGGCAGGCCAATTACAACGACTGGCGGCCAGCCTGCCGCTTATTCGCCCGGCCAACACGCAAATCGGCACTTTCGACATAGAAATTTGGGAACTGACCCAACAACTCCTGCTGGAAGGCGATCGGATTGACGCACCGATCGATCTGGAACGGGCCTTTACGAAAGCATTTGTCTCCGCCGAGGAAACTGAGTGATGGATAGGCCAACAAGCGTGTCGCACGCCGATCAGCGCACAGCCAGAACAGCGCCCTGGAATCAGTTACGCTGGTGGCTTGTGATCGCATTTGTAAGCCTGACGATCCTGCCGATTGCGGTTGTTGTTCCGCTTACCTTTAATCAGGTTCGAACCCAGGTAACCGCTCAGGCGATCGATCAACTCGGATCGATCACTGATCTCAAGATCGCTCAGATCACCCGCTGGATCGGCGATAGCCACGCCTTGCTGTCGATTACATTGAGCAATCCCGTGGTGGCACAGATCGATCCGATCCTCACAACGATCGAGGATGAGACCCAGCGCGAAGGGATCAACCGGTTACTTCAACAACTGATTACCCAGGATAATACGGCGTCAGAAGGCCTTTTCAGCCAGTTGTTCATTTATGATCGCGCAGGCAATGTGATCGCAGCGTCCGATCCCAGCCAGATTGGGAAGATTGTTCAGCGCCAGCCCTATTTCGCGGCCAGTCTGGATCAACCTTTTACGCAAGCGCCATACTATGCTGTTGGCAGCGGCGAACTGACTATGCTCGTGACGCGACCGATCCGCAGCCTGGATGGTTCGTTGAATGGTGTGCTGGCCGGACAGTTGAATTTGAACACCCTTGGCAACTTCATGCTTGAGCGATCCGGGTTAGGTCTTTCGGGCGAAACGTATCTGGTAAGCGCGGAAAACAACTACTTGCTTACGCCAAGTCGCTTTGCAGGCTATCCGATCAATCGCAGTTACCGCAGTCAGGGGATCGATCTTGGGCTGCAACAGCAGAATGGATCCGGTGTGTATGGCGATTACCGCGATCCACCCGTGCCGGTGATCGGGGTCTATCGCTGGGTGCCGGAACTACAGGCGGTGTTTCTGGCCGAGATCGATCAAGCCGAGATCGCACAACGCTTCGCAGCAACAATCCAGTTGATTGGCCTGGTGGCATTGCTCGCAGCGGCCGGCGCCGTCGGCTTCGGGTTCTTTGTCGCTACCCGGATCGCCGACCCATTAAGCAGGCTTACGGCAACTGCACTTCAGATCACCAATGGCGATTTTTCACAACGTACCGCTGAGGGCCGCGGCAGCAGCGAAATACGTCTTCTGACAACCACATTTAACCGCATGGCTACGCAATTGCAAGAGACGCTCAGCGGCCTTGAACAGCGCGTAGCCGACCGAACCCGAGCCCTCGAACAGGTTAACCAGGAACAGGAACGGGTGCTTGCCGCGTTGCATGCCTCGCTGCAAGAGCGTGATGCCCTTTCGGCAACCATTCGCGAGCTTTCCAGCCCGGTCTTGCCGGTGGCCGACAATGTCCTCGTGATGCCGCTGATCGGTGTGATCGACAGCCAGCGGGCATCGGATCTTGTGACAACATTGCTAGAAGCGATCGAACGCAATCGCGCCCGCATGATCATCCTCGATGTTACCGGCGTACCGGTTATTGATACCCAGACCGCCAGGTTACTCATCCAGGCCGCTGATGCCAGTCGTCTGCTCGGCGCACAACCGATTCTGGTCGGTATTCGCCCTGAACTCGCGCAGACGATCGTCGGACTCGGGGTCGATCTCAGCGATCTGCAATCAATGGCGGATCTGCAAAGTGCGCTGCGCTATGCGTTGCAACGCAACTGACGTTCTGTTGGGTTTTGCACTGATCAGCCGCCCCATCAACCTGATGGTACTCCTGTAACTTCCGGTTCATAGACATCAAGCGAGCAGCCAATCAACGCCGAATTCTGCATGGCGATGCGGAATACGGCGTTATTTTATGCTGCTGCACAGCCTTTATTTCATATATGCACACATTGCATATAATTCGGAAAAGAACGATAATATTATGCACATCTTGTCACCACATGCTAATAGGCCTGATCTGGCTCAATCGGAGCATTCGTCCCGCCCTTCGCCGATTAGATCATTCCACGAGGATTGTATGGCGCGTACCATCAATTATGTCATGCTGTTGGGCTTGCAGCGCTACAGCCAGAGTTTCTTCGCTCAGGCCGAAGCCGAAGTGCGCAAGGAGTTGCCCAATTTCCGCCTGCGCATTTTCGAGGACGCCGATGTTCAGACCCGAACCACCGAGGTAGATGCGGCGATTGCCGAAGCCGACGCGGTGATCACATCGTTGATCACACTTGCCGAAACCGCTGAACTCCTGGTGCCGATGGTCGAGCGCCACCAACCGCAGGTTGTGCTTTCATACGAGGGGTTGCCTGAGATGATGCGGCTGACGAAGCTCGGCGGCTACGGCTTTAAGGGCAGCGGCATGCCCAAGCCGGTGCAAAATGTGGCCCGGCTGCTGGTCGGTGGCCGCGAGGAAGACGCATTCTACGGCTATGTCAAACTCCAGAAGATCACCGGCAAATTGATCAATTTCCTGCCGGGGAAGCGCCTGAACGATTTCCGCAACTGGACGAATCTGAGTAGTTATTGGAACCACCGCAGTGTCGCCAATGCCGCCAATATGTTCAAGCTGATGCTGCGGGAATACGGCGGCCATAAAAAGTTGCACGTCGATCCGCCGGTCGAGATGCCGACAATGGGCTTCGCCCATCCCAATTCGCCGAAGTTGTTCGCCAGGCCCGACGAGTATGAGAAATGGGAGAAACAACAGGCGAAAGCTGCTGGAAAGGTTTCCAAAAACGGCAAGTCCTATCTCGGTACGGTGGCGGTGCTCTCGTTCCGCTCACACATTCTCAGCGGAACAACCTATCACAACGACGTGGTACGGGCCTTGGAAGCGGCCAACCTGCGGGTGTTGCCGATCTTTGTGATGGGCATCGAGAGCCATGTGGTCGTGCGTGAGTGGCTGAGCCACATGGCTGTGGATCTGGTGATCAATACGATGGGCTTTCCGCTTGTCGGCGGGCCTGCCGGCAGCACCAAAGCCGGCCTTACCACCAATGTCGCCCGTGATCTGCTCGGCAAGCTCGATGTGCCGTATATTGTTGCGCAACCGTTGTTCGTGCAGGATGTGGAACACTGGCGTGAAAACGGCGTCGGGCCGTTGCAAAGCACGATTTTGTATAGTTTGCCGGAGATGGACGGCGCAGTGGCCCCGGTGGTACTCGGCGGCATGCAAGGCGGCGATATTGTCACCGTTCCCGACCGGATCAAGCGCCTGGCCAGCATCGCCGAGCATTTTGTAACATTGCGCCGTACGCCCAATCAGGCCAAAAAACTGGCGATTGTGGTCTACGATTATCCGCCCGGCCAGGGCAACACCGCTACCGCCGCCCTGCTCGACGTGCCGGCCAGTTTGATCGCCCTGCTCGACAAGCTCAAAGCCGCCGGCTACAACGTCGGCGAGTATCCCCGCGATCCGGCCACGTTGGCCCGTTGCATCAGCGGTAGTATCAAGGCCGAGGCGCTAGAGACACAGAATCTTGCATCTCTACCGCCCGGTCACCCGCCGATCAACCTGCCCAATGTCGATCGCAACGCCTTCTATACCTGGGTGCGGCCCGGTGATCAGGAACGGATCACCGACCGCTGGGGCGCATTCCCCGGCGATATCGCACCACTGGGCGCGATCGGGTGCGGCTGGGCGGGTTGCAACTCGGCAATGTCTACATCGGCGTGCAGCCGATGATCGGCATGCCCGGCGATCCAATGCGGCTGCTTTTCGACAAGGCCAACACGCCGCACCACCAGTATGCGCTTTTCTACAAGTGGATCAGCCGATCCTTCGGCGCCCACGCGATCATCCATATGGGCATGCACGGCACCTCCGAGTGGATGCCCGGCGTGCAACTCGGTATGACCGACGAGTGCTGGCCCGATGTGTTGCTGGGCGAACTGCCGAACTTCTATGTCTACCCGATCAACAACCCGGCCGAAGCCAATATCGCCAAGCGCCGCGGCTATGCCACGATCGTCGGCCACGCCATCCCGCCCTATGGCCGCGCCGGGCTCTACAAAGAGCTGCAAGCGCTCAAGGATCTGCTGGAAGAGCTACGTACCACCCATACAGCGGCCCCGGCAGATGCGTCGCCCGATGCCGCCGAGTCGCCGGTCGCCGAGGCCATGCAACAGAAGCTCGCGCTGCTGAACATGGACGCCGAACTCAAGCGGCGCGAGGGCGAACGATTCGCCGATTTCGCCGCCCGTGCCTACGCCTATCTACGTGAGCTTGAGCAGACCATGATCACCGACAGCTTGCATGTGCTCGGCAGCGCCGCGCCGATCGAGCAGCAACTCACGCTGGTGACGGAGACGCTGAAGCCGCCGCGGAATGGGCAACCGGGGCTTGGCGATCTCTTCTATGCAGCATACAGAGTGCCGCATACGGAAGGGCAACAACCGGCAGGTTATGCCGAATTGTTGGCTGCCGCCCGCCATGGTGATCCAACCGCCCTGGCCTTGCGCGAACAGGTTGATGCCGCCTGTATTGCATTTGTTCAACGGGCGGTATTCAATGGCGAATCGGTCGATCGGGTAACAACCGCCCTCGCCCAGCATCATCATGGTGATCTTTTCAGCAATCTGGCCCGTGAAGGTCGGAATATGTTGGCCGCACTTCGTGACAACACCCAGGAACTCGACTTCCTGTTGCAGGGCTTGAACGGCGGCTACATTCAGGCCGGGCCCGGCGGCGACATTATTCGCGACGGCAGCGCCGTACTGCCCACCGGCCGCAACATCCACTCGCTCGATCCCTGGCGCATCCCCAGCGACAGCGCCTTTGCGCGCGGGGTGCAGGTGGCCGAATCGTTGCTTGCGGCACACCACGCCGAACACGGCGACGGCTATCCCGAGACGATCGCCCAGGTGCTCTGGGGTCTCGACGCAATCAAGACCCGCGGCGAAGCGATCGGGGTTGTGTTGGGGCTGATCGGCGCCCGCCCGGTGAAAGACGGCCAGGGCAAGATCGGGCGTTACAGCCTGATTCCACTCGCCGAGTTGGGCCGCCCACGCATCGACGTACTGATGACCGCCTCGGGCATTTTCCGCGACACATTTGCCGGCACGATCGATATGCTCGACCGGCTGGTGCGCGAAGCCGCCGAGGCCGACGAACCCGAGCATCTGAATTTTATTCGCAAGCATGTATGTGCCGTGATCGCCGAAGGCACCCCGCCGGAAGCCGCAACGGCCCGCATTTTTACGCAGGCCGCCGGCACCTACGGCACCGACGTAGACGAGGCGATCGAAGGCGGCGCATGGGAAGATCGCCAGGAGTTGGAAGATCTTTTTGTGAAGCGCAACAGTTATGCCTTCGGCGGCAAGCATAACGGGTTGGCCCGGCCTGAAGTGCTGAAGTCGCTGCTCGGCACCGTCGAGCGGGTGGCCCAGGAGATCGACAGCGTCGAATACGGGCTTACCGACATGCAGCACTATTACGGCTACTCCGGCGCGCTCAAGGCCGCCGCCGAGCGGGCCGGCGGGCGCAGTGTACCGCTTAGCTTTATCGAAACCTACACCGCCGAGACAAAGGTGCAGAGCCTGGAGCAAACCCTGCGCGTCGAGTACCGCACCAAGTTGCTCAATCCCAAATGGTATGAAGGGATGCTCAAGCATGGACACACCGGCGCGGCCGAAATCGGCAACCGCTTCACCTATATGCTCGGCTGGAGCGCCACCACCAATGCGGTAGACAACTGGGTGTACGACCAGGCGGCGGCCACATTTGTGCTGGACGAGCACATGCGCCGGCGCCTGGAGGAAGCCAATCCCGAAGCCACGCGCAACGCGATCGGGCGATTGCTGGAAGCGAGCAGCCGTGGGCTCTGGCAGGCCGACGAAGATACCCTGGAGCGATTGCGGGAATTGCATGCCGACCTCGAAGATCAGTTGGAAGGGGTCGGATAATCCCGATCGTCCCACAGCACATATCCATTGACGAACGCCCTGGGTTAGCATATACTAACTCAGGGCGTTTATATGTTCTTCGTTTCACGAATTTCAGAGCCGACAGCTACGGTGGAGCCGCTCATGTTGGTATTGCTGCAACTGATTCTTGCGCTGGTGTTGGGCTGGATGATCTTCGCATTAGTGCGGATCGCGGCCGAGACTCGTGCCGCGTACGGCCGTAGCCCGCTGAAACAGGTACAAGAACAACCGCAACCTGCACCACGCCGTACCATCTGAGCACCCAACATCTGAGCATTATCCGCCGATACAGGGAAGCGCCGGCAATACCGGCGCTTCCCTGTATCCTGTACCCTGAACCTAGCCCTTACGGCGCTTGCGATCCCGGCGGGCATCCCGGCGACTGGTGGTTGCCGGTGGCCGCGGCGCAGCAGGAGTCGTCTGCACATCGCTGATGGAGCGATTACCACGCGGGGCAGGGCGCCGGCCGACGGCGGCACGTTCCAGGCCGGGCAACACCGAGCGCATGTAATAGAACACATACCCGGCAACGCCAAGCTCGATCAGCAATTGCACATAAAACCAGAGATGTTGATTCAGCACCGGCACATTCAGCATCCGCAGGACACCAAGGGCTACACCAACACCGCCTACAATCAACAGTGCAATCCCCAGCTGACGCATAAATGCGGCCGGGCCATGTTGCGCTCACTATGGGCAAAGGCCAGATAGGCTCCGGCAGCCGCAATGAGTACCTGGCCGATGAAAAAGAGCCAGCCGAGAGTGCCAAGCTGCGGACTTGACGTTGTCAGGTATGTGAAAAAGCCCATAAATCGACAGAGCCTCCAGTGAGGTACTAAAAGGAGAATTTGCTACACCATCCGCGCGATTATAACAGCCCGCTTCACGGGCGTCAAAGCGCGAAAATGAAGCTTTTGTCAGGTGTTTCGGCCCCTAAGCGAGCCAAAACACCCGACACCTTAATAGCGCAGCTGGATGGTCGTAGCAGCCAGGATCGCGCCGCTCGCCGCATCACGGTCGGTCAACTCAATCAACAGCGGCGTGGCTCCGGCGGGCGGGTTGAAAGTAATTTCGGCCACGAAACTACCGTCATCATTCACCGTAATGCCGCCCACCCCAAGTTCTTCACCGGATTGCGTCAGCACGCGATAGCCGAGGTTGCGCTCGAACGGCAACCGGGCAGTACGGCCGGTGATCACCAGCGGGCTACCAACCTGCGTGCCGGGCGGCGGGCTCGCGATCACAATCTGCTGCGGCGCCGGCACATCGGGCGTCGGAGTGATCGGCTGCAAACCACCGCTGCCGGCAACCGTCAAATCAATGCTCGTTTGCGCGATCGGCGCGCCGCCGGCCGCATTCGGTGCCACCACTTCCAGCCGGATCGGCCCGGCCTGTGGCGGCTCGTTAAAGTTCAGCGAGGCGTTAAACGTCGCGCCGGGATCAGCCTCAGTATTCGCCGTGAACGCACCGCTGCCGATCTCCGCCCCGGCGGCATCAAGTACGCGATAAGTGAGATTGCCTTCAAACGGGTCAAAGGTCGTACGGCCGGTGATCACCACCGGGCTGCCGACCTGCGTACCGGGCGGCGGCGTCTCAATAACAATCTGGTTATCGCCCTGATTTTGAGCGCCCTGCTCGGCACCGCCGGGCTGTGCGACAGCGCCGGGATCGGACGTGTAGGTCAGCGGCATACTCAGCGGCGCGATCTCGGCGCCGGTGGCGCCATCGCGCTCAAAAAGTTGAAAGGTTATCAGGCTGCCGGGTGCTGGTGGCGTAAAGATAATCTGGGCCTCGAACGGTGCGGCGCTGCCGGGTTGGCCGATGGCGCCGATCTGGCCTTCGCCGATCACATTGCCGTCGGCATCGAGCACACGATAGGTGAGATTACTATCGCGCGGCGGCCGAGCGGCGGCGCCGCGCACGCTGAACGCCTCGCCGACACTGCTGTTTGGCGGCGGCGCTACCAGGGTAATCCGCTGTCCAGCACCGTTTGCTCCGGTTACCTGGGCCGACGAATCGCCGTTCGCCGGTGTTGTCGGCGACTCATCGCCACCGCCGAACAAGCCACAGCCGCTCAGCACGAACAGCGCAATCAGAACCACCGTCAGCAGGCCGCTTCTTGGTCGAATGGGCATCTTCGAGGCACTATCCATATCAGCTACACTCCCTTAGCTCAATGAACCATCCCCACATCACGTCCCACACCTCAACGCCACAGCTCCCCGCGTAGAAACGCACGATCGTACGTCGCTATGAATCCTCCGGCGCACCGGCCCGGAGTTGTGCAACAACCTGTGGCGGCAGATCGTGTTCGTGACGTTCGCCGCCAAGCCGCTCAAGCTCGGCAGCAATCACCGACACCTGGTCGGCTGGCACCAGTGCCACCAGTGCCGTACCACCCGTATGCAAGGCCTGGCCGATCGTATACAGTGCCGAATCGGGGAATCCGGCGTCACGTACAACCCGGTGGACGGCGACATCGGTCAGTCGTTCGGCGGCGGCAGCGCTCTGTGGGCCGAGCATCCCGGCAAATGCGCCGACAAACCAGGCGATCCCACCGGCGAAGGTCGCGGCGAGATCACTCAGCGCCTCACGCGGATCGCCCGGTTCCTCAAAATGAATCCGGCCGTCGCGATCACGTTGAACAACGGCGATCCGAACGGTATTGTCGGCGTGAAAATGGCGCCGCAACGTACCCACCGCTTCATGGGCCTCTTGTGGATGCGCGGCCGCGTCGAATGTGCAGACGATCAATCGTAAAGCTTCACTGCTCATATTGTTCCATCCCGACATTGTGCGAATGTGTGTTGAGCATACCTGCAATATTTGGCAGCGTCAACTTTTGTTTCGCCTGCGACAGCTCAGTACCGACGATTACTTCGATTCGCGGCGGGGGTAGAACCGCCGCGACGAAGCGAACAACATGGAACGCAATCAGAAGAGGCGGCCTTGATGAGGGCTATTCGGATCGTCACCCGGTGTGCCGCGCTCGATAAAGGGGACACCGAGGTGTTCGTAGGCCCGGCGAGTGGCGATGCGGCCTCGCGGCGTGCGTTGCAGAAAGCCGAGTTGCAGCAGAAACGGCTCGTACACATCCTCAACTGCATCGACCTCTTCGGCCAGGGCGGCAGCCAGGGTTGAGAGCCCAACCGGCCCGCCATTGAACAGTTCGATAATCGCCCGTAACAAGCGCCGGTCGCTCTCATCCAGGCCCAGTTCGTCCACTTCGAGTTGGGCCAGGGCGATGCGGGCTACGTCCAACGTAATCACCCCATCGGCAACCACCTGCGCATAATCGCGCACCCGGCGCAGCAAGCGGTTCGCAATGCGGGGCGTGCCGCGGGCGCGCCGGCCGATCTCCTGGGCGCCCTCATCAGTGATCGGCATGTTCAAGATCCGTGCCGAACGACTGACGATCTCATTCATGGCCTCGTCGGAGTAGAAGACCAAGCGGTGGACTGAGACAAAGCGATCACGCAGGGGCGAGGTAAGAAGCGCCAGGCGCGTCGTCGCACCGATCACGGTGAAGCGCGGCAGTTTCAAGCGCAGGTTGCGGGCGCTCGGCCCCTTGCCGACGATCAGATCGAGCGCGAAATCCTCCATCGCCGGGTAGAGCACCTCCTCTACCGCGCGATTCAGGCGATGCACCTCGTCGATGAAGAGCACATCATTCTTTTGCAGGTTGGTCAGGATCGCAGCCAGATCGCCGGCCCGCTCGATCGCCGGCCCGCTTGTCACCTTGATCTTGACTTCCATCTCATTGGCGATCACATTCGAGAGCGAGGTTTTGCCCAGGCCGGGCGGCCCGTAGAACAGGGTGTGATCGAGTGGTTCGCTGCGGCCCTTGGCGGCCGTAATTGCGATCTGCAACTGCTCGACTGTCTTCTCCTGGCCGATGAACTCACGCAGGGTACGTGGACGCAGACTCTTCTCGGCCTGCTGATCGTCGCCACCTTCGCTCGGATTGACTAGTCGCTCGTCGCTCATCGGCTCCCTCGCACACCCGTGCGGCTTCCTGAACCGCATTATAGCATAGAGCGATCGGGCTGTTTCGGGTGGCTCCATGCTTCCAGAGCATTGCCTGAGCCTACCGAGATTAAGTGTTTATGATCAACACAGAATCGGCTTCACACGGACTTCACATTCGACTACATTTAGGAGCCTTGTCGTACGACTTATCCACATTTTGGGGATAGTTTGTGGACAAACCACAATATCTAGGGGCGGGCTTCGAAAATTCCGAAGCCCGCCCCTAAATGTCGGTATCCCAACGCTAAAACTACCTGAAGTAGTGATTACTCCAGATTACCTGCGGCGAAATCATCGAAGCGCGCGCCGGCGGCATCGATGAACCACAAACCGACGCGGCCGCGGCGGTTCTGGAAGAAACTCAGGCTCGCGGCGCCGGGGTCGCTCGGGGCAACAACGCCGATCTTATTACCGTTGACATACACCGTCACACTGCCGTCGCTGCGGGCGGCGGCGCCGAACACATCACCGTCGCTCAACCCATAGGCAAAGTCGGCGATCGTGGTCCAGGTCTGAGTGTTGTGGCGGTAGGTTTCAACCACGATCCGGCTGTTGGCCGCATCGTAGCCGACCGCGATCATCGAGCGGCGGGCAATATCAAGGCCGTTGCCGCCCTGGACCTTCAGCAACAACGACTGATGCAGCCCATCCTCGTCGAGGTCGTTCAGGGTGACACAGGCGTACTGATCGACGCCGAGGTTCTGGTTTGCGCCCTTCCAGAAGATCGGGCCGCCGCCGAACACCTCAACCATGCTATTGCGGATGGCATAGCCGCCCAGTCCATCCTCGCCGGCCCAACGGTTGCCCAACGGGCCGTCGTTGCGGTTGAAGTCGTCGATCACCGTGCAGGCCAGGGGCGCATCAAGGTTCAGCCCCACCAGCACCGGGTCGTGATCAGATGAACGGAAGGGGTTTGGCTCGTAGAGAGCGTCGATCGGGTCGGGCTTGAACGAGGTGTCGTAGTCAAAGGCGTCCGACTCATCGGCGTTGATATGCCATTCGGTCGCACCGGTTACCTGCGCCGTGAGCGAGGGGTTGGCCAGAGCGTAGTCAAGGTAGCCGAACTGGCCGTCGAAGACATAGGAGTAAGCGAACTCACCGCCGAAGAACTCGTTCAGGTCGGTGTAGCCGGCGAGCTTGAGTGCGTCGATCGGGTCTTCCTCGTCATACGAGTTCAAGTCGCCGAGGATCATTACGTCGGGATCGCCGCTGTTGGTCGGATCGGTCGCCAGCCAGTCGGCCAGGGCCAGTGCGGCCTGGGTGCGGGTGATATTGCAGTTCCCTGCGCCATCGCCCAGATCAGGATCACCCACGTCGTTACAGGCCGAACCCTTCGACTTGAAGTGGTTGATCGACGCGGTGAACACGCCGCCGGTCGCATTCTCCCGGAAGGTCTGAGCCAGCGCCGGGCGGTTTTTGGTGTCGATGAAGCGCGGATCGACATTGCTGTCGAGGACGGCGAAATCACCGACCGGAGTGACGGTGTTCGACTTGTAGATGAAGCCGACCCGGATAGCGTCGCCGCCAATTGTGCCCGTATCGATAAAGGCGTAGGTATCGGTCAACTGGGCGGCATTCAACTGCTCTGCCAACCGCTCCGCCGGCTCGACGCCGGGGGTGTTCTCCATTTCGATCAGGCCGATGATGTCGGCATCGATGCCGAGGATGGCCGCGACGATCTTGGCCTCCTGGCGCTCGAACTCGGTGGCGTCATCCGCTCCGCGGCATTCCTGGTTCTGCAACGGGCCGCAGATGTCATTGGTGCCGTCATCTAGCGTCAGGAAGTAGTTCAGGACGTTGAAACTGGCGACCTTGAGGCTGCCGCCGACCGGCTCGGGGGCGGCCGGACGTAGGTTGACGGCAGTGTACTCGGCCGGAGCGGTGGGCTGAATGCGGAAAAGGCCAAAGCGGTAGTCGAGCACGCCGACCGTATTTTGCACCGTGTCGCCGCCGCGGAAGAAGTTGCTCTGGCTGAAGGGCTGGCCGTTGGGGTGACGCAGCACATCCGGGTTCTGGTTGCCCAGACCGTCATCGAGGGTGATCCGGCGCAACGCAATCTGCTCGGCAAGAGCCTGCGCCGCAGCGCCGGGTTCGACGTAACTGGTCGGGGTGAAGGGCCGATCCAGGTTGTCTAGCGGCAGCGAGATCACGATCTCACCGAATCGGTCGTAGTTGAAGTACTCGCTGATCACCAGCGCCTGCGGCAAGTTGATCAGCATACCCTCATAGCGCTCGCGCTCGGCTTCGCTCAGCGGGAGCGTGATGTCGGTCGGCGTGATACTGCCTGTGTCGCCGCAGTCCTCGATCTGGACGGCCGGATTGCTCACACTGATCTGGGTCTGTCCGCTGAACTCACCGGCTGTGCCCGTAACTTGCACCACCTGGCCGACCATGCGATCAGTGCTGTTATTCGACACGAAGACAAAGATACCGTCGGATGTAAGTGGGTCGTCGTCGTCGTTATCAGGCGTGTTCTGCAGGAAGAAGCCGCGGAAGCCGGGGGTCGCCCCCTCGAAATCGCCAACGATCACACCCTGCACCGTCACAGTCTGGCCTTGCAGCGGACTGGCAGATCCGCTGCCCTGCACCTCACCGATCGGCGTGTCGCCGGCCGAACAGGCGACGGGCGGAACCACGTCGTTGTCGGCGATCGTCACGGTGGCGCTGCTCGGCGTGCCGAGATCGTAGTCGCTGCCGTCAACAAGGGTGAGCATGACGGTCTCATTGCCCTCGATATCGGCGTCGTCCACCGGGATGATGGTGATGTCGGCGGAAGCCGCACCGGCCGGGATCTCAACCGAGCCGCTCAGGTTCGGCGTATAGTCGCTGCCGTTGGTGGCCGTGCCGCCGACAGTGTAGCTAACACTCAGCGCAGCGGCGGTATCGCCGGTGCGGCTGACGGTGAATGTACCGGCGTCTGAACCGCTCTCAGCGGCGGCATCGTCGCTGGCGACAATGCCGACGAGCGGCGCTGACGCAGGCGTAACCGCTACATTCGTCACGCCGGGCGTGTTCAACGCCTCACCGGCGACCGGCGTGCCCGGGAAGCCGGAGATCCCCGCCAGATCGAAGTCGTTGCGCAGCCAGTCGCTCACAGAGTCCGTATCAACCCCATTGGGAATGCGCGAGGCGCCACCCGGTACGAAGCTGACACCATCGAAGCCGCCGGACAGCACCGGCGTGGCGTAGGTCAGATCGCTTGATCCACCGTCGCTTACCGCCACACTATCGACGATCGCCGTCCAGGGCGCGCTGTCGGGCGTACCGTCGTCGTTCGTATCAAGGTCGGTGCCCAGCGCACCGGTGAATCCATCGACGAGTAGCAGCGTGATCGTGCCGTTCTCAAAGGCGTTGTTGAGGAAACCGGTCGTCCAGAAGCCGTTGGCGTCGGTGCTGCCGACAGGCGTCACCGATTTGATGGTGCCCGCGTTGGGTGAGTCGCCCTCGATCTGGATCAAGCTGAGGTTCGCGTAGTCGGTGTTCGGCATGCCGAAGACTTCGACATACTCGTTGGTGTCGGTGCTGATGTGATTGACGACGAACTCATTGATCACCGGTTCAACCGTGCCGCCGCTACAGATATTCAACGGGCTGAGGCTATTGCGCGGATTGGGTGAATCGGCGCTGAAATCGGTGCTGTTGTTGTCACTGTCGGTGCAGCCATCGCCCGCACGCAGTGCCGCCGTGGAGTTGGTAAGAGTCGGCGCAGCACCGGAGCCCTCAAAAAAGTTAGCGCTGCCGTAGCCAATCAGATCGACGATCCGTGCCAGTTGTTCGGCTGAGCAGGGTGTCGAGCTACCGTTACAGCCAAGCCCGGTGGCGCCGGTTACCAGCGCAACTTTGCCAGCAGTGCCGCTCATGGCAATTGGTGTCGGATCGATTAGATCAGGCGTCGGCAGAGCTGTGGTGCCGCCGCTGCCCTGGGCCTGCTGCACCAGGAAATACTGGCCAGGCTGCAAATCAGTATTGGGCAACTCTGTAAGCTGCGTTGAACTTGCACCAAAACTACCGGTGCCGGTTGCGCTAGTATACTGCAGAGACAAACCGCCCAGACTCACCGGGCTAGAGCCTAAGTTAAAGATTTCAATAAAGTCGTGAGTGAAGGTAGCGCCACTATTGCCGCCGCCGCCGTACACCTGGCTGATCACAAGCCCCGTGCTGGCCGCCTGCGCCGCCTGCGGCGCGAACATACCACCGACCAGTCCAACCACCATAAGCACGGTCAGAATCGGATTGAGTATCCGTGAACTTGAATGCATGCTTTCGCACTCCCCTGGTTGAAGAAATCACTTGCAACACGAAACACACCTACGCCGTAATGGGTTGGTGTCCGGGCGTCAGGGCCGGGCAGCGCCGGGTTGTTGATGGAAAGCTGGAGTGAGACGCAGGCCAGTGGTGGAAATGTGGCTCGAACGGACTCCTTTCATCTCGCGCGACTCTCCCATTGCTCGTACCAGGCTCCCCTTCCTCGTACGTCGGGCCTATTATCGCCGATCTTTTATTAAGAATTGATGAAGCGCGGTTCAAATCCGCGCTAATTACGGATGACAGTCTGTTCAGAATTGGCGACGAGTGGTATGATAAGACAATCATTCGCGGGGCATCCATGCAGCTCGATCCGGCCGATACGCAACGCTATGCTGCAATCACTGCCGATCTTCAGGCGGTGACGGCTGACTATCCCCCGCTGCTACAAACTCTGCTTGCCCCCGATCTCGATCGCCTGCTCAGGAGCGAATTCAGCCAACTGGCCGCCCTGCTGCCGGCCTGGCTTTCCGACCTCATCCCTATCTCGGTTGAACAGCAACACGCCCTTGGCCGCGCCGGGCTCTGGCTCTGGTGGTATGCCTCGGCCTTCGACGATACGCTCGACGGCGGTTCACCGGCGGTGTTGCCGGCCGCGCAACAGGCCTTGCTCAACGCCCTTGAGGGCTACCGTCGTTTGGGTTTAGCCGAAACACCGGCCTGGGCGGTGTTGCAACAGCAAGCCCTCACGAGCGCTGCCGCTTATGCCGCCGAGTTGCAGGCGCGCCCATCGGAACTTCCGGCCCTCACTGAGGCGAATCTGGCGGTATTCACGCCGGATCTGTTGATGGATCGATCGGCGCCGTTCGGTTTTGTGGTGATCGCACAGCTCACACTGACGCCTGCGGATCTTCCGGCCGGCCTGGCCGATGCGCTGCCCGCCGCGATTCGCCACCTCACGGCTGCCCGCCAGATCGCCGATGATGCTTCCGACTGGGTCGCCGATCTGCGTCGCGGCCATCTGAATTATGCCTCAGCCCGCTTGATCCGCCACTTGTTGCAGGCCTCGCCCCATGCTCGCGCAGCGCTGAGCCTGGAATGGCTCGCCGGCCATCAGGTTGCCGCCGACGACGTTTGGCATGGATTGGAACAAGAGCATGCCGGCCACTGCACGGCCGCCACCGCCCTGCTGGCGCCATACGCCCCATGCCGACTGGCCGATTTGATCGCGTACCAACAGGCCAGCGACGAACGAGCATGGCATGAGTTACGCCGGCATCGTGGTTTCATTCGCAGCTTATTCAATCTGTCCGCGCCGCCGACGCAGTCTAATCCCGACCGATGACGGCGTTTGTTCGATCGAGCCGCAGCGTGGTGCATTGTAGATGCTTGACACCCGGCGCGTGATCGTTTAGCGTGGCGTATTGGATCGTATTGAGGAGGCATTCGTGAGCGACGAGATGAAGAAACTGATCGGTCAGGCCGTTACCGATCCGGCGTTTCGCGATGAGTTGTTCAAGAATCCCGAGCAAGCAATGAAGGGCTTCAACCTGACCAAAGACGAGGAAAAGGCGATCAAAGATGCGGTGAAAGACGCCGCAAAACAGAACCGCAAGCAGAAGATCGGGGCCGAACTCGATGCAATGCGTGGGAGCGTCTGGAGTTAGTCTATCGCCATGATCTCGGCGGTTCGATGCAGGGTCGCAGCATGACCACATCGAACCGCCGAATTGTATGGGCCGCAGGCTCACAGGCCCGCGTTGAATGTATTATGTCGGACGAGCAGATCGACGATATGGAACAACTGATCGCGCAATTGGCGCCCGAGACGACGCGCGCTCGGCGTTCGGGTGTCTTGCGCCCAATTAACCGCGGCTTGCTTGTTCTGACCCTCCTCGGCCTGCTGATTATGTTCTTCAACGGCACGCCCAATCTGATCTCATATGCGATCGTGATCGGCAGCGCAGCCTTTAATCTGCTGGTCGTCTGGCTTGATCGCGCCGGCTATACCGCCGCCGCCGCCAACCTCTTCGCCAATTGGATCAACCTGGGCATTATTCTGCTTAGTGGGCTGAATCTGCTGTCCGAGCAGAATCTGATCGTTGGGATGATCTTCGCGGCGGTGTTGTCGATGAGCGTCTTGCTGGCCGGCATCTTGATCAATGTGCGCGCGGCCTGGATCTTCGCGATCGGCGACTCGCTGCTGATCTTGGCCATGTTGGAGTACTATTTTCGCGTGGTCGAGCCGGTTACCGATCGCAGCGCATTCTCAAGCGCACTGGCCACAAGCGTGCCGGTTATTGGTCTGTTGCTGATTGTCGCACTGATCTCGTGGCTTTTTCAACGCGCACTGGCTGCGGCTGAACAACGGATTGAAATGGCCCGCCGGCGCATTATGCACGACGAGTTGCTGCGGCGCGATCTGGCGATCGCCCGTGAGTTGCAGCAGCGCCTTTATCCGCCGCCGCCGCTGACCAACGCCAATCTGGTAATCGCCTCGCGCTCGGAACCGGCCCGCGAAACCAGCGGCGATTTTTATGATTTTATCGATCTGCCCGACGATCGGCTGGGGATTGTGGTCGCCGATGTAACCGGCAAGAGTATCGCTGCCGCACTTGTGATGGCAATGGCGCGTGGGGCGATCCGCTCCGAATCGACGCGCGCCTTAAGTCCGGCGGCGGTGTTGACGGCCGCAAATGAAACGCTCTGCCGTGATCGCTCGGTGCGCCAGATGATCACGGCGTTTTACGGCGTCCTTGACACTCAGAACCTGACGCTGACGTTCTCGAATGCCGGCCATCCATTCCCGATGCTGCGGCGCAATGGTGCATTGCACGAGATTGAAGTTTGTGGCTTGCCGCTCAGCGCCCGCGCCGATGCGATCTATACCGAACATACTATTCAGTTGGAACCGGGCGATCAACTGGTGCTGCTGAGCGACGGTGTGATCGAAGAGCAGAACCCGCAGCGCGAACTGTTCGGCTTCGACCGCTTGATCGATACGATCTCCAGCACGGTCGGCCACGATCCGCATCAGATGTTGGCACGTATTTGGGATGCGGTACGTATGTTTCGCGGCGACTCCGAGCAAAGCGATGACATTACCGTGGTGGTAATCCAGGTTGCTTCAGCGGCGCCAATCGGCCATACCCCCGAGCAGCCTGCATCCATCGCCCGCTAAATGCTTGAAACTGCGCAAAGATCTATGCACGACCACTACCATCAGGTTATCGAGTCGGCACTCAGCGCACTTGCGGGCTTGCAACAGCCAACCGGCGAGTTCCCGACCTTCAGCGCTCGCCGGCTCGATTTCTCCGATCCGCAAGCCTATCCTACCTCGATCTACACAACCACGTTTGTGGTATATGCATTACGTCAACTTGCCGAGCACCGGATCGCGGCGGCTATTCGCCGGCGTGCCGCCGCATTTCTGCTCAGCGAACGCAACAGCGATGGAAGCTGGTCGTACGAAGGCCGGGCCACAACACGGGTTCCAGCCGATCTGGATGATACGGCCTGTGCGGCGGCGGCATTACTTAGTTGCGGCGAGCCGGTTGGGCCGGAATTGTTTCGCCTGCTCTGGGAGAATGAGGCGGCGCCGGGCGGGCCGTACTACACCTGGATCGGCGTGAATAGCGGCGAGCATTTGCTGGCCCGCCAGGTTGATGCGCTTGTTCAGGCGAATCTGCTGCTGTTCTCGGGCCTGGCCGGGATTCCATTGGCCGGATCGGCCCAATGGCTGTGTGCAATGGCTGAAACAGATCGTTGGGATGCAGCCAGTGATTACTGCCTGACACCCCACTTGCTGCTGTTTTGCGCCGCGCGTGCCTACGCCGCCGGAGCACCAGGACTCGCACCACTTGGCGCAGCGCTGCCGGCAGCCGTCGCGGATCTGCTCACCCCGCCACAGGAACACGAACCGTTTCGGCTGGCATGCCTTGCCGCTACCCTGGGCCTGGCCGGCGAACACAAGGCCGCAAAACCGTATCTGAAGGCCTTACTGTCCTGCCAATCACCCGATGGCGCCTGGCCGGGAGCCGCAAGTTACTCCGGTTATCCGCCTCACCTCGACGGCAGCCCCGCCCTGACGACGGCGATCGCGCTGGAAGCGCTCCTGGCGGTATAGTTGTGTGCGGTCGAAGCATCGCCCCTACCAGACCTCGCGCTGCCGTTCCAGCCAGGCCGCCACTCGCTCCGGCGTGTCGGCACATGCATCCAAAGCGTCGCTGATCGCGGCAGCATAGTTGGCGATATGTGGGCCGATCAGCACCACCTGATTGAGCGGCGCCGGGCGCCGCGTGGACGCTCGGCACGAAACTGATGCCGCCCGGCCACGAATTGCAGATCGTCAGGCCAGGGCGCATCACTGCACGCCACCCGGCCCTTGGCCCGATAGACCGCCGCCGGCAAGCTATCAAGGGCGCGCACCAATGCCTCGCGACGCAATGGTACATCAAGTTCCCAAACCATACTTGCGAAATGGTCGTGTTCGCGATGCAGCGGATCAACCGGCGGATCGACGCCGAAACGCGGGCCGAAGATCAGATCCGGCGTGTGGGCCAGTTGATCGGCGGGGATAATGGCGGCGCGGGGGTTGATCGCATGAATGCGGGCCAGCGCCGCTCGCCCTTTGTCGGCGCTCAGATCGATTTTGCTCAGGGCCACAATATCGGCGGCGCGCAGTTGCCATTCGGCCACCGCAGATGCGGCCAACGCCGCTTCCAGATCAGTTGCGCCGGCCAGCGCAATCACCGCATCGAGGTCGAGTTCGGCGGCGCGAGCCTGCCGGATCATGCCGCCCGGCTCCGCCAAACCAGTTGTCTCGATCACAATCACGTCGGGATCGGCATAGTCGATCAACTGCTCAACCGCCAGCAGAAAATCACTCCCGGCCACACAGCAGATGCATCCGGCGGTCAACTCAACCAATGGCAGTTGGCCGGCTTGCTCCAGGGCGGGGCCATCAAATCCGACCGCGCCGATCTCATTCACGATCAAGCCCAGCCGCCGCCCGCCCGCCCCGCTCGCCAACACCGAACGCAGCAATGTCGTCTTGCCGCTGCCCAGAAAGCCGGTCACAATCGTCAATGGCGGACTCATCGGATCGACTCCCCTCGCCCGGCATAGCCGGTCAATTCCACATACCCGCTGCCGCGAACCGGGTTAGCGGCCATGCGACCTTCCACATCGACGGCGCCCTCCCAGTACAACACCGTCAGCGGCAATTCCTGATCGGGCAGCGCGGCGTTGATCGTCAGATCAAGCCCGATCGTCGGATCGCGCATACGCCAGCGGATGGGATAAACGGCGCCGCTACGAGGGCTGCGCCAGGTGGCAAGATTTTCCACCTGTACGCTGTCGAGTTGGATCAGGGTGCCGTCAGGCGCAATCAGGCTGCCGAAACTATAGCCGATCCCCTGCGGTGTTCGCACCTGGGCGTACATCACCTCGTGGCCATCGGCGAGTTGCAGGCTGAACCAATCCCAACCCTCGGCATCGCCTTCAAGGGCGCTGGTGCCGAACTCGTGATCCATCCAGGTTAGCCCCGCTACGGCGAACTCCTCGCCGCCAACCCGCAGGGTGCCGCTGGTCTCCATGCGGGTAAGTGAGTAGTAGTACGAGGCATTGCCGACTTCTTCGCCCTTGCGGCTGTAACCGCGATCGCCCTGCAGGGCCGGCGGTTTGGTACTGACGGCGGTCAGATCGATCGCGACCTCGTCGCTCGCCGCGCGCAACAGCATCGTCATACCTTCGGGGCCGCTACCGCTCACCGACCAATCGTTCAGGAACACGCGAAACGGGTCGCCGGTTGCGCCGGCCAATCCGGCTGCATCGCGACTGAATTGCTCGCTGGCGTAGAACTGCTCGTTTGCGATGTCGCTCAGTGCGAAGTGGGCCATGTACACCGCCGAAGCCGCCCAATCGGAGCTGCGCGCAACGGGATTTGGCGTTATGCCGGTGCGAAAAAACGTCAGCTGAAAGCCGAAAACGCCGGCCCTCGGCCGTAAACAGATTGCCGGTGTAATACCACCACTCGATCGCGTACTCAGGATGCGGGCCGTGATCCTGCGGAAACACAAACGGGCGCGGCTCGGTCACGCGGGCGAACCCGGCGTCTTCGGAACTATTCACCGCCGCAACCGCGTCGATCCCGGCCTGGATCGTCGGCTGAGCGGGCGCACAGGCAGCGAGCAACACGAGTGCAAGGAGCAAGATGACACGTCGGTACATAGCTTCATCGTACCACAGGCGTTGCTCGCCTGCGGCAACGCGGTGCAGACGATCATTACGTGGCGTTTGTGCAGTTTCGCTGCGCAAACGCCACAAAAAAGGCGATCCTTCCACACTCGTGTCACCGAAACAACTGCGGCAAATACAACTGGTTCGCTCCCGGCGAGCCACTCCCGACGCCGATCATCAATGGCGAGTAAGCGGCATCGTTGTCGCTCCGTACCTGCGCCACCTGGGCTGCGCCGGTCTCGATCACGGCGTAAATCATGTACGTTCCCGCGCCCGGCGGCGTTGTCCAATTCACCGTCGCCGGGGTTGAACTACGCGCCGCCAGGCCGTTGATCTGCGCACGACCGATCAATGGAACTTACCACGGCAAACGAGATCTTTCGGCAGGTTAGTTCACCCAGCTATGAGGCGGCCGCGCAAACATGTCTTGGCCACACTTTTGCTGCACTCGGCGAGCCGGACAAGGCCGAAAAAGCCTATCGGAGCGCACTTGCACTGCGCCGCCAACTCAATCAGATGCATCTTGCAGCCGAGCCGCAGTCCGGCCTGGCGATCCTCAGCATCGATCAAGGTAATCAGGCTGCGGCATATGCCTGGATCGAGCCGGTTATCGACCAGGTATTAGCCGACGATCTTGGCGGATCCGACGATCCGCTGCGGGTGATCTGGAGTTGCTATCACCTTTTGCATGCGCTGTCCGATCAACGTGCCGGCCGGCTGTTGCAACTGGCTGAAACAAGCGTTGAGCGGCGGGCAAACGCAATCGACGATCCACTGCTGCGCCGCCAATTTCGTGGTCGAACCCAATTTTATCGCCGACTTATCGCTTCGTCCGGCTCGCATTAACTGTTCCGGCAGCGGCATATCTTTTGCCCGCCCCAAACGGTGTATATGGTAGGCAAAAGCAAAGCCGAGGTTTCATGGAGCTCTTTCCTACTCCCGACGACGATGCCGCCGTGCTGGTGGCGATCCTGCGTAACCCCCATGATCTGACGATCGCCCGTGAGCAGGGTTGGTATCGCCTGCCCGCCCGCCATGCACCGGCGCGATTGGCCGCCGAATGGCTGGCGTTCTACCAGACCGGCGCATTCGGCGCCGAACGCTGGCAAGTGCGCTACTATGCGCCGATCTTGCGCTACCAATTGCTCACACGGCGCGAAATGTTGCCCGACGAACCCGATCACCCACAGGCCGATGCGCCGTACTACCGGATTGCGATCGGCCCGTTGGCGTCGCTCGATCTGCCGGTTCCCGCCGCACGTCTTCGGCGGGTGACGTTTATTTGCACGACATTCGGTTGTTTACGGCGGGCCAGCGACGTGCGCGAACTTTTCCACCCGCCGCAATCACCCCCCGACGATATCTGGGGTGCGGGGTTGGCCGGGCGCGCAATTCGGTGATACGAATGCCGCTATGATTCGATATTTTGCATTGCCATATGATCTGCGGTACTCTAAAGTATTATGCAAGTTGTAATTGTCGCCAATGCGCCCCAATTCGATGCTACGCCCTTTCGGGATTTACTCGCCCGCGCCGATCTGGTGATCGCGGCCGACGGCGGTGGGAATGCCTTGCACGCAATCAATGTGGCGCCGCACGTTGTCATCGGCGATCTCGACTCACTCACGCCGGCAGCCGAGGCATTTGCCGTTGCGGCCGGCGCGGCGATCATCCGACATCCGCCCGAGAAAGACGAGATCGATTTGGAGTTGGCGTTGCTGCACGCAGTTCAGTGTGGCGCAGATCATATCGATATTCTCGGCGCGATCGGCGGCCGCTGGGATCAGAGTTTAGCCAATGTGGCGCTGCTCGCACTCCCCGAACTTCAGTCGTGCCGGGTGCGGCTGCTCGATGTCGATCAGGAAGCATTCCTGGTGCGTGTCCATCTGACGATCATCGGCACCCCCGGCGACACTGTCTCACTCCTGCCGATCGGTGGCGCGGCCCATGGTATCACCACGGTCGGGCTGCAATATGCGCTAACCAATGCGAGCCTCAGCTTCGAACGCACGCGTGGGGTCAGCAATGTGATCACCGGTGTACCGGCGGAAGTGAGTCTGCGCGAAGGGATGCTGCTCGTCATCCGTCAATGGTCGGGCGCCGAGGTTCGGTCGAAAGGCGGAAGCCCGACCGGTTGACATGTATCCGGCCGGCGTCTATAGTTAAGGCAAGCGATAGTAACGGAGTGATCGACCAATGACCGATCTGCGTGACAAGATGCTGTTGTTCCGCCGCGATGTTCACATCAGCGTGTCGGTTCACCACATCCCGCCCTCGACAGAGGGGTCGCGCCGCTAGTCTCCGTTTGCAATCAGCGCACCCTCCGCCGTGGGCAGGCACATGCCCACGGCGTTTTTGCATTCGCCGTCGGGCCTGCGCCCAGCGCAACTCCGGTATCGTGCAGAATCAGTTGGCATGAATAGGAGGTTCCCCATGGCGAAGAAACCGTTAATCCGGATCGAACGCACCAATACGCCCGACAACCGCAACGACAAACGCGACGATCGCCGGCCAAACAACCGCCCGCTACCAAAGAGCGCGCCGATCGAACGGCGCCCGCCACGCCAACCCGGCCGCTGAGTGGATGAGGCGCCGATAAAGGCAGCATATGCGCTGCCTCTATCGGCGTCCGCCGTCACATATTTACTTCGCCACGCGGACAATCGAATAGGTGGTTTCAGGGGTATTTGGCGTGCCGAAGCGCGCATTCACCGCATAGAGATAGTCGCCGTAGGCTGCGACCGTGGTCGGGACATCGAAGGCCGGATCGCTGATCAAGCCGATCACGCGTCCGCTGCTCGCATCGGGGGCAAGGTTGATTTTGGTGATCAGGTTGCGCCGATTGCGCACAACATAGAGCGTATTACCCTGCAATAAAATCCCGTCGCCGGCGGCCACACTCGGCCCGCCGATATCGATCTCGGTTGCGGCGCCGGTTTGCGGATCAACCCGGTAGAGCAAGCCGAGCGACGAGTGAACGATAATCAACGCCTCGCCGTCCGGCGTCGCCTCGATACCATTGGCGTTAAACCCCTGGATCTGGCGATACTCACCGCCCAACTGGATCGTCTCAACCGCCGCAGCATCGGGCAGTTCGCCGGAAGAACCGAGCGGAATGCGGTAGAGCACGGCGCGCTGCGAGTCGGTGAAGAATGCGCCGTCGGCGGTCACAATTACGTCGTTGACAAAGGTGCCGCCGCCATCGTTGACAAACTGAAATCCCCCCGCCTCCGAACCGTCGCCGGCGTTGTAGACATATCCGGCGCCGCCGGGACCACCGGCCACAAAGATCAGGTTGCTGCGGGCATCGTACGCCAGCCCCACAGCGATGCGGCCTTCGCGGCCGGGCACCAGAATCCGGCCTTCGCCGCTGATCAGATCGGCCGCATACACCGCACCATCAGCCCGTGATCCGGAGTAGATCACCGGGCCGTTCCCCGTCACGACGCCTTCCGGCAACCAGGCATTCGGAAGTTGGATGATCTTCTGCGGTTCCTGAGCAAACGCAGTGGGAGTCAGTACACCGATCAAGCTCAAGCCAAGTACCGAAACCAGCATAAGAAGTGAAGATGTGGTAGTAGATCGCATAGGTTGCAGTTCTCCTTTTGACAACGCCTGTATTGCGTGTCCATCGGCTGCGCACCATTTGCACAGGACATAGTATAGCTTACCACAGGTTCCAGCAGACGAGGGGCGTGGACATACTGAACATACGTTACGGGCGGCGTTCAGCCCGCTCCAAAGCATCGCGCCCGACAAGTTCAAGCGCCTGGTCGTCGCTCGGCGGGTGGGTGAGGCCGGCGCGCACATCGCGGAAGTAGCGTTCAAGCGGCAGCCGCCTGGTAAGGCCAAAGCCACCGGCGATGCGCAGGGCTTGATCGGTGGCGGCGACGGCGGCATTGGTACAAAGGTACTTGGCTGCGGCGACCGCCGGCCCAAGTTCGGCGCGTTGTGATTGGTCGGCGGCATACGCGCCGGCGACGGCATAGAGATGCGCCCGGGCTGCATCAAGCTGCACCTGTAACTCGCCGACCCGGCGTTGGATATTGGGCAACGTCGCAATCGGCTTACCGAGGGCCGTCGGCGTGCGCTGGTTGGCGTAGGCGCAAACGGCGTCCGAAGCCGCCTGACCAATACCAAGATAGACGGCGGCCAGGGTCAGACCAAACCATGCAGCGGCGGCATTGGATTTGCCCGCCGGAGCGCCGAGCGGCTTGCGATCGACCACCCATGCATCGGGCACAACCACATCTTCCAGCCAGAGATCATAGCTGCCGCTGCTGCGCAGGCTGAGTGCATCGCCCCAGGTATTCTCGTAGCGCACACCTGCGGTACCGGCGCGCACAATCGCGTTTGCGACACCGCCTTCAGGCATGTGTTCGTCGGCGGGAAGCGCGACACTCACCACAAAGAAACGCAAGGCCGGCGCCATACTCACAAACTGTTTATGGCCGTTCACCCGCCAGAGATCGCCGTCACGCACGGCGCGGGTGGAAGGAGCGCCGCCACGTGAAGGACTGCCGAGTTCAGGTTCACTGGCGGCGGCATTAATCAGTGCGCCCTCGTTCGCAATCTCGCGACAGACCTGGGCGAAGATTGGTTCAGGCCATTGGCGGGTCTCGGCGAGCCGGCCGATCAGATGAACCGTCATATCGACCGCCATCGCGGTTGCGCCATCGCCACGGGCCAGATATTCTTGCGCCAGCACCATCTCAAGCAGATCGGCGCCCTCACCACCGTATTCCTGCGGCACAATCAGGCGCGGATAACCGGCGCGGCGCAACAAGTCATAACTCGCTTGCGGAAAGCTGCCGGCGGCATCATGTGCAGCGGCATGCACCGCCAACTGCGCGGCGAGTTCGTCGGCAACGGCAACAAAGCGTTGTTGGCGCGAGCTAAGTGAGAACATAGGATACAGGATACAGGATACAGGATACAGATCCTGTATCCTGCCCCTCAAATCTGGTCGAGGTAATCCTTGAGCAATTTGCCAAGCCGGGGATGGCGCAGTTTCCGCAGCGCCTTGACCTCGATCTGACGGACGCGTTCGCGGGTGACACCGAACGCCTTACCGACCTCTTCGAGGGTACGTGGTTGGCCGTCGGTGAGTCCGTAGCGCAACTCAAGCACACGTCGTTCGCGTTCGGTAAGCTGGTCGAGCGCCGTAGCGATCTGCTGGCGCAGCATCCCGCTGGCTGCGGCATCGTCGGCATCGAGTGCGTGTGGGTCGGGGATAAAATCGGCCAAGGTACTATCGGCCTCTTCGCCGACCGGTGTAGCCAGCGAGACCGGATCCTGCGCGGTTCGCCGCAATTCGCGCAACTTCTCCTCGCTCATACTGATAAACTGCGCGAGTTCACTATCGTTCGGCTCACGGCCGAGCGACTGCGTAAGTTGGCGCCGGGCGGCCTGAATACGGTTCAACGTCTCGCCGAGATGTACCGGCAGGCGCACCAGGCGCGACTGATCGGCGAGGGCGCGCGAGAGCGCCTGCTTAATCCACCAGGTCGCATAGGTACTGAACTTAAAGCCCTTATCGTGGTCGAACTTTTCGATCGCCCGCAACAGACCGAGCGAACCTTCCTGGATAAGATCGAGCAACGGCAAGCCCCGGTCGCGATAGCGTTTAGCGATACTCACCACCAGGCGCAAATTCGCGGCCGCCATCTGCTGGCGGGCATCATCGCCGGCGGCCTTCTGGGCCATCAGAACGCGCTTCTCAGACGGACCATACTCACCCGAGGCGAGCTTCTGTTCAGCCTTCTGACCGCGCTCGATCGCCTGAGCGAGCCGCTTCTCCTGATCGGCGGTCAGCAGCGGCACCTGGCCGATCTCGCGCAGGTAGAGCCGCACACTATCGCCAAGCAGCGCATCGGAAAGACCTTCATCAAGATCGATCGTCGTCTGGGTTGTATCATCCTCGGCCGATCGCGAACCGGAATATTCGCATCAGCCAGGGCTGCATACACCGAGTCGATCGCCTCGACCGACTCATCGGGGTTTGGTACCAGCCCCTGGATCTCATCAAAAGTGACGTAACCCCTCTGGCGACCCTGAGCAATCAGCGCCTGAAGCTCATTGGCGGCGACTGTCGTAGGGGCACGCGCGGTATCGGGTTGCGGTTGCGACATACGTGATTCCTCGAATTACCAGGTGATCCCGTGAGATCCGAACACAGGAGGCATTGCCGGTGGGGCCGTTTGCACAGGTTGGAGAGTAACGGCAACTGCGTTACATCAACGGCGATAATCGCTGAGAGCGCCGCAGCATGTATGTAGCATTTGGCGCATATTGTAGCACATTTACCTCCGACGCGCAGGAAGATTGCGAATCTTGCTGCGCCTATACCAATCTATCGCCAGGCGCTTATTTCGCTTCCTGAGCGACAACATCGGCCAGAGCCTGGATCAGCAATGCGGCTGAAGTTGCGCCGGGATCCTGGTGCCCGATCGATCGCTCGCCGAGGTACGAAGCCCGGCCCCGGCGGGCCAGCAGCGGAATGGTTCCCTCGGCACTTGCCTTTGCGCACTCGGCTGCCTCGCGCATGGCCTGCGGCAACAAGGCGCCGGTGGCAACTGCCGTATCGAGCGTCGCCACTGCCGGACTCAACGCATCGACCATGGTTTTATCGCCGATCGTGGCCTTGCCAATCGTCTGAACGCCTTCGACGAATGCGTGTAACGCACCAACCAACGTGGCCGCATCCAGGCTGTTCATACCTTCGAGTTGCCGCCCCATCCGGCGAAATGCCGTGCCGTAAAGCGGGCCGCTGGCTCCGCCGACGGTTGCGATCAAACGCATACCGGTCGCCTTCAGCATCGCTCCGGCATCGAGATCGTGCATCGTCGGCAGCGCCTCAA
This sequence comes from Oscillochloris sp., assembly GCA_012032775.1. Taxonomy (GTDB): domain Bacteria; phylum Chloroflexota; class Chloroflexia; order Chloroflexales; family Chloroflexaceae; genus JAAUQO01. Next base: position 7,881 of record JAAUQO010000003.1, on the reverse strand, counting down.
CCACAGCTACAAATCCGCGGTTAAGATTCACGCCATGGTCGGCATCACCGATTGCGGCGTCCAGATCAGTCAGCCGTTCGCGTTCGGCCTGAATCAGTTCCGCTGAGCGCCGCAGCCACTGCCGCAGGGTTGTTGTGGTGATATTCATATGGTAAGAATCAACGCAAGCCCAGTACTCCGTGGGCGATCACAGCGCGCAGAATCTCCGACGTACCTTCACCGATCGTCAACAGGCGTGTATCGCGATACATCCGCTCAACCGGGAACTCGGCGCTGTACCCATAGCCGCCGAGCACCTGGATCGCATCGCGGCAAACCTTTTCAGAGGTTTCCGATGCATACAGTTTGGCGATCGCGGCCTCCTGGGTGAATGGCCGACCCTGATCTTTGAGCCAGGCCGCCTTCAGCACCATCAGGCGCGCGGTTTCGATCGCCACGGCCATATCGGCGATCATATTCGCCACCGACTGATGTCCGCCGATCGGCTTGCCGAAGGCTTCACGCTCACGGGCGTACTGCACGGCAACTTCGTAGGCGCCCTGGGCCAGGCCCACCGACATCGCGCCGATCCCGATCCGGCCGCCGTCGAGCACTTTGAGGAACTGAATAAAGCCCTTGCCGCGCTCGCCGAGCAGATTCTCCTTCGGCACGCGCACATCTTCAAGCATCACCGCCGTGCTGACCGAGCCGCGCAGTCCCATTTTCGCCTCGTGCTTGCCGAAGCTCAGGCCGGGAATGCCGGCGGGAACAATCAGCGCGCTGATGCCCTTCTTACCCTTGTCCTTATCGGTCATGGCGGTAACGATCAGGTGCCCGGCCATCGGCGCATTGGTGATCCACATCTTCTGGCCGTTGATCACCCACTCGTTGCCTTCAAGCACCGCGCTGGTGCGCGTCGCGCCGGCATCGGAGCCGGCGTGGGGCTCGGTAAGGCCGAACGCCGCCAGATACTCGCCGCGGGCGGCCGGAGCAAGAAAGCGTTGTTTCTGCTCCTCGCTGCCGAACATCGCGATCGGCGCCGAACCCAGGCCCAAATGGGCGGCATAGGCCAGGCCGGTGCTGCCGCAAGCCCGTGAAACTTCTTCAATCGCCAGGGCTGTGCTGATCGTATCGGCATCGGCGCCGCCGTACACTTCGGGGAACGGCAAGCCCATCAGGCCAAGCCGGCCCATTGCACGGAAGGTATCGGCGGGAAACGCGCCCGTCTCATCGACGTGACGCGCCTGCGGCGCGATCTCCTTCTCGGCGAACTCGCGCACACTGCGCCGAATTAATTCCTGTTCTTCGCTGAGCTCAAAGTGCATCATCGCCTCCGTGAGCCTGTTCATCGCTGTTGAATAATTAAGTATAACATAGGCCGATGGCGCACCGCCGCTACAGCGTCAGTAACTCGACGCCTTCCGCCGTCTCGACGATCAGATTATCGACGACGGCCTTCAGATCGTTGGTTTCGCCAAACACGCGCAACTGTCGATCGGCGCTGGTGCCTTCATCGGCGATTTTAAGGATATACTCAACCTCACGCCGCGATCCAAGGATATCCACCACATCGTCCACCAACTCGACAATCTCGTGGATAAGTGCCTTGGTTTCAACCTCGGCTCGCTTACCGAAATCGATCATCTTGCTGTCGAGGCCGTAGCGTTGGGCGCGCCATTTATTCTCGTTGATCAAGGCCCGCCGGTAGACCCGAAACGTGGTATTCTCCTCGAACATCATATAAAACTTCACGATCAGCGCCTGCATCGTTGCGGCGAGCGCCAGACATTCCTCGACGCGGGTGGCAATATCGCAGACCCGAAATTCCAGCGTGCCGAAGAAGGGATGCGGCCGCAGATCCCACCAGATCTTCTTGCCGTTGTCGATACACCCGGTGCTGATCAACAGTTGGATATAGCGCTCGAACTCGCCGGCCGAGTTGAAGGAAGGCGGAGTGCCGGTGCGTGGGAAGCCGGAAAAGATCAGGCTGCGATAGGATTTGAAGCCGGTATTACGGCCCATCCAGAATGGCGACGACGTGCTGAGCGCCAGCAGGTGCGGGCCAATATAGCGGGCCACATTCATCAGTTCGATCGCCACATCATTGTTGGGCATGCCGATATGGCAGTGCATGCCGAAGATCAACAACTGCAGCGCGGCATCTTGCATCTCGCCCACAACCCCATGATAACGCTCGTCGGGAAAGATCTCCTGTGTCATCCAGGAAGAAAAGGGATGCGTGCCGGCGGCAATGATCTTTAAGCCGTGACGCGCCGCAAGACTGGCGATCGTGCCGCGGAGATGGGTGATCTCGGCCCGCGCTTCCGAGATCGTGCGACATGGGCGCGTGCCGACCTCTACGATACTCTGATGCATCTCGGGTTTGATCTGCTCGCGCAGGATCGTGCGTCCCGGCTCCAGAATCTGCGTGATATACGAGCGCAACTCGCGGGTTTCGGGATCGACGATCTGATACTCTTCCTCAATGCCAAGAGTAAACGCAAAATCGCTGTCCATGGGGTTATAGACGCTCACGTCCGGCTCCCTTAGTTATGCTAACCGCTGTTCCTTCGGGGGAATACTGCGTATTATACACCGAGCACTTGTCGTGACGGATGTCACGACAAGTGCTCAGGGCAACCAAGCGCAGTCTGGTTAGTCTTTGGCCCGCCAGAGGAAGATCCGGCCGTCGTGGGTGCCGGCGGCGAGGGTATGGCCGTCGGGGCTGTAGACAATGCTGGCGACACCGGCGCTGTGATCAAGGCTGAGCGGCATCAGGGCGCCGTCGCTAAGGCGCCAGAAACGCACACTACGATCCTCGCTACCCGATGCAAGAGTCTGACCGTCGGGGCTAAAGGCGACACTGCGCACCGGCCCGCTATGGCCCTCCAGAGTCTCGATCGCGAGTTGGTCGGGCATGCGCCAGACGCGCACCCGATTATTGCTGCTGGCCGCGAGGTACCGGCCATCGGGGCTGAAGGCGACGCTGTAGATGAAGTGGCTGAAGCCATTGATCACGCCTTCGCGTTCGAGGTCGTCGATCCGCCAGAGGTAGATCGCGCCGTCGAAACCACCGGCGGCGAGCAGAGCGCCGTCGGGGCTGAAGGCTAAGCTATGCACAAACGGGCACGGCAGCGATCCCAGCGGCTCGATCCGATCATCATCGACCGTCATCAGAACCACGGCGCTGCCCCAACCACCGGCCGCAAGATACTTGCCGTCGGGGCTGAAGCAGATACTTTCGATCTGACAGCCGGGCAGCCGCACCATGCGCCGCTGGATGCCGTTCTTCACCTCCCAGAGCCGCACCGTTTCATCGTCGCTGGCGGTGGCAAGCAAGCCGCTCTGGCTACTGAACGAGACGCCGCGAACACTACTGCTATGGCCACGCAACGTCGCTGTCGGTGTGTCGTCTTCCAGATGCCACAGGCCGATCGTATGATCATCATAGCCGGCGGCCAGGCTTTTGCCGTCGGGGCCGTATGCAACCGCGCGAATCGGGCTACCGGTGATCATCCGCCGCATCAGGGTTCCCATCGGCGTACTATCGGCGGCAACCGAGGGGGTCGGCGGGGCAACAACCGAAGGGGTCGGCAGCGGAATTTCGACCGCCGGGGCCGCCGATTGGTACTCGGGATGGCGATTTGTGATCGGCTGGATGCGCGGCCGGCGCTGACCGCGGGCCTGCAAAAGTGCATCGCGCATTTCACGCGCCGAGCGAAAGCGATCATCGATCAATACCGCCAGCGAATGCTCGATCACTTCGGCCACCGCCACAGGCACATGGGGGGCCAGATCTTGAATCGGGCGCAGCGAGTCGGGCTGGCTGTTGAGCAAGCGCGCCATGCGCGCCATCGCATCGGGCGGCAGCGTACCGGTGAGCATATGGTACAACGTGGCACCGAGCGAATAGATATCGCTGCGCTGGTCGGGATCACCGTCGCGCATCTGCTCGAAGGGTGCGTAGGGCGGCGTAAAGCCATACACTTTGCGTGATTCCGGCGTCGTGGTTCCGTCGTCGGTGACATCGATCGCCACCGTCATGCCGCCACGCGAAAGGCCGAAGTCGAGCAAAATAATATCGTGGCTGGCCGAGAGTTTCAGATTCTTGGGTTTGATATCGCGGTGGATCACCGGCGATGGGCGTGAATGCAGGTAATGCAGCACATCAAGCAACTGCTCGGCCCATTTCAAGACGATCGGTAGCGCCTGAGGCGAGGCGAAGCGCCGGCCGAGGCGGGTAAGTTGATTGCCCAGATCCTCGCCGCCGATATACTCCATCACCAGAAACTGGCCGTTGCGCTCGATAAAATGATCGATCACCCTGGGCAGCGCCTGATGCCGTAAACGGGCCAGCACCTGTGCTTCGCGCTCGAATGCCTGGCGATACGCATCATCGCTGAATAGCGTTTCTTTGATCGCAACATCGGTACGCAGCCGCAAATCGCGCGCCTGATAAACCGCGCCCATCCCGCCCTTCGCAATCTGGGCAATGACACGGTAGCGGTCTTGTATAACAGTGCCGGGCGCGAGCATGGCAGACTTTCTCTGGAGACAATTATCGCGGCAACGCAACCGAAAGCGCAGGCCGACAAAAGAAATCGCCCAGTACCACAGGCCAAGACAGCATCTATTTGGGTGCTGCCGAAATGGTGGAGCGGTTTCACATTCGCCGATACGACATTCCAGCGAATGTGCCACACCTCTATTGTATGGCTTGATTATAGCAAATTCATAACCGCTCACGTACAGTTTTACGATATGCAGTAGTGAGGACGGCCGCAATGCGCCATATGAACGGCGAAAGGCGAAATTGCCGCAGGAGGTTCCAATGCAGCAACTTCGCCTTTCGCTTTTGCCTTTTGGCAGACTCTAGGTTGCCGGCGGTTCGCCGAAGCGGTTAGCGATCAGGTCACTAAGGGCCTGGAGGGCGGAATCGGCGTCGGCGCCTTCGGCCCGGACGTGAACGCGATGCCCGGCGCGGGCGGCGATTTTGAGCAGATCGATCAAGCTCTTGGCGTTGGCTTCCGGCTGGCCGCTGCGATCCAGGTTGCGCACCCGAATAGTGGCCGAAAAACGCCCGGCAGTCGCGACAAACTCTTTCGCCGGGCGCATATGCAATCCGTCTTTGTTGGTAAGTTCAAGCGTGATGCCGGGTTCTTGCGGCGCGGGCGCGGCGCTCACCGGCGCCGGATCGGGCGGCGCGGTCGTAGCGATCGGCGCGATCCCCTTGGCGTCGAGGGCTTTTTCAGCAGCGGCGGCAACTGCTTCAAGCGAGGCATCAGGCCGCATTAACTCAACCGCCGCCACCAACGCACCTTCGACCAGCGGCGCGGCACTGATCCGATGCGGCAACCCACTCAGTTCCAACGCCATCTCGGCACTCATCACGGCACTGCCCATATCAACCAGGGCCAGCACCTCCGAGACATTGGTCATCTCTCCGAGGGCAACAGTGATGCGATCAATGGATGTGCCGAGTTCGCCGTCAAGGGTGCCGCCGGCAGCAGCGATCCGCACCTGCCCGCGGGTCATCTGTTCGGCCAAACTTTTTACGCCGCGGGCAATCTCGGCACTATGGGAGATGATCAGTAAGCCAATCATAGTAGTATATTGAAGATAAAGAGTAAAAGGTAAAAGTTCACCAGCCCTTTTTACCTTTTACCCACAGCATTCCTTATGCGTATGCTTCAGCCAGAATCTCGATCGGATGGCGCGAGTCGACGCCGCTGCCGTGAGTGATCTGCCAGCGACATGTTTCGCTGTCGCAGAGTGCCAGATCGCTCTTGCTATCGCGAACGAACTGAAACAGATCGGCGCCGACATCCATCGCAATCTGGTATTTTTCGGTCTTCAGGCCATAGGTACCGGCGATCCCACAGCAGGCGGCATGGCTCTCGGTGATCTGCAAGCCGGGGATCAGCGCGAGCAGATCGAGCGCCGGCCGACCGATCCGATGGGCACGCAACTGGCAGGGCGGATGGTAGGGCAAATGCCGTTCCATTGGGCGGAAGTTGGTGTCGAGCTCATCGCGATCGGCGAGATCGCGCAGGAACTCGAAAATATCGTAGGTGCCGGCGGCCACCAGTTTCACATCGTCGTCGTGCAGCCCCAGCAACTCCGGCGCCTCTTCTTTAAGGGTTAACGTACAACTGGTGCTGGTGCCTACCACCGGGATCCCCTGGCGCACATAAGGCAACAGTTGTTGCACATTATAGCGGTGATACGATTCGGCGGTGCGGAAGTCGCCGTTCGAGAGCAGCGGCAGGCCACAGCAGCCCTGTTTCGGGATGATCACCTCGAAGCCGTTGCGCTCCAACACAGCGATCGCCGCCTTGCCGACGTGCGGTTCGTAGTAGTTGGTGCTGCAACCATGGTAATAGACCACCTGCTTTGTACGCGGCCGGTCGGCGGCGGTTTTGCTGTGGCCCTTGAACCAACTGCGGAAGGTATAGGTGCTGGATTTCGGCAGCGGCGCGTCCTGGTGGATCTTCATCACTTTGTCCACCAGCCAGCGAGCCGGTTTGAAGCCGAGGCCGAAGTTGAGCAGCGGCGCATGGGGGCCGCTGCTGAGCCGGCCAACCAATCCGGCGCGAGCGATCATGCGGTTGCGCAGCGGAATGCCGCGCTCGGCCACAATGTCGGCGCGGGCGCGGGCGTTCAACTCGGCGATCCGCACGCCGGTCGGACAAACCTGATTGCAAACCCGGCAGCCGGAGCAATAATCGACCGAATCGTCGGGCACGGGTTGGCCGGGCGCACGGAAGCGCTGGGCCTGCGGGCCGACATATTTCGGGCCGGGGAACTTATCGGTCACAGCCGAAACCGGGCAGGCCGACGTACAAATGTTGCACTTGATACAATGATCGAGTGATTGAGCGAGCGAGAGTTCGATATGATCCATAGTAGTATTGTGGTTGTCCGTATGGCGGCGCACCGCCACATGGACAACCACCCTATCCTCGGTAAAGAGGGGTGTTACAACATCCCGGCCCGCCAGCCGGTTGCGATGGCGACTCCTTCAAGACATCCTTCGTGAATCGGGTCGAAGCCGACAAGCGCGCCGCCCACAACAGCGACATTGTCGTAAACGACGCGCCCGGCGGCATCGAGCGGCCGGAGCCGATCATCGACGGCGCTACCGCTGCGGAAAACAGGATGGCCGCCCGCTTCCAGAAAGCGCTGGGCGAACCACTCGCTGCGGCCATTGGGCGTACGCAACGGCAGATTCAGGGCCGTCTCGCGCAAAGTACCGGCGTGATCGGCGCGAACGCCACCGCCAAGCACACCACCGGTCGCGAGCACAAAGCGTGCGGCGCGGTGACGTTGTTCGCGGGCGGCGGCCTCGCTATACACGGCCTTCAGGGTTGAACCTTCGGCCTCGGCGCGCAACACCACCGAGCCGAGTTGAATGCGCCCGCCGGCGGCTTCAAAGGCGGCGGCCAGGATCTGGTAGAGCCTGATCCCCGGCACCGACGCGGGCAAGGTCGGGATTTCGAAGATCAGCGCCCCGGCTGCTTCCTGCAGATCGTGGAGTGCGGCAAGGGGCTTGCGGATACCGAGTACGGCCGGCAGTGCGATCCGCCCATAGCCGCCGGTTCGCACCAACTCGCGTAACTGACGCCCGACGGCCGCGCGAAAATCGGGCCGATCAAAGAGCCGCGCAAAAACCATGGTGTTGAAATCGAGGGTACGTTCGACCGGCGGTAATTGCAGGTAGACGCCATCGGAATGAAAGCCTTGCGCCCGCAGATTGGCTGCGATCAGCGGCGGGAAGAAATCGCGCAGTTCGTGGAACCCGGCGATCAACGTCGGTCGGCCCGAGGCGAGCAACCGGCTGTCGCCGGCGGTCATGGTTGCCGGCGCAAGGCAAGTTGGGCGCAGGGCGCCGGCGGCAGTGGG
>JAAUQO010000176.1 GCA_012032775.1 Oscillochloris sp. | reverse complement strand
AAGCCCCCACCAGTTTTCTTCGCACCCTGAACGCAACCCACCGTTCGGCATCAACAGCGTAGCAATGGTGTATGAGCAACAGTAGGTCTTTTTCTTGAATCCCAAAAAGCAGATGGAGGACTGGTGATGTCGACAATGAGCGCGCTGAGCGATTCATCTAGATCAGGATATTCCAGATCTCCGGCACGCTGTTCCAGTAGTTCGAGAACAGGTATTACCGACTCCATGTAACTGTCCGCCGCCACCCCCATTGCGGCGGTCGAAGAATGCAATTCTTGTCGAAACTTCAGCATCATAGGGCTCCGATGACTCTTGCTCATCAGGGTCCAGGCGAGAAGCAACTCTTCGTCGTCGGGCGAAATAGCACTCTCTTGCTCAACGATGAAATCATCGATTCGCCTGAGAATCTCGATGGATTGAGATGTGTCAACCGTACACATCCACTCCGTTGTCGCCCCGTCCCCGGTATTAGCCATTGTGTCGGATGTGTCGGATGTGTCGGATGTGTCGGATGTGTCGGATGTGTCGGATGTGTCATTGTTACTGTTCGCAGACTGGGGGAGATCCCAGCCGTCATCGAGACATGCCGTGGCAATGAGGATGCCGAAGGCGACAGCGACTACATGGGTGCGAGGTAGCATCGTCTGCATCCTACAAAACAGGAAAGCAGGAAGTCAACAAGAATTTCTGTGTATGGCAGGGTTGGGATCATAGCACGCCTGCGGGCTAGCCACGACTAGCCTCATGAACTGCTCGCCAGATTGGAAGCGCAACTCACGTCCATCGATCTACATAAGGCTTGGTACAAATTGAAAAAAACTGTAGATTTGGTTCATGTGCCACTACTACGGAACATCTGCGTTTGTGCTGTATTTGGCCACCCTTACGTCCTGCACTTGGGAGGGCGCCCGAGTCACCGAACACGACGGCGAAACTCAAACTATTGACGACGAGACCAGTAAGAACGGCCTTGACTTTGGTTCGGACGACGAGAGCGGCGGCGGTAGCGGCGAGAGCGAGAGCGGCGAGAGCGAAAGCGACGAGAGCGAAAGCGGCGAGAGCGAAAGCGGCGAGAGCGAAAGCGACGGTGACGGCGACGGCGAGGGGTGTCCCGATGAAATCCTTGAGGGGGTCCTTCCGCTCAGTGTGAACGGCGACAACATGGGGGCCGGCAACGATTTCCTGCCGCCATGTACGAACGAGCAAGGCGCCGAGGATGTGAGCTTCTCATTTGTTGCACCCGCGGACGGTCTCTACCTGATCCACACTGCTGGCTCAAGTTTTGATACGGTACTTTACCTTGAAGATGGCATCTGCCTGAATGGGCCCCCGCTCGCTTGCAACGATGATGCAGGTGATCTGGGCATGTCCGTCGTTCAGGTCCCCCTGGTCGCAGGACAGGGAATCACTATCATTGTCGATGCCTATTCATTCAGTGATATCGGCGAGTTTACTCTCAACATTGAGTCGAGTCCACTCAGTTGCCCGGAGATCAGCCTTGATCTGGGATCGATCGTTCCATTGTATCAGATGGGATTCGAAGCGGCTGGTCCAAGCTTGATTCAGGGATCGTGCGGAGGTGCAGGTGCCGAAACTGCATTTACATGGACAGCTCCGTCCACCGGAAGCTACACCTTCGACACTCTCGATTCAGGCTATGATACAGTTATATACATCATGACTGGCGATACGTGCATGGAAGGTGAACTCGCGTGCAACGATGATGCGGAGGAAAATCTAACATCGTCCGTCACTATTGATTTGCAGGTCGGCCAGACTGTCTATATAGTTCTCGACTCCTACAGCAGCGAAGATGGCGGGGATTACGTGCTTCGGATTCTGCAGAACTGACGCGGCTAGGCTAAAACACCCGACTGTCCGTTCCGTGTCGTCGTGCCCGAGTCGCGGTAAGGGCTTCCGAATGGGGGTCAAGCATGCGTGACACGCGGGTTTCCGGGCACAGTATGTCTTCGAGAGCTGAGCGAGAGGTCGGCGAGAGGTCGGCGAGAGCGGGCGGACGGCGGATCACGTCGTCGCTGCTGCGAGTCCTCAGCGGCGTACTCGACCATCGCCGCCTGGTGCAGGAGGCGGTCGATGCACCCCGCATCCATGCGCTGTTGAGCCGCAAGGTATGGTTGGAGCGTCCGGCGGAGTCGGCGCCGCTGCGGGAGCGATTGGAGAAACGATTTCGCCGCGTTCGCCTCCGGCCGATGCACAGTTTACGCGATGGGCGCCGTCCACGCCATCGCCTTCGATCAGCCCCAGCAAGCCTTCGCCGCGCGCGGAATCGCCACGTCGATGAATTCACTCATGGCCAGGGAATTGCCCGACAGCCTCGCGATCACTCGTTGCGACCAGTTGCAAGGCCTCGGAGGGAATGCCTACCAACGCGGCTTCTCGGCCAAAATACTGCGCCGCACCTTCTCGATGACGCGCACGACGCCCCCCTCGTCGGAACCGCCGCCGGTGACCTGAATCGCCACCTCGGGGTTGGGATTTCATGTACTCTTCGGCCCACCGCTGGCCCAGGATGACAATCGTATCCGAGCCCTTGACCGTGATGTTTTTGGCCGCGAAGGCATTGGGGGAGAAAGTCATTCCCGCCACCGCCAGCACCCCCTACCGCATTGCCTCGCTGACCAAACCGATCACCGCTGTGCTGATCATACAGCTTGTCGAGGAGGGAGCTATCGAACTGGATGCCCCGCTGCGCAGCCAGATCAGCGGCTACGACTACTGCGCCGAGCTGCGCGCGATCCGGCTGTCGGCGGTGCGTGCGCAGCTTGCCGACTACCGCTCATACCGCGACACCGGCTCACTGGACTTCATGACCGGTCTGGGCGTTGATACAAGCAAGGACCGCCTCTTCCCCGACGTCGCGTTTCAGCTGCCGAATGCCGTCACATCCAGCGCCGCGCCCGCGAGCCGCTGCGCCGCAAGTGCCGCAACCAGTGCCGCTTGATCGACAATTGGGCCGCGACTGGTGTTCACGAGCAATGCCGTAGGTTGCATCAGCGCCAGGGCGGCGGCATCGATCAAGCCCTGCGTCTGCGCACTGAGCGGCACATGCAGCGAGACAATATCGGCGCTGCGCAGCAGGTGTTCCAGCGTCGCCGGTTCAGCCCCGCGCTCGGCGATCAGATCATTGGGCAAAAAAGGATCGTAGCCGATGATATGGGCCACAAACGGCCTGAGTTTTCGGGCAACAGCCGCACCGATCCGGCCCATCCCAACAATCCCGAGCGTCTGGGTTGCCAGGCGCCGTACGCCGCCAAGGCGCCCTTGCGCCGCCGCCCAACCCTGGGTGCGTACAGCGCGATCAAGGTCGGATACCCGGCGGGCCAGGCTCAACACAAGTGCCGCCGCATGGTCGGAAACTTCTTCCACACAGTATGTCGGTGCATTGGCAACCACAATCCCCTGCGCCGTTGCCGCAGCTACGTCGATTGTGTCGATGCCGATCCCATAACGTACGATCAGGCGACAACGCGTGAGTGCCGCGATCACTGTTGCGTCGATCGGCATAAGCCCCGAGGTCAGAATCACATCGGCATCATGCAGATCGCCCCGGCCATCGCCAATCACCAGTGTCGCACCGCAGGCTTCCGCCGCCGCCTGTTCGGCATGGTACGGCGCCAGGCTTGCAGCAGGGTCGGGGATGCAAACAACGGGCATGACACTACCTCCCACAGTGGACACAATGCTTGCTCAGCACGGTATCACGGCTCAGGTTCGCAGCAACCGGGCGACCAAGTTGCGCCAGGGCGGAATCAAATTCATGGCGCAACTGTTCGATCACGAAGCGCACACCGGATTCACCGGCCAGGGCCAAACCCCAGAGGTATGGGCGTCCGATCAGCACTGCGCTTGCGCCAAGGGCCAGCGCTTTGACGATATCGGTACCGCGACGCACGCCACCGTCAACCAGCAGCGGTATCCGGCCGCCAACCGCCGCCGCAATCGCCGGCAATGCATCGATCGCCGCCTGGGTGCCGTCGATCTGCCGGGCGCCATGATTGGAAACAATCAAGCCATCGATCCCATGCGCCAGGGCGAGAAGCGCGTCTTCAGCCGTAAGGACACCTTTGAGCAACAGCGGCAAAGGGCTCAGATCGCGCAGCCGAGCAATATCGGCCCAACCAAGCGGCGAAAGCTGCAATCCCGCCAGGAACGCCGGCGTAACGCCGCCCTCGGCGGTGAGTGCATCGTCGCGCAGTCCGACACCGCGCAGATTGCCGAGCCGCACATCACTCGTCAGACGAAAGCCGCTGCGCTCCAGCGACTCACGGCGCGGCGCGTAACATGCATCGACGGTCAGCACCAGGGCGCGCGCGCCGGCAGCTTCGGCGCGGCGTACCACCTGGGCCGTCACGCTGAACGGCTCGTAGCAGTACAACTGAAACCAGAACGGCGCACCATCACTCGCCGCAGCAACCTCCTCGACGCTGAAATGGTTGCCGGTGCCCAAGACCGCCAGGATGCCGGCGGCCGCAGCAGCGCGAACCGTTGCGATTTCGCCGTCCGGGTGCGCCAGGCGCTGATGACTGGTTGGCGCCAGCACAAGCGGGAAGCTCAAAGCCTGCTGAAAAAGCAGCGTCTCCAGCCGTCGTTCACGACAATCCACCAGGATGCGCGGCCGCAGCCGAATCCGCTGCCAGGCCGCCCGGTTCTCATGGACGCTCAGTTCATCCTCCGCCCCACCGGCATAGTAGGCCCAGGTTGACGGACTGAGGTGCGCCCGAGCTTGAACTTCCAGGTCAAAGAGATTCAGCGCGTCCATAGCACCATTGATCTCCGTAGGTGTGCTGTCCGGCTCTGATACGCAGATCATGCTGGTCAGACCAATATACCAGCCGCAGATTATTCGCCGCCCGGCTTGGGGGCAAGAAGGACACCGCTGGTGCCTGGCGCCGGCCGTCACCATGACTTCGCAGGGCTTCGTCGCCGGGGACGAGAAAGCAAGAGACCAAAAACGGCGCCACTGGCGGCAACTAATTATCGATCAACGAGATGTGCCTACTCTACCTGCTCTACTAGCTCCATGTCAAGTCATTTCTGTTTCGTCAGAAGAAACAACCGCCCATTGCACGATATTGTGGCTTATGCTACAGTTCATGCTGGTCAGACAAGTAAACGATATATGAGGATTCCGGTAATGGCCGATCTTATGCTGGAACGACCGCGCAAGGTGACGGTCGTTGAAGCGATCGTTGAACAAATCGTTCGGCAAATCCAGACCGGTAAGCTCAAGCCAGGAGATCGACTGCCCTCCGAGCGCCAGTTGATCGAGATGCTGGGCGTCAGTCGTTCTTCGGTGCGCGAGGCGCTTCAGGGTCTTGCGATGATGGGGCTCGTCGAGAGTCGCCACGGACAAGGCTCGTTTATCAGTCCTAACCTGGTACGATTGTTCCCGAATATGGAAAGTGCCGTGCTGCCGTCGTCGCTCCAGCGGACAATGCGGCTGCACCTTGTTGAAGCACGGCGTACGGTTGAGTGCCCGGTTGCGGAGCTTGCCGCCGCACGGGCCGATGAAGACGGATTGGCCCGCCTGCGCAATGCCTTTGCGGCGTACAAGCAACTTATGGAAAGTAAAGGCTACCACGAGGCCTTGAACGTCCACCACCATGCCTTCCATGTCGGCCTTGCCGATCTTTCGCAAAATCCGTTCTTCACGCCGGTGGTTGAAACATTGCTGCGGGCTGTCCCGCAGAGCCTGCGTGAAAGCGAGTTCAATACGCTCGGCCCGCAAGAATTACAGGCGATCACCCAGGCCGAAGTAGCGATTCACCGCGCAATCCTCACGGCGGTCGAGCGGCGCGAACCTGCGGCGGCCCGGGCGGCAATGGAGGAACATATGGATTTTGAACTCCGGCTGATCCGCCAGATTTTCCCCGAGCGCGACCATGCATAACGAGCAACGTGAACGGGCGCAACACGCGCTCCAGGCCAGAAAGATCGAGCGGGCGCTGTTCGCCGCGCGGGCCAGTGTGCTCTGGCTCAGCGGGTTTGCGCCGCCGGTCAACCTGGGGCCGAATCCGTTCGCCGGCGGTCCACCCCTGATCTGGTATGCCGGCGGCACATGGACGCTGCTGGTGATGGAGTCGCAGGCCGCCGATGCCGCAACGTCGGGTCTGCCGCTGGTAACCTATCCTGATTATACGATCGCGGCGCCGATCACAAGCGCCACGAATCTGGCAGCCGTGCTGCGCGAAACAACTGCCGCCGACAGCGCCAAAGGCCCGATCGGGGTTGAATTGCACGATTGTCCGGCGGCGCTGGCCAATGTGTTGCCGGCCGGCTCGGAGCTTACGCCGATCGATGGCCGGCTCGAACCATTGCGCCGCCGCAAGACCGCCGAGGAGTTGGCGCTCTTGCGGCGGAATTTCGCCCTTGTCGCCGAAGGACAGCGGGCCGGGCGGGCTGCGGTGAAGCCGGGCAATCGCGAGATCGATGTCTGGAATGCCGTGGAAAGCGCAATTCAGGCTGTCGCCGGTCGGCGGGTGGCGGTGGGGAATGACTGCACTGTCGGCTACCGTGACATGAATATTGGTGGTTGGCCGCTGGATCTTGCGCTTCGCCCCGGCGACTCGTTTATTCTCGATCTGAGTACGCAATATGGCGGCTATTGGTCGGATAGCTGCGCCACGTATTATGCCGGCGAACCCTCAGCCCGGCAGATCGCCATGCATAATCTGGCTGCCGCCGCACTGGAATTAGCGATCGATCGCGCCCGCCCCGGCGCCGTCAGCGGAGCGATCGATGCCGAGATCCGCCGCTTTATCGCCGATGCCGGCTATCCGGTCTATCCGCACCATACCGGCCATGGGATCGGCGTTACCCCGCACGAAGAACCGCGGATCGTTCCCTACAACCGGCTTGTGCTTGAGCCGGGCATGGTGGTGATGCTTGAGCCGGGGATCTATCTGCCCGGCGAAACCGCCGTGCGCCTGGAACATGCCGTCCTGATTACCGACGGCGCCCCGGAAGTGTTAACGAGCCATCGGATTCTGCTATGCTGATTGTCGATGCACATCTGGATCTGGCCTGGAATGCCTTGCAGTGGAATCGCGATCTAACCAGGCCGGTTCATAGTATTCGCACCATGGAAGGCGGGATGGCGGGCAAGGGCCGCACGCTCGGCACCGTAGCGCTGCCGGATCTGGGCCGCGGCCGGGTTGCGCTCTGCTTCGCCACCGTGCTTGCGCGCTCGACCGGCACCAATGTGGCGCACATCGATTACCCGTCGCCTACGCAATCCAATGCGATCGCACGCGGCCAACTGGCCTACTATCGGGCGCTCGAACACACAGGCCAGGCGCGGGTGATCACGGATCGCGGGCAACTGGATTCACACATCGCCGCCTGGGAAACCTGGGACGCCGATCCCCAGAACCATCAGCCCGTGGTCGGCTTTGTGATCAGTATGGAAGGCGCCGATCCCATCCTCGATCCGGCCGAATTATCCGACTGGTATGGGCTGGGTTTGCGCATGATCGGGCCGGCTCATTACGGCCCCGGACGCTATGCCGGCGGCACCGGCACCGAGAACCCGCTCACGCCGCAGGGCCATGCCTTACTGGCCGCAATGGAGTCACAGCGGATCATCCTCGATGTGACCCATCTCTCCGATCCGGCGTTCTGGCAGGCGCTCGATCGCTTCGGCGGGCCGATTCTGGCCAGCCACACCAACTGCCGAGCGCTCGTGCCGCACCAACGGCAGTTCAGCGACAAACAACTGCGCGCGATTATCGCCCGCAATGGCGTGATCGGCGCGGCCCTCGATACCTGGATGCTGCAACCGGGCTGGATCGTCGGCGCGCCCAACAACCCGGCGGTGCCGCTGGAACGGGTTGTCGAGCATATCGACCATATCTGCCAACTGGCCGGTAACAGCCGCCATGCCGCGATCGGCAGCGATCTCGACGGCGGTTTCGGGCGCGAACAATCACCGGCCGATCTCGACACAATCGGCGATCTGCCACGCCTGAGCGAACTGCTCGCCCGGCGCGGCTACCATCAGGCCGATATCGCGCAATTATGCATGGCAACTGGTTACAACTGTTGCGCAACACCTGGGAGGCTTGATGCGAAACAGAGGGAGCAGGCCCGATGAGCCACTGGCAGCAGCTTCAAGCCGATCGCGCGTTGTTCGAGCAGACGCTGCATGCGTTCTTGCCGGCGCGGATCTTCGACGCTCATGTGCATCTCTACCGCCACGCCCACTATGGCCCGGCCGGGCCGCCGCCGCTCTTCGCGGCAACGCCCAGCGAAGTTGACTGGGATCGGTTTATCCGCGATGTCGCCTGGCTGCATGGCCCCAAACGCACCGTCGGCGCGCTCTGCTTCGGGCTAACCTTCAACGGCGAGCGGGCCGCGAATGATGCATTCGTGGCCGCCGAAACCGGGGCCGCTCGCGCCCAGGGTTTTGCCGCGCTGCCGCAGTTGATCGTCGGCCCCGGCGATGATCCGGATATGGTGCGCGAACAGGTGCGCCGCGCAGGGTATGTCGGCCTGAAACCATACCATACCCTGGCCCAAACGCCATACCCAACCTGGCATGCGCCGCTGGCAGCTTACTTCCCCGAACCATTGGCCCAGGTTGCTCACGACGAAGGACTCACTGTCACGCTGCATCTGGTGCGGGCGCGGGCACTCGCCGATCCGGCCAATCAGGCTACACTGCGCCGCTATGCTGAACGCTATCCGAATATGCGGCTGATCCTGGCCCACGCCGGGCGCGGCTTTAATCCCTGGCATACAATCGAAGGTGTCGCGGCCCTGGCCAACCTGGCCAATCTCTGGTTTGACACCAGCGCCGTAACCGAAGCCGGCGGGTTCGAGGCGATTATCGACACCTTTGGCCACACCAGGCTGCTCTACGGCAGCGATTTTCCGATCAGCCAGTTGCGCGGCCGCTGTGTTGCCGTCGGCGATTCGTTTCACTGGCTGTATGCCGAGGGTGCAACCCTGGGCGAAAACCACGGCGACGTTTACCCGGCCCTGGTGGGGCTGGAATCGCTGCGCGCGCTGCGGTTGGCCTGCCGGCGGCTACGCCTGAGCGACACCCAGATCGAGGATCTGTTTTACGGCAATGCGGCCCAACTCTTTGCGCTTTCTACATGACACGAGGTACGCGGTGGAAGAATCTGTTTTTTGGCTCGTGTTGGCAGCTTTGTTGCCAACACGAGCCAAAAGATGGTCTTTTTCCGCTTTGTCGCCGCGACCCAACGCAAAATCAGGAGGTAAACTGTGATCATCGACGTTCACACCCACACGCCGACATACCGCGGCCCGGTGCCGGAAGACAAAGTTGTGATGAATGCCGTCTGGCGGCCCGACCGGGCGGTGAAGGCAACCACGAGTTGGGACGACTATCTGGCGGCGCAGGGGCCGGCGAGCAAATCGATCGTGTTCGGGATCGCCTGGCATGCGGGCGGATCGCGCTACGACGGGATCGCCGAATCGGGTGCCGATTGGTACGAGGGCAACCTTAATGATGCCGCAGCGACCTTTGTGCGCGCCCATCCCGAGCGGCTGATCGGCTTTATGGCCCTGCATCCCCACGATGCCACCTGTCTCGATGAATTGGAACGCTGCCGCAGCGATCTGGGCCTGCGCGGAATCAAACTCGGCGCAAATTATCAGAACTTCGATCCACTGGAACCACGCGCCCTGGCGATCTACGAGCGCGCCCAGCGATATGGCTTGCCGATCCTGTTTCACCAGGGCACCTCGCCGGTGCGCGAAGCCCCGATCAAACTCTCGCATCCACTGCTGATGGACGAGATCGCGATCCGCTATCCCGATCTCAAGATCATTATGGCCCACGTCGGCCACCCCTGGCAGGTCGATACCTGTGTGGTCATCCGCAAACATCCCAACGTCTATGCCGATATCTCGGCAAACTTTTATCGTCCGTTCTCCTTCTGGGAGCAGATGGTTAAGGCCAGCGAATGGAATGTGCTCGACAAGATCCTCTTCGGCACCGATTTCCCGGTGACAACGGTTGAAGAGACCATAACCCGCATGCGCGGCGTCAATGCGATTGTCGAGGGCACCCGCCTGCCGCGGGTGCCGGAAGAGGCGATCGAAGCGATTATCCAGCGCGACGCACTGCGTTTACTCGGATTGGATTAGCACATGCGCCGGGATAAAGTTCCCGTATCCGGTTCCCGCGTACGCGCGGATCTGTATCCTTGTTTGAGAAAGTCGTACGCACTATGCATATCGATGAGCTCGATACACCGGTCGCCGTGGTCGATCTCGATCGCCTGGAAGCCAATATCACCCGTTTCCAGAACTATCTCGGCGAACATGGGATCGCCAATCGACCGCATATCAAAACCCACAAAATCCCGGCGATCGCCCAGATGCAACTGGCGGCCGGGGCGGTTGGGATCACCTGCCAGAAGATCGGCGAAGCCGAGGTGATGGCGGCAGCCGGGATCACGGATATTTTTCTGCCTTACAATATCATCGGCGCCGCCAAGCTCGAACGCCTGGCCGCCCTGGCCCAAACCACGCAACTAAGCCTGACCGCCGATTCGGCCTATGTGGTACAGGGACTGGGGCAAGTGCTGCAGGCCGCACAACTCGAAATTCCGGTGCTGGTTGAATGTGATACGGGGTTAGGGCGTTGCGGCGTACAAACGCCGGCCGCAGCGGCTGAACTGGCGCTGTTGATCGCAGGCACCCCCGGCCTGCGCTTCGGCGGCCTGATGACTTACCCCAGTAGCCCGGCGACCGGGCCTTTCATGCGCGCGGCGATCAGCCGCATCCAGACCGCCGGGTTACCGGTCGAACGGGTCAGCGGCGGCGGCACGCCGGGCATGTGGCATGCCCACATGTATCCCGAGGTGACGGAACACCGGGCCGGGATGTACATCTACGGCGATCGTTATACAATGAATGCCGGCGCCATCAGCCTTGAGCAGTGTGCTTTCAGTGTGATCACCACCGTCGTCAGCAGGCCCACCGCCGAGCGCGGCATCCTCGACGGCGGCAGCAAAACCTTTTCGTCCGATCTGCTTGGCCTGGAGGATTACGGACTACTGCCGGACTATCCCGAGGCCCGCCTGTACAGTCTCTCCGAGGAGCATGGCACAGTCGATTTCAGCGCTTGTACGCGGCGGCCGGCAATCGGCGATCGGGTGCGTGTGATCCCGAACCATTGCTGTGTGGTTACCAACCTGTTTAATGAGATCGTCGGCATTCGCGACGGTGCGGTCGAAGTGATCTGGCCGGTTGCGGCACGTGGTGCATTACGCTAAAGGAGCATGGAATGAGTTATCTGGAACGATTGCGCGAACTGGGCTATACGTTGGAGCCGGTCGAACTTGACGCGGGCAAGATCATGCTCGGCGTTCGCAGCGGGAATCTGATCTTCACCTCGGGCCAGGTCTCGCGGCTTGGTGATCTTGAGATCAAAGGACAACTCGGCGCAGATCTCAGTGTCGAGGAAGGGTATAAGGCGGCGCAACTCTCAACCGTCGGCTGTCTGAATGTCGTACAAACGCTGGCCGGCGGAATCGACAAAGTTGTGCGGGTGGTGAAGGTACTGGGCATGGTCAATGTTGCGCCCGGCTTCAGCAACACACCGGCGGTTATTCACGGCTGTAGCGACATGCTGCTGCATGTGTTCGGCGAATCCGGCCGCCATGCGCGGAGTGCGGTTGGTATGACGCTGCCACTGAACTATGCGGTCGAGATTGAGATGATCGTCGAGGTATTCTGAGATGCGTGTGGACCTGGCGGGACGGGTTGCGTGGATCACCGGCGCCGGCCAGGGGATCGGGCGCGGGATCGCGCTCGGTCTTGCCGCAGCAGGGGCCGATATTGTCGTGAATGATCTGGCCTCCGGCCCAGGCGGCGATAACCCCGCCGCATATGAAACGGCGCAACTGGTGCGTGCGCTCGGCCGGCAGGCGCGGGTGAGCTATGCCGACGTGGCGGAAGCGGAGCAGGTTGAGGCGGTTGTCGCCGATGCCGTGGCCGTATTCGGCCGGCTCGACATCGCCGTCGCCAATGCGGCCTTTTCGGTGCGCGAACTGGTGGTTGCAAGCGCCTGGCCTGACGTTGAGCGCACGATCGCCGTAACCCAGTTCGGCGTCTTTCACACCTGCCGGGCCGCAGCGCGCCGCATGATCGCCCAGGGCCACGGCGGCAAGATCGTGATCATCGGCTCGATCATGGCCGACATGGCGCTGCCGATGAGTGCGGCCTACAACATGGCCAAGGCGGCGGTGAACCAGTTTGGGCGCACGCTGGCCGAAGAACTGGCGCCGCACCGAATCAATGTGAATGTGGTCAATCCCGGCTATATCGACACACCCGGCGAGCGCCGCTTCGCCGACGAAGCCGCAATTGCCCGAGCCGGGCGCGCGATCCCCTGGGGCCGCATTGGTACGCCGGCCGATATTGGCCATGCAGTGACATTTCTGTGCAGCGAGGCCGCCGATTACATTACCGGCAGCGCCCTACGGGTTGACGGCGGTTTTCTGGGCGGCTTGCGCCTGCCGCCCGCACCGGAAACCGAAGGGCAGTGACGGCATTCCGTCGGGCGATTACCCGTCAAAGCGAACCAAACGACAGCTTATGCCGCTTCGAGCCGGGCCAGAGCTGCGCGCTCCAGGTCGGCAAGCTCACTTGCCTCAACCGCCGCCAACACCTGTGTGCGTTCGGCCGGGGGTGAGTGGGCGCTGCGGGCGCCGTGGCGCGCCGCAGGGAATACCCTGGGCCGCCAGCACCACTTTTGATCGCGGCGAT